>NZ_JAOVZR010000001.1:4251645-4559474 GCF_026619415.1 Hoeflea algicola
ACTCGATCAACCGCGCCGAATACATCCGCTCGCGGCCCCAGAGCGCGGGAATCACCGAATAGAAAGCCCCGAAGGTGACCATTGCCAGCCAGCCGAGAGCGCCGGAATGGACATGGCCAACCGTCCAGTCGGTGTAATGCGACAGCGCGTTGACCGGGCGGATCGCCATGAACGACCCTTCGAAGGTGGAGAGCCCGTAAAACACCGCCGCCACGAACATGAACCGCAGCGTCGCGTCGTCGCGCACCCGATGCCAGGCGCCGTTAAGTGTCATCAGCGCGTTGCCGGCCGAGGCCCAGCTCGGCACCAACAGCATCACCGAGAAGGTCATCCCCAATGTCTGCACCCAGTTCGGCAGCGCCGTGTAGTGCAAGTGATGCGAACCGACCCACATATAGAAGAAGGTGATGCCCCAGAAACTCAGGATCGACAGCCGGTAGGAGAAGATCGGTCGCTGTGCCCGCATCGGCAGATAGTAATACAGCATGCCAAGGAAGCCCGAGGTCATGAAGAAGGCCACGGCATTGTGGCCGTACCACCATTGCACCATGGCATCTTGAACGCCTGAAAACAGCGAGTAGCTCTTGGCGCCGGCAAAGCTCACCGGCAGCGCCAGGCTGTTGACGATGTGCAGCATCGCCACCACCAGAATGAACGCCAGGTAGTACCAGTTGGCGACATAGATGTGCGGCTCAGCGCGGCGCGCCAGCGTTCGCAGATAGAGCACAAAATAGATCACCCAGGCGACCACCAGCAGGATGTCGGCATACCATTCGGGTTCCGCATACTCCTTGGATTGGGTGACGCCCATCAGGTAGCCGGTCACCGCCCACAGGCAGAACAGGTTGTAGCCGACAAGCACCACCCATGGGCTCAGCTGGTCGGGAAGCCGGGCACGCGAAGTGCGCTGCATGACGTGAAACGAGGTGGCGATCAGGGCGTTGCCGCCGAATGCGAAAATCACTCCGGTAGTATGCACCGGGCGAATCCGTCCGTAGCTGGCCCAGGCCTGGTTGAATGTCGCCTCCGGCCAGACCATCAGCGCTGCGACCCAGAGGCCTACGGCCATGGCGAAGATGCCCCAGACCATGGCGATCAGAATACCCGCCTTGATCGGGTCATCATAGTAGTGGGAAAGCCGTTCCGGTGAAGGTTCGGGCGCGTACAGCTTGCCGATCACCGCCGAAGCCAGCGCGCCGCCGATAGCAATCGCCATGAAACCGTGCACGGCCATCGGCCCTTGTCGTGCGGCGGCCGCCATCGTCAGGCCAACTAGCGCCAGCAAACCGGCCAGCACGATGGCGAGTTGGCGTTCGGTAATGGTAAGTCGCGCGATCATGCAACATTCCTTGCAGGTGAAGGCCGGCCTGTGCCGGACGGGGGCTTGTCCGCGGCCAGAGATGGCAAGGCCACGTCTGCCAGCGTTGAGCGATCGAGGTCAGCGAGAAAGGCTGATTCAGCCGACCTCAGACGCGTCTTGAGCCGGCAGCAGCCGGAAATTGTGCAGTCGCCGCCCGAGGCCGCGAAACATTCGACCAGCGGCTGACCGAACTCAAGCACCCGCACCACATCGCCCAGCCTGATGTCAGCGGGCGGCCGCGCCAGCGTTGCGCCACCGCCCGAGCCACGTCGTGTGGTTACGATGCCGGCCTGGGCCAGAGCGCCCATGATTTTGGCGAGGTGGTTGCGCGACAGTCCGAATTCGTCAGCCAGTTCGGCGCTCGAAAACGCCTGCTCGGGATCCGAGGCGATGCGCATCAGGGCGCGCAGGCCGAAATCGGTAAAGGAGGTGAGGCGCATCACTGTCTCTTTTAATGGGTATTTGTGATTCCGATTATGCCGTTTTAATACGCATTGTAAATACCTATTTAAGGGTTGGAATCCCCAGATAGATGCAACCTTTGTCCTATGGAGCAGAGAGCGCGTCGCGCAAATTGTCGCTGAGGATGATCGTCTCACCTTCAAATCCGGCCAGTGCGCGACTGATCAGGTTGAGGTCGACCTCGGCGCTATGCTGGTCTGTGTAGCCTTCACAATTGTCCGCGCCGCCGGGATATTTGCCTTGCGGATGGCGGTAGAGATCGATGCCTGCCACTACAAGCCTGCGGGGCCGTAGCGCTGCCGCCAGTGCGATCATAAGTGCACCATTTGTCGGAATAAGCGGTTTGGAAAGATCGGCGAGAGAGGGCGTGAACCGGTCGAGATAGGCAAAACCCGCCTCTGGCCGCAAACCTTCGCGCAACTGGTTCTGCAGGATCGCTGCGCCGAGCGCCTCGGTCGGGAAGGCGACGATCGGTTGCCGCGGCAGCTGAACAGGGTCCGGGTCGCCGGTAAACACCATGTCGGGAGCGTCGAACCATGTCCGCCTTGTCCATATCCAGTTGACCCTGAACAGCATCGCCGTTTGATAGTCTGCAAGCCGCGGGTCTTCTGAGGAGGGGCCATTGCCCAGGCACAGGATGGTGTCGTTGCTGCCCAGGCGCGCTATCAACTGTTTCAGGCCGGTAATTTGCAAGCTGTTGACGGCTTCGGTGGGCATTGCTGGCATACTCCGTGCGAAGTGTGGAATTGGGGCTAAGTGGGGGATGGGAGATAACCCGCGCACCGCCGCTCTGCAAATCGCTGGGCGTCGGCATTTACCCGCATTCTGTCGTCCCCCCGGTCAGGTGTTGTGGGAGAAGTTTAATGGTAGGATTTTTTGTCGACAATTATTTTATGATTACTGACAATCATTCGATTTGCAGTTAGTCTGCCAGCAATTCGCGCAGCCGGGGTCTTTGCAAGGTCGACCTGTGCGCAGGATTCTACCATTAAACCGGAGATTGTTTTGACAAGACTGCTTCATATGCACAAGGACGATGAGATCGCCATCGCAGTCGACGGTATCGAATCCGGTGACCATCTCCCCGATACCGATATCAACACTCTCGAACGCATCCCTGCTGGCCACAAGGTTGCCGTGACGAAAATTGCCAAGGGGCAGGAAGTTCGTCGCATGGGGCTGGTGATCGGGCGTGCCAAGGCCGATATCGACCCGGGCCAATGGGTGCATGAACACAATCTTGGCTATGAGCCGTCCCACGCCGCCCGCGACATCGGTTCGCGGCTGCGCAATCCGCATTTCCTGCCTGCCGAAGAGGTTCCAGAGTTTCAGGGCTATCGCCGCGCCAACGGCAAGGTCGGCACCCGCAATTACATCGGTGTTATTGCCTCGGTGAACTGCTCGAGCCTGGTGACCAAGAAGATTGCCGATCATTTCAGCGCGCCGGGTGTGCTTGATGCCTGGCCCGGCGTCGATGGTGTGGTTGCGCTCACCCACAAATCCGGCTGCAGCGTCTCGGACGGCTGCACCAGCATGGACATGCTGCGGCGAACCCTTGGCGGCTATGCACGCCATCCCAATTTTGCCGGCATGCTGATTGTTGGGCTTGGGTGTGAGGACAACCAGATAACCGCGATGCTGCAGGATCAGGAACTGGTTCCCGGCCCGATGTTGCGCACGCTTTCCATCCAGGAGGCGGGCGGAACCCGCGCTGCAATCGCAGCCGGCATTGCCGAGACCAGTGAAATGCTGGCTGAAGCCGCAAACGCAAAGCGCAGCGCGGTTCCCGCCTCGGAACTGGTGGTGGGCCTGCAATGCGGCGGTTCGGACGGGCTTTCCGGCCTGACTGCAAACCCCGCGCTGGGCGCCGCGGTTGATCGTCTGGTCGCCTGTGGCGGCACTGCGATCCTTGCCGAAACGCCGGAAATCCATGGTGCCGAGAACCTGCTGCTCGAGCGCGCTGTCACCCGCGAGGTTGGCGAACGGCTGGTGGCTCTGCTCGACTGGTGGCAGGATTACACCAAGCGCGAACCGCATGGCTTTGATGGCAATGCCTCGCCGGGCAACCGCGAAGGCGGATTGACCACCATTCTTGAAAAATCTCTGGGTGCCGTCGCCAAGGGCGGCAACACCAATCTGGTCGACGTCATCAATTACGCAGAGCCAGCAGACAAACCGGGTCTGATCTTCATGGATTCGCCGGGATTTGATCCGGTGTCGGCCACCGGTCAAGTGGCTGCCGGCGCCAACCTAATTGCCTTTACCACCGGCCGTGGCTCGTGCTTCGGCTGCCGGCCCAGCCCGTCGATCAAGCTTGCCTCCAACACGCCGATGTACGAGCGGATGCGCGATGATATGGATTTCGATTGCGGCACGGTGCTCGATGGCACCGAAAGTCTTGAAGAGATGGGCGAGCGTATATTTCAGTTGATGCTGGCCACAGCATCGGGCCAGGCCACGCAAAGCGAGATCCTCGGCTACGGAGAAGATGAATTCGCGCCCTGGCACATCAACGCCTGGCTCTAGGTAGAGCAGGGCCTGCAAGAGAGCAGTCGCTGTACACGGTGAGCGGATGATAGCCGAAAAAAAGGTCGGCGCAGCAAGATCGTCGGTTGCGCGGACCAAATTCGAAACCAGGAAGACCGTGATATGCCAATTATTCGCGTAGAAATGTTGCCCGGCCGCTCGGTTGAACAGAAGCGCGCCTTTGCGGCCGTCATTACTGATGCGGCCTCCGACATTCTCGGCTGCAGTCGAGACGATGTGGCCGTGGTGTTTAACGAGGTAGCGCCGCAAGATTGGGCCAATGGCGGTCGGCTGGTCGCCGACAAATCTGCCATAACCGCGATATCCGCCAATACTGCCTGACCATACATTGGTATTCCCGACAGTGCGTTTTGGAACGCGGGCACCCGTTGGGGCCGGATGCCCGCAATAGTCTTGTTATCCGGCTTTTGCCCGGTAGGCAGCAAGATCATCGACGGTCTTGCGGATCACCGCCGAGACACGGGCCAGTTCCTCGCCTTCGAGTTCCAGCCGCGGCGGCCGCACGCCGGCAGGTGCGCCATAGACGATGTTCTCGGCAAGCTTGATATATTGGACCAGCTTCACGTCGGTATCGAGGTGGAATGCCGGCGTCATCAACTGATAGAGCGGGCGGATTGCCTCGTAATGGCCGGCACGCGCGGCGTTGAAGATCTCGACGCATTCTTTCGGCCAGGCATTGGTCATGCCCGAGACCCAGCCGGTGACACCAAGCGACAGGCTTTCGACGATGAGATCATCGATGCCGCAGAACAATGTGTAGCGGTCACCGAAGGCATTGATAAGGTCGGTGACGCGCCGTGTGTCACCGGTTTCTTCCTTGATGCAGGTGATCGTGTCGACATCACGCAGATGCTCAAGTGTTTCGACGTCCACATCGACCTTGTAGGCGATCGGGTTGTTATAGATCATGATCGGCAGGTCACTGGCTGCGGCGACTGCCTTGTACCAGGCTACGGTTTCCCGCCGGTCGGTCTTGTAGGCCAGACTCGGGAAGGTCATCAGCCCTTTGAGCCCACGCTGCTGGGCGTTTTTCGCCATGAAAGTTGCATCAGCGGTCGATGTTGCCGCCAGACCTGACAGCAGCGGCACCCGCCCGGCGACGGTCGCCACCGAGAGGTCGAGAACCTCGTCGCGCTCCTTCTGGCTGAGCGAGGCATTCTCCCCCAGCATCGGCAGCACGATCAGGCCGGAAACATCATTGGCGATCAGTCGTTCGATGCTGCTGGCCATCGCTTGCTGGTCAAAGCTGCCATCCGCCTTGAGTTTGGTGGTCACTGCAGGGAAAACGCCGCTCCAGGTCATGTCTGTTTCCTTTGTTGCTGTCCGCCGCTCCGGCGAGACGGTTCAGTCTATATAATATGTCGGATTGCGGTCCAGCGAACGCCGGCCAACCGCAGGTTTGCCGTGTCCACCACATTTCTGGTGACGGTCGCGAATGACCGCACCAGCGAAGTTGAAAGGCTGCGCCGTTCAGGCGATTCTGATCGGGGTGACATTACTGTGTACCGCAATTTCGGGTGCGGCCGGCAGCAGCTCGGCGGCTCCCTGCTCCCATCTCCGGTAAGCGTCCACCATCTGGGCGCTCTGCGGTGCCGGGGGCTGCACCATCGGCGGCATCAGCCTGAGCCAGTTCCGGTCGCTCATCGTGTCGGCGATGATTGCCTTTGCTGACGGGATGAACGGGTATCGCGACAGGATCGCGTCGGCTGCGCGCAGGGCTTCGACCAGCGGTCGGCCTTCATAGCTGTTTGCCGTGTCAGTCAGCGTGCGCATGAAAGTCGGCATGATGTTTGCCAGTCCGCAGACGGTGCCGGTCAGGCCGAGCGGATTGAGCTCGGGCAGGTCGATTTCGTTGCCGGTGAAAATCGACATTTCCGAGAACGATAGAATGTATTGCCTGGTCAGGTCGGGGTCGCCGCCGCTGTCCTTCACGCCGATGATGTTGCGCGGGTATTTTTCCGCCAGCCGCCGCAGCATCCGCAGCGAAATGGTCACCCCGGAAATGTCAGGGAAATTGTAGACGAACAGCCGCAAATCGTCGCGTCCGCCACGCTCGATGATCTGCCGGTAGAACTCGAACACGCCATCGTCGGTGATCCCCCCGCGGTACATGCAGGGCGTCATCAGCAGACATCCATAGACCCCCTGACCGGTTGCATGCCGCAGCAAGGTGACAGAATCTTCAAAGGCGAGTGCGCCGATCGAAACCATGATCCGTTGTGGCTCGATCCCCGCCGAGATCAGCGCATCGAGCGTTGCCATGCGGTCGCTGACCGAAAATTCCGGCCCCTCGCCGGTGGTACCGAAGATGGTGATGCCGTCGACGCCCTGGCTGAACAGGTAGTGCACAAATTCGATCATGCGCTTTGAATCCGGCCGCAGATCGGAGGTCATGGGCGTCGCAACGGCGGCTGCAAGGCAATTGCGGGAAGGCAGAAGGGGCATCGGAAAACGGACTCGCGGTATGGAACAATGGTGCCGTCACATGGCAAGATTAATCGCTAATTGTCAACATTCTTCTTGACCGTGCTCAACCGGTCGGGCAATTGTGGCGCTATAAGGCAGGTCCTGGAGCCGATATGCTCGCTCCCGCGGAAGCGCGCCCGTGACTGAAACGCGTGGTGCAATCCCCCGGAGAACGCCGCGAATTGTCGCGCTCACGGGCCCTGCCATCTGTCCAGGCCGACACGGATACAGGAGTGATTGCTTTGCAGCCTATGAAGGAACTGGTCAAAGGGTCTGACCGCTATCGCCATTTCATTGATGGCGAATGGGTAGATTCGACCGTCAAGGAATGGATCGAGGTCGAAAACCCCGCAACTGAAGAAATCATTGCCTCGGTGCCACGCGGCAGCGAAGCAGACGCGGACCGGGCGGTGTCTGCCGCATGGCGGGCACAGCCCGAATGGGAAGCGTTGCCGCCCATCCAGCGCGCCGAACTGCTCAAGCGACTGGCCCGGCTGATCCTTCAGAACCGCGAACGGTTGGCGCAGGTCGTCATCGCAGAGCAGGGCAAGCCCTTGGCTGAAGCCCGTGGCGAAATCGAGGGGGCCGCTCTCTATCTCACCTATGCGGCCGAAGACGCCCGCCGTGTCACTGGCGACATCATTCCCTCCGATAACCCGAATGAACAGATCTGGATCCAGAAGGTCGCGCACGGCGTTGTCGTCGCACTGACCGCCTGGAATTATCCCGCGGCGCTGATGACGCGCAAGATCGGGCCGGCGTTGCTGGCCGGTAACACCGTGGTGGTCAAGTCCCATGAGGGCACGCCGCTGTCGAGTTTCGAGATTGCCCAGCTCGCACTCGAAGCCGGGTTTCCCGCCGGTGTCATCAATGTTGTCTCCGGCACCGGTGAAGGCATTGGCCAGGCGCTGGTCAAGCATCCCTATACGCGGCTTATCACGCTTACCGGCAGTGTTCGCGCCGGCAAGGCAATCTTCCGCTCGGCTGCCGACGATCTCAAGGTGCTGCGGCTGGAGCTGGGCGGCAAGGCGCCGTTTGTTGTTGCCGAAGATGCCGATATCGCCTCTGCGGTCAACGCGGCCGTGTTGTCGCGGTTCGAAAATTGCGGCCAGATCTGTATCTGCAACGAGCGCATGTATGTGCACGAAAAGATTGCCGACGAGTTCACCGAACGCTTCATCAAGGCGGTCGAGGCGCTCAAGGTGGGTGATCCGCGCGAGCTCGTTGATATTGGTCCCAAGTTCAGCGGCGACGAGCTTGGCAAGGTCGAGGCAATGGTTGGGCGTGCGATGGATGCCGGCGCGGAGCTTCTTACCGGCGGCAAGCGGCTGACTGATGGTGCGTTCTCGCGCGGCCACTGGTTCCAGCCGACGGTTCTCGGCGTCGACAACAATGCCATGGAGATCATGCAGGACGAGGTTTTCGGCCCGGTCGTGCCGATCATGCGCGTCGGTGATTTCGATGAAGCCATGCGGCTTGCCAATGAGAGCCGCTACGGCCTGTCAGCCTATGTCTTCACCAAGGACATGCGCCGCATCATGCGGCTGTCGCGCGAGCTGAAATTCGGCGAGATCTACGTCAATCGCTCCGGCGGAGACGTGGTCCAGGCCCACCATGCCGGCATGCGCGACAGCGGCATCGGCGGCGAGGATGGCAAATACGGCCTCGAAGGCTATTTCCAGAAAAAGACCATGTATCTGAACTTCAATTGATGCCTGTCGTGCTCGAATGGGTTCATTCGAGCACGATGCCGAAAAGATGAATTAAGGCCGGCGGAATTGCTCCCGTCGGCCTTTCAATGTCTCGGCGGCTTATTCGGGTTGCGATGCGTAGGATGTGTAGGCTGAGGTTGCCAGCCAGCCGCAGTCGACCGGCAGCACAACCCCGGTTATCGCCGAGGCCGCGTCGGAGCACAGGAAGAACACCGCTTCAGCGACGTCGGTGGGCTCCACCAGCCGCTTGATTGCCGATTTGTCGAGGATCGCCTGGGGGTCGCGGACCCCGGCATCGATCCGCGCCTGCATGGCCGGCGTCCGGGTGTAGCCCGGGGCCACCGCATTGACCCTAACACCCGAAGGGCCGAAATCGGCGGCCATGGTCTCGGTCATGGATTTGAGCGCAACCTTGGCAGGCGCATAGGCCGGTTGCGGTGAGGCACGGTACGTGGTCAGCGAGCACATGTTGATGATGCTGCCCGACCCGGCCGCCATCATCCGGCGGCCGAAAGCCTGGTTGATCAGCAGCGTGCCGCGGACATTGATCCGCCAAACCGTATCGAATTCCTCAACCGGCATATCGGTGAAGCGAATGCCGTTCTGCAGGATTCCACCCGAGTTGACGACGGCGTCGACGCGGGCGTGTTGCTCATAGGCGCCTGTGGTAAACGCGGTGACGCTGGCCTCCTCGCCGAGATCGAGCGGCAGCACGCTGGCTGACGCGGCGCCGGCTTCGCGAGCGGCTTCTGCTGCCGTTTCGCCGCCGCGTTCATTGATGTCGCCGATCACGATATTCCATCCGGCGCGCGCAAACCGCATCACGCTGGCTTCGCCAATTCCGCTGGCACCACCGGTTACGACGGCTGTCTTGGTTAGGGTCACACGGGTCTCCTTTTATATTCCCCGCAGGTCGTCAATCGCCGCAGGGGGCTCTCTGTAGGTTGGTTGTTACTGGTGGCGCTAAGCCCTGTCCGCTTTATCGTTGATCGCAACAGGTGTTCCGCTTCAGGGTGATGGCGCTTGGAAGGGAATTGGTCGCACCTCGGTAGGTTTGGCAATAGTAGATTGTCAGCAATCTATCGTGATTGTGAATCGAGCGCCACCATAATCTAATTTTGGCAATCGATAATCAATTGTTGACAATCGACCGGTGAAGCGCTCACATTGCTGAAGCAGCCACGTTAGATTTCAACGGGCGCGATAATAATGAGCTGCCAAGAAATGGCGGCAGGGAACAACATGAGGGGGGATCAAATGCAGGATTGCGCTACAACTGTGCCTTTTGGCAGCGCCAATCGCCCCTATGAAGTTAGTGGTGCAGTGGGCTCACCTCTCCCTTTGGTATTGTTGGCTGGTGTCGTATGAACGGCGTAACCGACTGCAATTACCAAAAAGGACATGAACAATCATGACTGGTCTCGAAAGCCTCAAGACAAAGGATCGGCTTCTCGGTCGCCAGGCGGCCAACAGCATCCGCCGTCAGATCGTCAACGGCACGATGCCGCCTGCCCACAGGCTGCTTGAAACCGATCTCGCCCGCACGCTCGAAGTCAGCCGTGGCACCATCCGATCAGCTCTGATGCAGCTGACCGAAGAGGGCCTGGTGAGCCAGGTCGCCTTCACCAAGTGGGAAGTGGCACCCGCCTCGGTCCATGAGGCATGGGAACTCTATACATTGCGCGCCGTCCTCGAAGGCCTTGCTGCTCGGCTGGCCTCGGAACGCGCCACTCCGGAAAGCCGGGCCGAACTGGAAAAGGCCTTTGACGCTCTCGAGGCTGCCGCCAAGACCGAAAACCGTGAGGAAATCATCGATGCGGATTTCGATCTGCACCGGGTGTTGGTCGGCATGTCCGGCCATCGTCGTCTTGTCCGCGAGCATGAGAAGCTGATCCAGCAGGTACGCTTTCAGATGACCCATATCGGGCTGACAGCGCGCGACTTCCATCATCTTCTCGAAGACCACCGCGCTCTCAAGGATGCCGTCATCAGCGGCGATGCCGTCCGGGCCGCGGAACTCGCAACCAGTCATAATAGCGCTGAGGTGGAGCGCCTTCTGGCCGCGGGGGCCAGTGAGAAATCCGCAGATACAGGCCGGGAAAATCCGGGCTAACGTCAACCAAGGAGAGCAAAGTGAAAAACAGCAAGCAAGGTATTCACAACGTTACGCGCAGAACACTTCTCGCAGCCTCCGGTGCAGCTTTGGCGGCACCCGCACTGTCACGGGTTTCGTTCGCGCAGGACAAGAAGGTCATCCGCATCTCGACACCTGCCGCAAATGCGGAATGGCAGGCCAAGGGACTGATGAAGTTCAAGGAACTGGTCGAGGCCGCAGCGCCGTCACTGGAAGTCCAGGTTCACCTCAATGCGACGCTGTTTGACCAGGGCACCGAAATCGCCGCCATGCAGCGCGGCAATCTCGAGGTCGGCATGATCTCGCCGCAGGACGTAGCCAGCTACATTCCCGAATATTCGGTCTTCACTGCCGGCTACCTGCTGCGTGACGCCGCCCACATGCACAAGGTGTTTGGTGACAGCGACGTCGGCAAGGAATACCGCGGACGTGTTTCCAAGGAGATGGACGTCACCATTCTCGGTTCGCAATATCTCGGCACACGCCACGTGATCCTGCGCAAGGCCAAGGATGTTAAGACACCGGCCGACCTCGCCGGCCTCAAGCTGCGCGTTCCCGGTTCCGATACCTGGCAGTTCCTGGGCAGCGCGCTCGGCGCAAACCCGACTCCGATTGCCTTTGACGAGGTTTATCTGGCACTCTCGACGGGTACGGTCGATGGCCTTGAAAACCCCATTGGCGACATGCTCGCTGCCAAGTTCTATGAAGTCAGCGAACAGCTCGTCCTCACCGCCCACATGGTCGCGCCGCTGTTCTTCGCCATGTCCAACTCGTTCTGGGATGGGTTGACTGACGAGGAAAAGAAGGCGGTAAGCGATGCGGTTGCCGCACAGTCGACCTTGGTCGATGAAGGCACCCTCGCCACAGAAGCCGAAGGCACCAGCCTGCTCGAATCCAATGGCCTGAAAGTCACCACGCCGGATCTCGAAGCCTTCCGCAAGCATGTCCAGGGTGTCTATCTGGAAAGTGATTATGCCAAGGAATGGCCCGCTGGGCTGATCGACCGCATCAACGCGCTGTAAGGCGCCGCAGAAGCTCAATCGGTAACAATCTCAGTATGACGCCACGGCCATCATGGCCGTGGCGCAGCTACCGGAGTGGCAGGGTGATCAAAAAATTCTGGGGGTTTGTGACCAAGTCGGCGGAGGTCTTTTGTGTCCTCGGCTTCGCCGCATTGTTCACCATTTTCATTGTGCAAGTATTCTTCCGTTATGTGCTCAACGACCCATTGTCCTGGACACAGGAAGTTGCCGGCATGCTTTACGTGTGGATTGTCTGTGTGGGCTCAGCGACCATCGTCAAGGAGCGCGAACATGTTTCGTTCGATCTGCTGTACGAAAGCGTCAGCCCTCACAAGCGCAGGATTTTGGCACTGCTGGGCACCGGACTGATCCTCATCATCCTGCTTGTCTCAGCCTATGGCAATTACGACTACATCGCGTTTACCGCGCGCCAGAAGTCGCCGACGCTGCGGCTTCCAATGACCATGGTCTTCGGCGCTTTCGGTGTTTTCCTGGTGCTTCTAATCGTCAACTCGGCAGTTCGTATCCATCGCCTTGTGCGGGGCGACTGGGAACGGGAACTGTAAAATGAGTTTTGCTGCAGCTTTTATGATGGTGCTGTTCCTTGTGGCCGGCGGCATCGGCGTGCCGATCGGTTTCGCCATGATTGTCAGCGGGTTTGGCTATCTTCTGATTACCGGCAGCGATCTCGGACTGGTTGCCGCACAGGGCATCAATGGACTGTTTTCGTCTTTCATTCTTCTCGCGGTCCCGCTTTTCATTTTTGCCGCCGAAGTGATGACCTCCTCGAGTATTTCCAACCGTCTGCTGCAATTTGTGATCCTGATTGTTGGTCGGGTGCGCGGCGGGCTGGCCTATGTCAACATCATCGTCAGCATCATCTTCGCCGGCATGAGCGGCAGCGCGCTGGCCGACGCCGCCGGTCCGGGCAAGTTGATGATCGACATGATGACGCGCGACAACCGTTATCCGCGTGCCTTTGCCGGCGCGTTGACGGCTGCCTCGGCAACCATCGGGCCGATCATCCCGCCGTCAATTCCGATGGTGATCTATGGCGCGATCTCGGGAACATCGATCGGCGCGCTGTTTCTCGCCGGCATCATTCCCGGATTGCTGATGGGGCTGGTGCTGGCGATCCAGACCTTCATCGTCGCCCGGCGCCGGAATTTCCCGGTCGAGGAAAAGTTCACCTTGCCCGAGGCGGGGCGGATCTCGGTGCGGGCCGTGCCGCCGCTGTTGCTGCCCGTCATTCTGCTCGGTGGCATCTATTCGGGGGCGGTGACCCCGACCGAGGCCGCCGCGGTGGCGGCACTCTATGCCATTTTCCTGGCAATCGCCTTTCGCGACATGACCTTTGCGTCGATGTGGCAGACGTTGCTGGCCTCGGCCCGCGGCACGGCGATTGTTGCTATCACCGTGGTTGGTGCGTTATTCTTCAACTATGTGGTGGCCGGCGAGCAGATTCCGAACTTGGTGGCGGACTGGATAGCTTCCATGTCGCTCTCGCCACTGGCCTTTCTGCTGGTTACGGCTTTGTTGTTCCTGCTGCTCGGCGCGGTGTTCGATACCCTGTTGATGCTGCTGGTGATGGTGCCGATCCTGTTGCCATCGGTTCATGCGCTGGGCATCGATCCGGTGCATTTCGGGGTGGTCGTCATCGTCAACATGATGATCGGCCTCATCACCCCGCCCTATGGCGAGTTGCTGTTCCTGATCGGTGGCGTTTCCAAGATACCGCTGGCCGAACTGATACGCGAAATCTGGGGCTTCATCTTGACGCTGCTGATCGCGCTACTGCTGATCATCCTGTTTCCTGAACTGGTCCTGTTCATTCCGCAGGCTGCGGGTTACTGACCGGACAGGGGACTTCGAACGGATCATTCGGCAGGCGAACAAAGTACGTCAACATCGGCATTCTGCCCACCGTCAATTATGGCTTTTCCGCCAGCAGGCCGGTCTCGACGAAGTCGCATACAGCGCCGGCATAGGCAGCGGCGGCAATGTTACGTTTTCGGTATTTGCCGCGCTTGACATACCAATCCTGCAACAGCGGTTTGATCAACGCTGCGGTGAGCGAGGGGTCTTCGATCTTGAACGCGCCGGTCCTGACACCCTGGTGCAGAACCGAGGCGATGGCGGCTTCGGTTGCGGCTTCGCTCTCGACCGCGGTTCTGCGGTTGGCGGCGGGAAAGTTCTTGGCCTCCATGAAGGCGAAGGCGAACCAGGGTTGCATGATTTCCGTAAGCGCGATGTGACGCTCGATCAGCCAGCGTAGATGCGCGCGCGGATCATTGGCGATGGCCTCAGGCGGCTCGGCAATGATCTCCATTGCGCTGGAGGTGACAGCCTCAAGGATCATCGACAATAACGTGATCTTGTTGTCGAAATAGGCGTAGAGCCCGCCCATGCTGATGCCGGAGACGCGTGACAGGTCTCTCAGCGACGCTGCATGAAACCCCTTCTCGTTTGAGAGCTTGATTGTTGCCTCGCAAATCCGCACGAGGTTTGTAACCGCGACCGCTTCCTTCTGCACCTTGATGGTGGCACTGTGCCGACGATACATGCGCGCGCACAGGGCGGTGTTGGAATATTCGTTGCGCAACTGTTTGTCCGGGCTCTGCTGCATCGTCTCTTCCTGCCGTCCTTGATTATTGATGCGGATTTTTTCCGCGCATTGGCCCGTGCCACCTCTGACACGCGTTCGCTTCATTCTGACGCCTGCCCGATCAACCGGTCGGTTGCTGCCATGCCCAGGGCCCAGATTCACAAAATCACATTCACTTTTGCAAGCTCGAATCGAACTTGGTTTCAAACCGTGGTGTTTGGCAAGAATTGCATCCTGTCTTGCATCTTAAATGGAAATCAGCAATAAAGCGAGCGCTCGCTCGAAAAAGGAAATCTACATGACAATTTTACCCCTCGCCGGCAAGGCCGCCCTGATTACCGGTGCATCCGGCGGGCTCGGGTTGCACTTCGCCAAACTGCTGGCGCGCAACGGCGCCGAAGTCACGCTTGCGGCCAGACGGATGGCCAAGCTTACGACCGCATGTGAGGACATTCGCGCCTCGGGCGGCACCGCCGATGCACTTGAAATGGATGTTTCCGACGGCGCTTCGGTAACCGCGGCGCTGGCCTCGGTTGAGCGGCCCTTCGATATTCTCGTCAACAATGCCGGCATCAGTGGCGAGGGCCGTGCGCTCGACATGGACGAGGCTGAATTTGATGCTGTGGTCGATACCAATCTCAAGGGCTCGTTTCTTGTCGCCCAGAGTGTGGCGCGCAGCCTGAAAGCGGCGCAACGTGGCGGTGCCATCGTCAATGTCGCCTCCATCCTCGGCATTCGGGCGGGTGGCGGGGTCAGCGCCTACAGTGCCTCCAAGGCGGGGTTGATTCATCTGACCAAGGTGCTGGCGCTGGAATTGGCCGGCGACAACATCCGCGTCAACGCCCTCTGCCCCGGCTATATCGAGACCGACATCAACCGCGCATTTTTCGAAACTGCGGCGGGGCAGGCACTGATCAAGCGGATTCCGCAACGTCGTCTCGGACGCCCCGAGGATCTCGACGGAGCTCTGCTTCTGTTGCTCGGCGACGCCGGCGCCTACATCACCGGTACCACCCTTGTCGCCGACGGCGGCCATCTCGTTTCATCTCTGTGAGGTCCACCATGGATTATACCATCTCCCCCGAAGTCGAAGGCTATCGCGCCCGCATCGCCACCTTTGTCGAAAACCGCGTTCTGCCGCTGGAATCCGACAAGGCGAACTATGACGGCCACGGAAATATCCGGCTCGACCTGCTTGACGAACTCCGCGCCCAGGCAAAGGCGGAAGGCCTGTGGTGCCTTCAACTCAAGCCGGAAACCGGTGGCGCTGGGCTCGGCAAGGTCGGCATGGCGGTCTGCTATGAAGAGATGAACCGCTCGATCTTCGGCCCGTTGGTGTTCAATTCAAGCGCACCGGACGATGGCAACATGATGGTGCTCGAGGCGATGGGGACCGAAGCGCAGAAGCAACGCTGGCTGGAGCCGATCGTCAGTGGCCAGGTCCGGTCAGTCTTTGCCATGACCGAGCCGGCGCCGGGCAGCGGGTCCGATCCTTCGATGATGATGACCCGCGCCGAGCGCGATGGTGATGTCTACAGGATCACCGGGCGCAAATGGTTCATTACGGGCGCCGACGGAGCTAGTCACTTCATCCTGATGGCCCGCACTTCAAACGATCCGCGTCGCGGTCTGACCGCTTTCCTGTTCCACAAGGACACACCGGGCTGGCGGATCATCCGCCGCATTCCGATCATGGGGCCGGAAGAGCATGGCGGCCATTGCGAAATCGAGTTTGACGGTATGGAGGTTCCGGCCTCCGACATTCTCGGCGGCGAAGGCCGCGGCCTCAAGGTGACCCAGGTTCGTCTTGGCATCGCACGGCTGACCCATTGCATGCGCTGGCTCGGCCTGTCCAAGCGCTGCGTCGAGATCGCGCGCGAATATGCCGAACGGCGTGAAGGTTTCGGCGTGCGGCTGGCCGACCGGGAAACCGTTCAGGTGATGCTTGGCGACCTCGCCATGCAGATCGAGATCGGCCGTCTGCTGGTCATGAAGGCTGCCTGGGAACTTGATCAGGGACGGTTTGCCAAGAAAGAAGTGTCGATGGCCAAGGTGCATGTCGCCAATCTGCTGCACAAGGCGGCTGACGTTTCGATCCAGATCAATGGCGGTCGCGGCTATTCTGCCGACACGGTGCTCGAATGGATCTATCGTTATGCTCGCCAGGCGCGGCTCGTCGATGGCGCCGACGAGGTCCACAAGATGGTGCTCAACCGGCACCTGGCCGAAGAGGATCGCGACTTCTGGCGTTGGGATGTCGCTGGACAGGAAGGCTGACCCAGGTGCAGGAGCAACCCGAAACAGTCATCGCCGGTCCGGTCGATTTCGATCCGGCAGTGCTCGTCACCTATCTGACCGGACGCTTTGGCGCAGCCAACCTGTCACTTGAACGCATATCCGGTGGGCAATCCAATCCGACCTATTTCGTCGGCTGGGGCGAACGTCAGATGGTGTTGCGGAAGCAGCCCAATGGACCAATTTTGCGCGGGGCACACGCCATCGACCGAGAGCATCGGGTGCTGGAGGCGCTGGCGCCAACCGGCGTGCCGGTGCCTGTGCCTTTACTCTATGAGCGTGACGCGGAAATATTGGGCACGCCATTCTATCTGATGCAGCGGCTGCAGGGCAGGGTGTTCCACGATGCCGCGCTGCCAGGCATGGATATAGCCGAGCGCCACGACATCTACATGGCTATGGCTGATGTCATGGCCAAGCTCCATGCGGTGGACCCATCGTCTGTCGGGCTTGGCGATTTCGGCCGCCCCGGAAATTATTTCGAACGCCAGATCGCCCGCTGGACCAGTCAGCTTGAACAATCGACTGGCGATGTGGTGCCCCATCTAGCAGATGTTGGCAAATGGCTGGGTGAACGGGTGCCGGCTGATGACGGCCGCGTTGCCATTGCCCATGGCGACTACCGGCTCGGCAATCTGATCTTCCATCCCGACCGCGCCGAGGTGATCGGCATTCTCGACTGGGAACTGGCTACGCTCGGCCATCCGCTGGCCGATCTCGGCTATTGCTGCATTCCCTGGCATACCACGCCGGACGAATATGGCGGCATCCTGGGCATGCAATCGGCCACGGCGGGCATTCCGACACAGGCCGAATTCACCGCGCGCTATTTTGCCCAATCTGCAGCCGGCGGACGGCTGGATCCGTTCCATGTGGTGTTTTCGCTGTTTCGCTTTGCGGTGATCTTTATCGGCGTGGTCGATCGCGCTCGGGCCGGAAACGCCGCCGCTGCCGATGCCGCCAAGCTTGCGCCGATGGCGGCGCGGCTGGCCGTGCGGGCCCGCGAAATAATCAACGGCGAACGCGCCTGGTAGCGGCCATCAGGCAATGAAAACGGCGCGCCCACACCGGGTGCCGGCGCGCCGTAAAACGCTGGTCAGCGTCTTGGGACCTTGTCGAGGCCGAGCATGCCCGGGTTCATCAGGCGCTGCGGATCGAGCGCGCCCTTGATCGCCTCAAGCATGGCATAGGTATCGGGATTGATGATCTCTCGGAACGGGTAATCTCCCGCCACCTGCCAGCTCACACCGCCGAGCGAGGCATAGAATTCCTGAGTCCTACGCCGCAACTCGACCACCGCCTGACGCGAGGCGTTGTTGGCGGGCCGGTCGATCCATGGAGCCACCGTTGCCTCGCCGACGCTTTTTGCGTGCAGCGGCGTGATTTCGTCCATCCAGTAGAACGCCGGTTCGATGAAGAACTCGTTGCCCACGGTCATTGTCATCACCGAATAGATGATGCCGTTGCGCTTGAGATAGTCCGCCTCGTCGCGGAAAAAGGCTTCGTTGGCGTCGGCAATCTTCACAGCTTCGCTGAGCGGGAAGACGGCATGGATCGGAACCCAGCGTTCGCCGTTGCGTCCGAGCATGCCGCGCACCGGCCCGAAGGGTTTGGAACGCATCACCCTGGGCACGCTGTTGGGCAATTCGACGCCCGTCTGTTTGGCAATGGCGCGCAGCGCTGCAACATTCTCGGCAAGGCCCGACGCCGAGCGCGCTTCGGTAACAATGTGCAGGGTGAAGGCGTGGTCTTTCAGAAAGGCGGTGCCCGACGTCGCCACCTTGACGGCCTGCTTGACCCCGGAGACAAGCGACTTGGCGGAACTCGCCACATTGCCCAATGCCTGCAAGCCATCGGAGAGCTTGTTGACGCTGGCCGAATGCTCGACCTTTGTTCTGTCGATGCCGAAGCCTTCGGACACCAGCCCAGTTTCGGCCATCCGTGTCTGGGTAAGGGTCATGTCGCTGAATTTGGCGAAGCCGAAAGAAAGATAATCGACCTCTTCGGGTTTCGGCCAGAGGCTGAGCGTTGCCGCGACCTTGATGCCGAAGGCGCCGTTGTCGCCAAGAAAAATACCGGTGAGATCGGGACCGCCATAGCGGGTGAACGGCTTGGTGCCTTTGCGCCCGCCTGAACCTGTGGTCACGCTGCGGCCGTCTGCCAGCACCACGGTGACGCCGAGCACGCTGTCGGCAACGGTTCCGTTGAGCGCCGATCCGAAAAACGCGCTGTTTTGCGACAGCGCGCCGCCAACCGTTGCGTTGAGACCGGAAAGCGGGCCCCAGTAGCCGGTGCGAAGCCCGGTGCCTTCGAGCGCTGCATTGACCTGTTCCCAGGTGGTGCCGGCTGCGACCGTGACATAGCGGTCGGCGGTGTTGACCTCGATGATTTCGTTGAGCTTGCGGGTGTCGATGATCACCGAATCGACCCGGTCGGGAACGTAGCCCTTGGTGTAGGACATGCCACCGCCGCGCGGTACCACCGACAGCCCGCACTCGGTCGCGGTGCTCACTGCCAGCGCCACCTCCGCCGCGGTCGTCGGCAGGATCACAGCCAGCGGCGGAATGCCCGGCTGCCAGAACACGTCGTTTGCATAATAGGTCCGGGTTTCGACGTCGTGGCGCACGAGGTCGTCACCGAGCGCCTGACGCAGCGTTTCCAGCGCCATGAGGTCGTCAGCCCGAATATGTTCACTGATGGTCATCTGTCCTGTCCTCCGCATGCATTCCCGAACGACACGCAAAAAAGTCTGAAGCTTGCGTGGTGTCAACAGATAAATTACATTTCATTATATGAAATTCTGTTCCGATCCACTTGCAGGGCTCCTGCATCTTGGCCAAGCCGGGGCAATGGGATATCTACATCTCGGGCGCCGCGCGCGGTGCAGCTGATGAAATATTATTCTGGGAAATCAACACGACCATGGTGGATGAACCGAACAAGAAGGTGGCGGCCGCACAGAATGTCCGGGCGGTTACCCGTGCACTTTCCGTGCTTGACTCCTTTGCAGGGAAAAACCTGCAGTCGCTGGCACAGGTGAGCGCCGCGACCCAACTCGACAAGGGCACGACGAGGCGGCTGTTGCTGACGCTGATGCACAGCGATTTCATCGCCCAGGACCCGGTGACTCAGCATTATCGGCTGGGT
This sequence comes from Hoeflea algicola, assembly GCF_026619415.1. NCBI lineage: Bacteria > Pseudomonadati > Pseudomonadota > Alphaproteobacteria > Hyphomicrobiales > Rhizobiaceae > Hoeflea > Hoeflea algicola. The sequence continues at coordinate 4,271,396 of NZ_JAOVZR010000001.1, forward strand.
GCGGCGATTCGCAAGCTTGCGGCCAATGTCGAAGACAGTCGCGACCTGCGCAGCATTGCCCAGCCGATCCTGCTGCAGCTAGCCAACGAGCTAGGCATTACCGCTTTCCTTTCGGTGTTCCGCGACAACAGCGCCGTCTGTCTCGACCGCGTGCACGATATGCGCGGCATTGAGGTGCACTGGTGGGCAATCGGCGGAACGCTGCCGCTCAATTGCGGCGGTGCGCCAAAGGTTTTCCTCGCCTATCAGCCCGAGGAGGTGATCGAACGGATCCTGTCCGAACCCTTGCAGAAACTCAACGCCAAGTCGGTGACCGATCCGGATATGCTGCGCGAGCAGTTACGGCTGATCCGCAAGCGCGGCTGGGAGTGTGCGATCGACGACGTGGCGGTTGGCATCACCGCGCTTGCCGTTCCGGTGCTCGATGAAAATGGCGACGCCGCCTGCTGTGTCAGTATGGCCGGCCTGACGCCGCAAATGGTCGAGCGCGGTCGCCCGGTATTTCTGCAACGTCTCAAGGATGCAGCCGAGGCCGTGCGGGTCGGTGCCGGGATCTGATTTCGCGGTATGCGATTAGCACAATCGGTCGTTTCACCAGATGAACCAAATTTTGTTGCTTGACTTGTAAGTGGCCTGCCGCCAAGGTCGTACCTGCATTGCAGCAGCATGCACGGAAGCTTTCGGGAGGAGGTTTCAGTGTCGGCTTGAGGGGCAGAGGTTGAATAAGACCTCGCATCTCCCGGCGCGGTGGTTTTCCTCCGAAGCGAAACGGTACCGACACTTGGGAGGTCTTCATGAACATGATTGAATTGAGTAAACGGACATTGCTGTCCGCGGGCTATATGGCGCTCGCGCTCGGCGTCGCCGCGCCTGCCTATGCCGAACCCGACGCCGGCGAATACCGCATCGGCATGGTGTCCGATGACAGCGGCCCGATCGCATCGGCCGGACAGTCCTATCACCAGGGCGCCGATATCGCGATTGCCGAAATCAACAGCAAGGGTCTGGCTGGTGAAGGCGTGACGCTGGTTCTTGATGTCAAGGACAGCGGATCCGATGCCGCTCGCGCCGTTCAGGCGATGACCCAGTTCGGTTCCGACCGCAAGATACTGGCCACTACCTGCTGTATCCTTAGCTCCATCGCTGCGGCAGTGAGCCCGATTGCAGCCAGCAACGAAGTGCCATTGGTAATTTACGGCGCGACCCGCTCGTCGTTGCCGCAAGAACCGTTTGTGACATCGGTAGTGGCGCTGCCTGGTCCGCAGGAAGTGCAGATGTCTGAGCGGATTGCTTCGGAATTGCGGCCTAAGAAGGTCGCCTATTTTCTGTCCGGCGACAATGACATCTTCAAGACCCGCGCACTGGCGATGCAGGAAGTGATCGAAAAGTCCGGCGCTGAAACAGTCGCTGAAATCACCACTTTGAGCGCTGACACCGACTTTACCGGTCCGGCGACCCAGGGCATTGCCACCAATCCGGATCTGATCGTGGTCATGACCACGCAGCAGCCGACCGTCGGTATCATCACCGCTCTGCGTCAGCGCGGTTATGAGGGCATGATCGTCACCTCCGAGGTGCTTTCCCCGCCTGCTGTCTTCAAGAAATCAGGCGACACGATTGCCGGCATTCCGTTTGCACTGTCGTTCCAGCCGGGTGTGTCCGACAGCGAAGCCGCTGTCTCCTTCATCGAAGCCTACAAGGCTGAATATGATGCGTTGCCGGATGTCTATGCCGCACAAGGCTACATGGCGATCCAGTTCATTGCCCAGGGCATCAAGTCGCTTGATGGCAAGCCTACCCGTCAGGATCTCGCAAACGCCATGTGGAATACCACTGAAATCAACGTCAATCCTTATGGTGGTCAGGCCATGGAAAGCGGCCAGGCTCGTACGCCTTCGACGCTGATCGTCAACTGGACCAAGGACGGCGAAGTCAAGTTCTGGGAGAAGCCATAAAATGATCCTGTTCCTTGAGCAGCTGGTTAATGGAATATCCCTGGGGTCGCTTTATGCCCTGTTCGGCATCGGTTTCGGGCTCGTCTTCGCGACGCTCGGAATTCTCAACGCCGCCCATGGCGTCTATGCAAGCTGGGCGGCGATCCTGGGTTATTTCAGCGTCGAGTATTTCGGCGTACCGTTTCCGGTCGCCGTGGCGATCGGGGTTCTCGGCGGTGGCCTGATTGCCATCGTCGTCGACCAGATCGGTTTCCAGCCGCTCAGGGGACGGAAATCGGGGATGCTGGGGGCATTGATCACCAGCATCGCCTTTCTTATCATTCTCGACAGTCTGGCCGGTATGGCCACCAACCACCAAAGCTGGGCCTTCCCGTCCGACAGTTTCCCCAGCGGCATGGTTGATTTCGGAGCCATCCAGGTTCCGCAGATGCAGATCATCATCATTTTGTCGACGTTGATCTGCGGCGGCGGCATCTATCTGCTGATCCAGAAGACCCGGATTGGGGCTGCGATGCGGGCCGTCGGCTGGAACGCCGAAGCGGCAGCGCTGAGCGGCGTCAATCCACGGATCATTATCCTGCTGACCGCATTTCTTGCTGGCGCCACCTCCGGCCTGGCCGGTGTGCTTGGCGGCGCGGCCACCTCGAACGTGTCCTACATGCTCGGCGAGGGGCTTTTGCTCAAAGGGTTCGCCGCCGTGGTGGTGGGCGGCTTTGACGATGTCCGCGGCACGGTCATTGCCGGAATTCTGCTGGGCATCTCCGAGGTCTTCGTGGCGCAGTATCTGTCCACAACCTACCGCGACGGCTTCACCTATATTCTGCTGCTTACCTTCCTCGTGGCGCGGCCACGCGGCCTGTTCGGCAGCCGTGACTTCGTGAGGGCCTGATCCTGTGGAAGCGCTTCTAGATTTCTGGTCCGCCTATTCGGCGGCGATCGCCTTCGGTCTGGTCAATTCGTTGTTTGCGCTCAGCATGTATTCCGTGCTGTCGGCGGGGATACTGAGCTTTACCACGGTCGTCTTCGCAGCCATTGGCGGCTTTGCTGCAGCTCAGGTGATCGGCACGTTCGGCTTGCCGCTGTGGGTCGCGTTTCCGCTTGCGGGGATCGCCGGCGGGATCGGATCGGCGATCATCGCCGCGATCTTCCTCAAGCTCGAAACCCACTGGATGGCGCTGGCAAGCCTTGCCATGGTGTTGATTACACGGGTGACGGTGCTCAACACACCTTCGCTTACCGGCGGCGTGATGGGCATGATGGTGCCGGTGCGCGCCTCGGTGCTGGAACTGACCATACTGGTCGCCATCGTCGCCTTGGTCTTCTACCGCCTGCACAATTCCTGGTACGGGCTGGCGATACGCGCCGTGCGCGAAGACGCCGCCGCGGCCTCGACCATGGGCGTCAGCCTGCGCCACATACAGCTGATCGCCTTCCTGATCAGCGGTGTGGTCGGCGGACTCGCCGGGGCGGCAATGGCCACCACTTTGCAATATATCTCTGCCGACACTTTCTACCTCGGCGTCGCCTTCACCATGATCGCGGGGACCGTGCTGGGCGGTTCGTTCCATTGGTTCGGGCCGATCGTCGGCGCCTTCGTCTTCACGGCGCTTCCCTCCGTGACGCAAGCCGTATTGCCGGAGCTTCAGGACATCGCCAAGGGCGTGGTGCTGCTGGTGATCATGATCTATCTGCCGCGCGGCCTGATAGATCCGCGTGCGCGTGGATTGCGAAAGGCAGCCCGCCAGCGCCAGGACGCGGCCGTTCGCGAGCAGGACAATGCGTCCAAGCTGGTCAAGAATGCGGGGCAAGCCCATGACTGATACAAGCGGCCAGACCATTCATGAACTCAAGAATGTGGTCAAGAAATTCGGCGGCGTTACAGCTGTCAACAACCTGTCGATGTCAATCGCCAAGGGAACTGTCCACGGCCTGATCGGGCCGAACGGCGCCGGAAAGACCACGGTGATCAACCTGATTACCGGTCTGTTCGACGTGAGCGGCGGAACCATCCTGTTCAACGGCACCCGCACCGATACGCTCGAACCACACCAGATTGCAGGGCTGGGCATCAGCCGCACCTACCAGAATGTGCGGCTGTTCAGCGGCATGTCGGTGCTCGAGCAAGTGTTGACCGGATGCTATCTCGGTCGCGGCACCAATCTGTTTGCATCGTTTCTCGGCACTTCCGATGCGCGGCGCAAATGGAAAACGTCGCGGCAGACGGCGATGCATCTTCTCGAACGTGTCGGTATGGCCGACCGCGCGGATGAGCTAGCCGAAACACTGTCCTACGGCGAGCAACGACGCATCGAGATCGCCCGAGCGCTCGGATCTGATCCGAAGCTGCTGCTGCTCGATGAACCCACAGCGGGCATGAACCATTCCGAAGCCAGCGATATCGGCAAGCTGGTGCACGAACTGCGTGATAGCGGCCTGACCATACTGATGGTCGAGCACAATATCAGCCTCGTAACCGAATTCTGCGAATCCTGCACGGTCATCAATTTCGGACAATTGCTCGCCGAAGGCACCCCGCGTGCCTGCATCGACAATCCCGATGTCCAGATCGCCTATTTTGGAAAGAAGCGCGATGCTCACGGTCACTAATCTTACCGCCAGCTATGGTGCAATCCGCGCGGTCCAGGGCATCAGCCTGACGGTTGACGTCGGCTCGCTCAGCGTTGTTCTCGGCTCCAATGGCGCCGGCAAGTCGACGACCCTGCGCAGCATTGCCGGCCTGCATCGGCCGATCGGCGGCAGCGTCATGCTCGACGGGCACAATATCTCCAAACTGAGCCTGCACAATGTGGTTCGCGCCGGGCTCGCCCTAGTTCCCGAAGGTCGCATGGTGGTGGCGCCGCTGACGGTGGAAGAGAACCTGTTGCTGAGCCGGTTCTCGGGCCGCAAGGGCGATGGCGATACACTGGCGAGGGTGTTTGACCTGTTCCCCCGCCTCAAGGAACGCCGCACCCAGCCCTCGGGGCTTTTGAGCGGTGGCGAACAGCAGATGCTGGCCATCGGCCGCGCGCTGATGACCGAACCGCGGGTGCTGCTGCTCGACGAGCCGTCGATGGGACTGGCGCCCTCGGTGGTTGATCTTGTGTTCGAGGCCATCGTTGCGCTGAACAAACAGGGGCAGACCATTCTCGTGGTCGAGCAGAATGCCGCGCTGGCGCTGTCGGTCTGCGATTATGGCTACGTCATCAAGCGTGGCGAGATCGTCGTCAAGGGCAGCCCCGAAGAGCTACGCGAGAACCCCGAAGTGCTTGAAGCCTATCTCGGCTGAGACGCGGGCTCCCCTCGCTTTCCTGCATATCCTCTTCTGTTCCCAGGTTTGAACTCACTGCTGCCGTCTGCATCGAGATGCGGACGGCGCGGTTGCGTGAACACGTGTGGCATCGTGATGGATCGGAACATGGCTTTGGCCCGATTGCGGGTGGCCACAAAAAAGGAGGCAAGGTGGTTGGCCTTGCCTCCAGTTATCCTGACACAGGGAAAATCCGCCCGAAGGCGTTCGGTCAGGTTTGTTCGAGATATTTCAGCTGCAGCGCCTCGATTTCCGTGAAGCCGATCATGTCGATAAACTTCGGGTGCTCCGTGCGCGGCATGCTCAAGTTTTTCGTGGTCTTGTCACGAATGAGTTCGGCAAGGTTTGTCTCGAGCGCCGCGGCCGCCGTCATCAACGGCACCAGCGCAAATGTCGCCATCCCCGCAACACTGGAGATCTGCTCCGGCGTGAGGTCGCGTTCAAGCCATCCCAGGATCTGCAGTGACAGGGGCACGCCAGCTTCGGCACGCAGGGTCTTGAGGCCTTCATAGTCCTTGAAGGTGTTGCTGATCGGCTGGATCACGTCAGCGCCCGCGGCGACATAGGCCTTGGCGCGGCGAATGGCTTCGGGCACGGAATCGGCATCGGTCCGCGCGATGATGAGCATGTTGGGGTTGCGGCGCGCTTCCACAGCGGCCTCGATTTTCTTGGTGCCTTCCTCGATGCTCACTACCTCGACGCCGCTAACGCAGATCGGGCAACGCTTGGGGGCAACCTGGTCTTCCAGGATCACGGCAGATGCGCCGGCACCTTCGAATTCGCGGACCGAGCGCATGACGTTGATGGCGTTGCCGTAGCCGGTGTCAATGTCGGCGATGACCGGAATGTCGACGGCATTGGCCACATTGCGGACCACACCGGCATTCTCCGTCATGGTGTAGAGTTCGGCGTCGGGCATGCCGAGCAGCGAGGCGGAAACGCCAAAGCCGCTGGTCATGACCGCGTCAAAACCGGCACGTTCGATCATCCTGGCGGAAAACGCGTCATAGGCGCCGGCAGACCAAACGGTCTTCTGGGCCAGCACGCGCTGGCGATAGTCATCGCTGAGACCATGGGACATGGTGTCTACCTTTCGTTTGTTAAAATCAGGTGGCCGACTGGCGCTGGTTTTGCAGATAGCCGATCAATCCGCCGGCATCGAGCATGGCGCGGTCGGCCTTTGACAAGGGTTCGATCGCCAACGAAGTGCCCTTGGTCAGGTTACGGACCTCGTTTGCGGTCCAGTCGACTTCGATCTCATCCCAGCGCTCGACCAGCCCGAGAATTCCGGGGCAGGTGGCCTGCGGAAACCCCATCGAGATCTCACCGCGCCAGTAGCCGGGCGAAAACGATTCCGCCAGCACGCCGGTGATGCCGATATGCCGCATCGCCCGCATCGGTGGATAATGCGGGTGGCCGTAGCCGAAATTGTCGGCGCCGATGATCAGGTCGCCGGGGCGGACACTCGTGCGGAAGTCCGGATCGTAACTCTGCATCGCCGCATCGGCCAGTTCGTCGATATCGGTGATCTTGATGTTCTTCACGCCGACGATCTGGTCGACGTCGAAATTGACTTCCTCGAAGATGAAGGCGACACGCCCGCGTAAATTTTCCAACGCCATGTCCGTTACCTCAGAGATACTTGCGTGGATCGGCAATCTTGCCTTCCAGCGCCGATGCAGCCACCGTGGCGGCGCTGCACAGATAGATTTCGGAATCCGGGCTGCCCATGCGCCCGCGCACGTTGAGGGTTCCGGTCGACACCGCCCGCTGTTTTGCCGACATCGCGCCCATTCGCCCGAAGCAGTAGTCGCAGCTTGGCGCGGAGACGAAAGCACCGGCTTCAGTCAGCGTGGCGAGGTATCCGGCGCGGCCAGCCGCCACCATGATCTCATTGCTGGTGGGCACGACATTGAGCTGGAAGCCCGGCGCTACCTGTTTGCCCTGTAGAATCCGCGCGGCAATCTCGAGATCCTCAATCCGCCCCGAGGCGCAGGAGCCGAGATAGCCATTGGTAAGTTCAAGCCCGAGATACTCGGTCAGATTACGCGAATTGGCCGGGGTCGGCGGGATGACGATCAGCGGCTCGAGTTTGCTCAAGTCGATGTCGTAGACCTTGGCATATTCCGCGTCGGGATCGCTGTAGACCGGCTCGAGCTGCTTGCGCGCCCGCGGCAGGGCATAGGCGAGGCGGGCGTCGTCAGGGTTGACGACCGCGGTGATGGCGCCGGTGAACATTGCCAGTCCTGTAATTGTCTGCAGGCCCTCGGTGGAGAGTTGCGACAGGGCAGGACCGCCGACTTCGAGAACTTGGAAGCGGCAGGAGGCCGGGCCCATTTCCCGCACCAGATGGTGGAATACATCGCGCGCCATCACGCCCTTGCCGAGCGTGCCGGTGAGATTGACACGAACGGTGTGCGGCACCTTGATCGATATCCGCTCGTTGACCAGCGCTTCCAGCAGGTTGCGGCGAATGCCCATGGCGAGTGTGCCGAAGGTGCCGAGCTGGCTGATATGGCCGTCGAAATGCACCACGAAGGCGCCGGGAACCGCATAGCCCACTTCCGAGGCAACCTGGTGGCCGATACCCTTGCGCTCGAACAGCGGCACATCGTTTTCCGCGCACCATTTGCGGGTGCCGATATGCAGCTCTTCTTCCTTGGGCGTCGCGGCCGGCACCATATGGTCGATGAACATGGCGAAACGTTCGGGCTCGGCGACGCGCTCGATGCCGAAATCCTCTTTCATCTGCTTGAAATAGAGATCGGTATAGCCGGGAAAGTCATAGGCCATGACGAAGTCGGGCTTTGCCATCACTTCGTCACCCGCCTTTACGTGCTCCTGGTTTGATACGCGTGCGAGGATCTTTTCGGTGATCGTGTAGCCCATGGTCTCTTGCTTTCTTGTTCTCGCGGTCTCGTCTTTGCAGTGTGGTATGCGGCGGGCGTTGCCTGATCAGGTCAGGGCCGCGCCTGCTCGGGATTTTCGTCAGCTGCCGCTTCCGGCAGGAATTCATACCCGGTTGCCGTGCGGGCAACCCGACCGGCATGCGGCGCGCCAAAATGCATCGGCAGCAACAGCGCATCGGTATCAGCGCAATAGGCCAACAACTCGCGGCGGGTCTTTTCCGCCAGATCCGGATATTCGCAGAACCGGCTGGTGACGGACGGCTCAAAAACCTGAACCGGGTGATGCAGCACGTCGGCCGAGATCACGAAATTGGCATCGCCGCACTCGTATTTGACGATCAACTGGTCCTTGGTGTGGCCGGGCGCCGCCTCTACGCGAAGTCTCGGTACAATCTCCTGTCCGGCGTCGATCAGTTCGAACATTCCAGCCTGGATAATCGGCAACACGCTGTCCTCGATTACCGCGGCGTTTTCGGGAAACACCTGCGGCCCCTTGCCGTCGCCGGTCCAGTGCTCGTATTCGCCGCGGCCAAAGATGTAGCGTGCATTGGGGAATGTCGGGACCCAATCGTCGCCCTCGCGGCGGGTGTTCCAGCCGACATGGTCGATGTGCAGATGGGTGCAGAAGACGATGTCGACATCCTCGGGCGCCACGCCGGCGGCAGCGAGATTGTCGAGATAGGGCAGATCAAGCATGTGAAAGCGCTTGAAAATTGGCAGCGCGCGCGCCTTGCCGTTGCCGGAGCAGGTGTCGATCAGGATGGTCTTGCCGTCGATTTTCAGCAGCCAGGAATGGATCGAGCTCCATGACTGCCCTGATTCCCGATTAAAGAACCGGGCGTCGGCCGCCACTGGATGGCGCTCGAGCATTGACGGATCAAAACCAACAAGCAGGAATTCGGGAGGGTAGCCGAGTTCGAGAACCTCTTCGATACGAAGGATGGTGACATTGCCAACCGTGAAAGTTGTCATGATTTTCTCCTCTCGTTCCCCACCCACAGATAGCCAAGCCTCATAGGAGTGTCAATATACAAAAGATGGTTCACACTATGACACGATGGTGTCAATCCGGGTGTTTTGACGAACCCTGTTCATGCAACCGGATGGTGAGGCTTTGTATTGTATAATGCAATGCATTTTGTCTGTTGACACAAATTTGATGGCTATTCTATCTTGTGGCCTGAAGGCAGCAGGAGGAAGCATATGGCGACGCTTACAGGCTGCGTCCCTTCCGTATTGCGCGTTAGGGAGCCGGAATGAGCATTCGCAACGAAGTCCATATCGCCTGGCAACTGGCGGCGCCTGCGCAAACCTGATTGAAATCCGATACATGATCGAGCAGCAGGCCGGTGAGCCCGTCGGCACTGTTCCATCCACCACACGTTACCAGAGGTCCCCATGCGCGCACTGATTCAGGAATGGCCGTTGCTCTGCCACAAGATAATCGATTATGCCGCCATTCAGCATGGTGCCCGCGAGGTCGTCTCGCGCTCGGTCGAAGGACCGATCGCTCGCACCACCTATACAGAGCTGCGCAGCCGCGCCCTGAAAGTGAGTGAGCGTCTGGCGGCCGAGGGGCTCAACCGCGATGACCGTATCGCCACGTTGGCATGGAATACCGCGCGCCATGTCGAGGCCTGGTACGGCATCATGGGCGCCGGCATGATCTGTCACACGCTCAACCCGCGGCTGTTTCCCGAGCAGCTTGCCTGGATCATGAACGATGCTCAGGACCGGATGGTGTTTGTCGATCTTACCTTCGTGCCGCTGATGGAAAAGATCGCCCCGCTGGTGACAAGCCTTGTCAAGGTGGTGGTGTTGACTGATGCCGCTCATATGCCGGACACCTCGTTGCCAGGCGCCATTGCCTATGAGGAGTGGATCGCAGGATCGACCGCCGAGGCGGGCTGGGTGAGTGCAGATGAAACCGATGCGGTAGCCCTGTGTTACACCTCGGGAACCACCGGAAACCCCAAGGGCGTGCTCTATTCGCACCGCTCCAACGTGCTGCATGCGATGATGGTCACGCGCCCCGACGCCATGGAGATTTCCTCGCGCGACGTGGTCATGCCGGTGGTGCCGATGTTCCACGCCAATGCCTGGGGTATCGCCCATGCCGCGCCGATGGCCGGCGCCAAGCTGGTGATGCCGGGCGGGCGGATGGATGGCGAAGCGATTTGGGAGATCCTCGACGCCGAGCGCGTCACCCTGACCGCCGCTGTGCCGACCGTCTGGCTGATGCTGCTCGATTATCTGCGCAAGACTGGCAAGAAACTGCCCTGGCTCAAGCGCGTGGTCATTGGTGGATCGGCGTCGCCACGGGCCATGACCGAGGCATTTGAGAAGGAATACGACGTTGAGGTGATCCACGCCTGGGGCATGACCGAAATGTCGCCGGTCGGGTCGCTGACCACGCTCAAGCCCGAATATGTCGCGCTCAAGGGCGAGGCGCTCTATGATCTCAAGCAGAAGCAGGGTTTCGCCCCCTTTGGTGTCGAGATGAAACTGGCCGATGACGCCGAGCGGGAGCTTGGCTGGGACGGCAAGACCTTCGGCCGTCTCAAGGTGCGCGGAATGGCCGTCGCCTCGTCCTATTACCGTAATGCCGGATCGGACAGCTTTGACAGCGAGGGCTGGTTTGAAACCGGCGATGTCGCCCATATCGATCCGCTCGGCTACATGCAGATCACCGACCGCGCCAAGGATGTCATCAAGTCCGGCGGCGAATGGATTTCCACCATTGATCTCGAGAATCTTGCTGTTGCCCATCCCGATGTTGCCGAAGCGGCTGTCATCGGCATCGCCGATCCGAAATGGGACGAGCGGCCCTTGCTGATCGTGGTGTCGCGCGAAGGGGCCACGCCCGACGCTGACGCAATTCTAAATTTCATGCAGGGGAAGATCGCCAAATGGTGGATCCCAGATCAGGTGGCTTTCGTTGACGCCATTCCTCATACCGCCACCGGCAAGATCAACAAGCTCGCGCTTCGGGAACAGTTTGCCGACCGGATGAAATAATCGTCTGACGGCGAACGTGATCGATGCCGCCCTGCATGCGGGACGCGTGACCTGTGCTCGCTAACCCTGCAATGGGCGGGCAGGCAGGTACGTGAGCCGGTAGAGCCGCGCGGCATTGCCGTAAAACACGGCGTCAATCACATCGGCTCCCATCGGCGCCAGAATGTCAGTAAGAATTTCGACTTGCGCGCGCGCCGGACACATCAGTTTTTCAATCGGCAAGTTGGAGCCTCACATCACCCGTAAGGGGCCAAAACAGCCAAGCGTTTGCTCGATGAACGGCGCCAACGCGTCGCGGTTCCAGTGCGGGTCGATAGTCCACAATCCGGACAGTTTGGTGCTGACATTTGCCGTTTCGCCAAGTGCCTGCAGCCCGTCGGTCCAGAGTACCACGTCGCTCGCCTTGTCCGGGCGCGGCATCGCCAGATGATCAACGATGATTGGAAGCTCGGGAAATTCGCGCGCCAGCTCGGCTACCTCAGGCATTTGGCCGGCGACGATTACCAGATCGAGACTGAGGCCGAGGCTGGCGAGCGCCTCGACGCCTTTTCTAAACGCCGGTTCGCGCAGCATGTGCGGCCGGTCGGAAAAGTGCCAGCGGTCATCTTCCTCATAGGCGACAAGTGCCCGCATGCCGCGGGTGATCTCGAAGCGCATGTGCGCTTCCAGAACCTTTCGGATGTCGGGCGCGGTGAGATCGGTACCCCCCACCCCGGCATCGGGCAGGCCGATCTCCCTCGTCAGACCGGCGAGCCATTCCGTTTCCGAGCTTGGGTCCGGGGCGCCGCTGTTTGCCTGCACATGCACGGTCGCAACCACCGGAAGCCCTTCCATGTCACGGCGATAGTCGTGCGGCAGATAGTCGGTCTTGATCGCGCTATGATCGCCGAACGGCTTGGGCGGCGCACTCGGCGACAGCCACGTATAGGGAAATCGCCCGAGCTCCCACAAATGATGGTGGGAATCGACGAGGGCCGTGGGCATGCCCGGGCGCTGACTGTCGCCCGGGTTGTTTCATGTGTCACCAATGCCGCGTCGCTCCTCAGGCCTTGATTGCTTCTCGTATAGCCAGGGATCGCGGACTAGTAGGTCGCGCGACCGCCGGAGAGGTCGAACACGCTGGCGGTGGTGAAGCTGTTTTCCTCCGAGACGAGCCAGGCGATCATCGCTGCCGCCTCGTTGAGTTCCAGAAAACGGCCGCGGGGAATTTTCGACAACATGTAGTCGATGTGCTCCTGCTTCATCTGGTCGAAAATGCGCGTGCGGGCAGCCGCCGGCGTGATGCAGTTGACGGCGATGTCGAGGTCGGCAAGTTCCTTGCCGAGCGATTTCGTCAGCCCGATCACGCCCGCTTTTGATGCCGAATAGGCGCAGGCGTTTGGGTTGCCTTCCTTGCCGGCAATCGAGGCTATGTTGAGGATCCGGCCATAGCCATGTTCGCGCATTGACGGTACCACCACCCGGTTGACGTGGAATGTGCCGACCAGATTGATGTTGACGATCTTCTGGAATTCATCCGGCGAATAGTCCGCCAGCGGGGCGTTGGAACCGGCAATACCTGCCGAATTGACCAGAATGTCGGCGCGCCCGAAGGCCTCGATCGTTGCTGCGAAGGCACTCTGCACGCTGCCCCAATCGGCGATGTCGACTTGCGTCGCAATCGCGCCGCCACCGATGTCGGCGGCGGTGGCCTTCGCCAGATCGTGGTCCATGTCCCAGATCGCCACGCGTGCTCCGCCGACCGCAAGCCGGCGGGCAACAGCCTCGCCGATGCCTTGCGCTCCCCCGGTGACAATGGCGGTGCGATTGGTGAAGTCGGTCTTATTCATGGTGAGTGCATTCCCTCTGGTTCGAAATGGATTTTCTGATCGCCCGAAGCGACGTGTCCGCTTTTGTTGAGCCCGCTCTCGGGTCGGTATTGTTGCGCATCTGCTCTGCACACAAGGATTTCGTGAGCGAGCCTGGTTTTGATGTTGTCTTCCAACCGCCCAGCGCGCGCCGGCCCGTGACAAGGTCGGCAATCCGGGCAATCGCATTATGCGTGACTGTAATGACGGACGGGGCGACTACTGTGGATAGGTCCTTGAGCGTTATGCTTCGGTTTGTGCTGCCCATGTCAGGCTCTTCAAATTTGGTCGTGCCTTGAATGGCAGCTTCACTGCAAGAACCAAATCCGGGTTCGGATGCTCCGGGCGCGCGTTCATAATCATCAGCGATAGTTCAATATTACTGATGATATCCTTCACGTCTACCCATGGCCAAGCCGGATGCACGCGTTTCATGCGTTCGACCTGCGTATTCCATCTGCGGGAAAGTGCCGCAATGGAATGACGTACGAATATCGCCACTTGCGACGAACGCGGGAGCTGCATTCTGGGGTGGGGTTGCTACGCGAATACCGGCGTCACCGCATTCTCGCAGGCCTGTACGGTCGGGCACGCAGCTACATTTCTGCCGTGGATACAATGGCGCCGCGTTGCGCAACCACCTGTGCGGCTAGACTGTGGCCCCAGGCCATCGCCATGTTTTGCGAATGGCCGAGCGCCGTGGCCGCAAGGTAGCCGGCATTGAAGCTGTCACCGGCTGCCGTGCTGTCGATCACCTTGTCAGCTGGTAAGAACTCCCCGCCATCGGCAACCGAGCGATCGAGCGGAAGCGGGCCCAGCGCCCCGCGCTTCAGCGCACCGTGATGGCACCCGAGTCCGTTCAGTCGCATGAGCACCGCTTCTTCATCGGCGTCGCCAAAAAGGGCCATCTCATCGTCGAGCGAAGGTAAAGCGAGGTCGTCCAGCGCCCAGGCCTGCGTGATCACTTGCTGAGCCGTGTCGCGGCATTCCCACAATTTCGGACGATAGTTTGAATCGAACGCGATCCGGACGCCCCCTAATTTCAGCGCCGCCAACCGGTCGAACAGGGCGGCCCGCGCCGACGGCGCCATGACCGCAAGTGTGATGCCGGAAAAGTAGATCAGCTCGGCGCCATTGAGCGCATCGAAATCAGCCGCATCCTGGAATAGCTTCCTGGCCGCAGAATTCGAACGCCAATAGGAAAAAGTCCGTTCTCCGGCGTCGTCGGTTTGCACGGCATAGATGCCGATGTTCGCTTCGGCATCGGACGCACAATGCGACAGGTCGAGCGCGTGCTCCTGTGCGAATAACCGGCAGGCACCAGACAGTGGATCGTGCCCCAGCCGGGTGAGATAGGAGGCCTGTCCCTTGCCCTTGAGCAACCGCTGGCAATAGACAGCGGTATTGAACGTGTCCCCGGCGAAACCGACCCGGAACTGGCCGGGCGGTCCGCTGATTTCGGCCATCACTTCGCCGATACAAAGAATTTTCATGCGCTTCACTCTGGAGATTGTAACAAAGCAGGACGCTCCAACTATCATGTCACCCGGGCCTCGTCGAACGCCTGATGGACCTTGTTGTGGCTGACCGGTTGTAACAATCTTGCAAGCCTGGGACAGCCGAACTAAAAGCGCTGCCAGGCGTTGAGCATTCGAGGCCTTATCCGGTGTTGTGGCAGCGTGGTTCGGCGGTAGCGGGGGAATTCTGAGCGAGTGAGCACGAATTCGGTATGACCGTACAACAGACGAAGCCCGACGATCGGACACCTATGTCATTCGCTGATCTTTAACGTCGGGAGGTCAGCGAATTCGAAACGAAACATCACCGGGGTAAGAATCATAGTCGAGATGCAAGCATCGCCTGCAGCACAAAGGTCGAAAGTCCATGTCGGTCACTGAAGCTTCAATACGATAATTTGCGCACCTCTGCAGGCGAATCAATGCTCAACACCGGAATGAGAAAGTGAATTCAGTTCTCCAACCACTGGTGTGCCTATTCGCTCAATGTAGTCATCCATCGTGACCCTTTTTAACGGGAATTAGGTATGAAATACAACCACTAGGCGCAAATAGTCGCTCAGATCACCCTAAAACAGGCTCAATAGGCTGGTGGAGTTGCCCCCTGAAAGTGGTCCACCAACTGGGATAGATTATCCCTCAAATTGGAGGATCAGCGATGGCTGGAAAACGAGAGAAGCCGGAAGAGATTGTATCGAAGCTTCGGCAGGTTGAAGTTCTGCAAGGGCAAGGTGCGACGATTGCTGACGCGGTGCGCCAGATCGGCGTGACACAGCAGACGTTTTATCGATGGCGGAAGCTCTATGGCGGGATGCAGCGATCTCAACTCACTCGGCTGAAAGAGCTGGAGAAGGAGAACCAGCGGCTTCGGCGGGCGGTGTCTGACCTGACACTGGACAAACTCATCCTGACCGAGGCGGCAAAGGGAAACTTCTAAGCCCTTCGCGTCGGCGCAAGTGCATCGACCATGTGCGGCGGGAGCTCGGCGTATCAGAACGCCGCGCCTGCCGCACGCTCGGACAACACCGATCCACACAGCGCAAGGTGCCACAGGGCCGGGCAGATGAAGAACGGCTGACCGATGATATCATCGAACTGGCCGACAAGTACGGGCGCTATGGGTATCGCATGGTCACCGGTCTGCTGAACAACGCGGGCTGGCAGGTAAACCATAAGCGGGTTGAGCGCATCTGGCGGCGTGAAGGGCTGAAAGTGCCACAAAAGCAGAAGAAAAAGGGGCGGCTTTGGCTGAACGACGGATCATGTGTGCGTCTCAGACCGAAACGGCCAAACCACGTCTGGTCCTACGACTTCGTCCAGGATCGAACCGCTGACGGCCGCGTCTATCGGACGCTGAATATCATCGACGAATACACCAGGGAGGCACTCATGATCCGCGTGGACCGCAAGCTCAACTCAACGGACGTGCTGGATGCTCTGACAGACCTATTCATCCTGCGCGGCCCGCCGGAATACATTCGGTCGGACAATGGGCCGGAATTTATCGCCCAGAAAGTGCGGGATTGGATTGCAGCTGTTGGAGCCAAGACGGCCTACATAGAGCCAGGCTCACCATGGGAGAACGGATACTGCGAAAGCTTCAACGCCCGGTTCCGCGACGAGCTGCTGAACGGCGAAATCTTCTACAGCCTAAGGGAGGCGCAAATCCTGATCGAGCAATGGCGTATCCACTACAACACCGTCAGGCCGCATAGCGCTCTGGGCTACCGCCCGCCCGCGCCGGAAAGCATTGTCCCGATGGACCAGACGCCCATGATGCACTAACAATCAAACCGGACCACCTGATGGGGGCACGCCAGGCGGGCGGTGTCGTATTCATTTCACTCTTCGAAACTGCCGGACGTGCCAGTGTTTTTCGCTTCTGCGGCCGGCCCGTTCATAAGCCCTTGATGTTTCACCTGATGGACCAACGACTGGGGCTTCCGAACGGGTTGGCGCGCGCTGACAGTGGCTTCGTGCAACGATGCTTCAAAAGCGACTTTGGCTTTGACGGGTGCTGGCCGATACGCTAACAAATCTGGATTCTCAGGGCGGGGTGAGATTCCCCACCGGCGGTTACAGCCCGCGAGCGCCACCCTCGGGTGGGTCAGCAGACACTGGTGAAATTCCAGGGCCGACGGTCATAGTCCGGATGGTAGAGAATGGGTTTGAGGCATCAGGTCGCAAGATCTGTGCCGAAGGCTCGTGCGCTCTGGGATCTTGTCATTATTGAAAGGATCCGAGCAATGACAAAATCCCTTAAAATCGCTTTCATCAAGGCACGCTGGCATGCCGATATCGTCGACCAGGCGCACGCCGGTTTCATGGCGCGGGTTGATGAACTTGGCCTTGATGCGGAGGTGGTCAGCTTCGATGTGCCAGGTGCGTTTGAAATGCCGCTGCTGGCTCAGAAGCTTGCAAAAACCGGTGCCTATGACGCCATTGTTGCCGCCGCACTGGTGGTCGATGGCGGTATCTACCGGCATGATTTCGTAGCCCAGGCAGTGGTGACTGGTCTCATGGATGTGCAGCTCAAGACCGAAGTGCCGGTGTTTTCGGTCTCGCTGACGCCC
The DNA here is from genome assembly GCF_026619415.1 of Hoeflea algicola. NCBI lineage: Bacteria > Pseudomonadati > Pseudomonadota > Alphaproteobacteria > Hyphomicrobiales > Rhizobiaceae > Hoeflea > Hoeflea algicola. The sequence goes on from NZ_JAOVZR010000001.1 coordinate 4,288,522, forward strand.
CATCATTTCCAGCCCAAGGGCGAGCATGAAGCGTTCTTCACGACCCATTTCGTTCAGAAGGGCCGCGAAGCCGCAGATGCGGCGGCACAAATCATCGCGCTGAATGCCGAGCTTGTACCGGTTGCCGACGCGGCGCGGGCTGCCTGACAGGCGGTAGCATCGGCACGCGTTCGAAATTACCACGCGCGGCTGACCGCGCGTGGTCGGTGCTGGCCAATGAACCTGCCAGCAGCACCCCGGTGTTGGGCTGCGCGCATCCAGTTGGATGTGCAGCGCTGCAGGGCAGGTCGGGCAGTAGCAAAGCTTACTGATCTTTCAGAATCCATCCCGTGCCAGGCAGAGGAGCCTGACCCGATCGCGTCGGTGACACCCGGCTCATTTCCCGGTCACAATCGGCTGACGCTTGACTGAAACGTCTGGGCAGACCAAGATTTCAACCAGAAGCGCAGGAGGATGTCGCTTCGGGAGGAATTGCCTATGTCATCGATCAAGCTCTATCGGGGCGAGTTCGGACATGTTTCCGTGCTCAACGTTTCCAGCAATCTGGTCACCCACGCCCATACTGAAGCCCACATCATCATCTGGCTGGAAGGCGCTGCGGGAAACATGGTGATCGGAGGCGAAGCGGTAACGCCCGGTCCCGCTGCCGCCGCTGCGGTCAATTCACTTGAGCCGCACAGCCATTCCATGGCCAGTGAACATGAATCCGGCTTGTTCCTGGCTTTCTACATAGATCCCCAATGGGCCCTGCGGCGTCGCGGTCTGCCTTCGGGAACGGCCTTGTTCGCCAAGCCCACAATTCCGATGGATCTAAGACTCTACCGCGCGGTCGTCGATATTTTCAACCTTCTGCGTGACGAGGGCAATATTGACGATTTTGTCGATTATGAAATCGAGCGGTTGATCGACAGCCTTTTGGATGTGGCGCAAGCGCAATCGGTGCGGCTGCGTCCGTTGCACGCTCAGAGCAACTCGCTGGATTACCGTGTCCGCAAGGCAATTGACCTGATGAAGCTCAATATCTGCGAACGCATCTGCTTTGACGATCTGGCGCGCAAGGTTGGGCTCTCGCGGGCGCATTTCTTCTCCCTGTTCAAGGAGCAGACCCGGCTGACACCGAATGTCTACTGGAACACGCTGCGGATGGACGAAGCGCGCCGTCAATTGCAATGCTCTGAGGATTCGCTGATCTCCGTTGCCTGCAATCTCGGTTTTACCACCCAAGGCAACTTCTCTCGCTTTTTCAGGGATCACGTTGGCGTTCCGCCGATAGAATATCGCAAGGCGGCAGCAGCCCGTATTGAATGGGCGTCGGTTTTTCCGACTGAGAGATAAACCGTCAAGACGCATTGATAAGCACCACGAGCCGAGGCGCCCTACAGTTGGGTCCTGTTGAACTCGTGAGGACTTTTATCAATGACGACTGTAACCATTTCCAGCATCATCGACGCGCCTGTTGAAAAGGTCTGGGCACGTATTCGCGATTTCAACGGCTTGCCAAGCTGGCATCCGCGGATGGTTGAAAGCCACATCGAGGATGGCAAGCCTGCTACCGAAATCGGCTGTGTCCGCAATTTCACCCTGGCCAGCGGACCCAAGCTGCGCGAGCAGTTGACCGCGTTTTCTGACGATGAGTTTCTGGTCAGCTATGCGATCCTGGAAACGCCGCAGCCAATCACCAATCACAGCTCCACATTGCAGCTGCGCCGCGTCACCGATGGCGACCGCACCTATGCGGAATGGACTGCCACATTCGATGCGCCTGCCGAAAAAGCCGACGAACTTGCCGCCGGCATGGGCGCCAACGTGTTCCAGGGCGGCTTCAATGCGCTGCAGGAGCATTTTACCTCGAAATCCTGATCCAGGCTTGAAGGAGTATCGCCATGTCGCTTGCTCTGAGTACGTTCGCATCGGCCAAGGAAGCATCGGTTGCCCTCAATGAGGGCGGCGCTCACTATCTCGGCGGCGGCACTCTGGTGGTGCGCGCGGTCAATGAGGGGGACATAGCCATTACCGGCTATGTCCGCACCACTGACCCGGCACTCACGAAAATCGACGTTTCGGGACAACGGGCACGCATCGGCGCATCTGCGACGATGGCATCAATTGCCCGTTGCCTGGAACTGGAAACCATATGGCGAGCCGCCAAAGCCGTCGGCGGTCCCGCCATTCGCAATATGGCCACGGTGGGCGGCAATCTGTTCGCACCGGCGCCTTATGGCGATTTCACTGTCGCGCTGCTTGCGCTTGGTGCGACGGTGCACTGTGCCGACGCCGATTTGAGTATCGATGATTTTCTCGCCGATCGTGACAATTCGTCCGGGCGGGGAATCGTGACTGCCGTGAGTTTCGATATCCCGGCGGCAGACAGCTTTCGCTTTTTGAAGGTCTCTCGGGTCAAGCCCAAGGGTGTGTCGGTGCTCAGCATCGCCACGATCATCGACACCGATGCGCAGGGCGTGGTTGCAAATGCCCGCATTGGGCTGGGGTGCATGGCGGATCGTCCGATCCGGGCGCGCGCCGCTGAGGCTGCCCTTAAAGGCCAGCCGCTTACAAAAGACGGAATCGCTCAGGCCGTTGCCGTCATCGGCGAAGGCACAGATCCGATCACCGACCCGATCGCCAGTGGATGGTATCGGGGTGAAGTCTTGCCGGTGCATTTCAGCAGGCTGTTGCTTAGCTGAGGAGACCAGTTGCAACTCGGCTGGGGAGGCCGATTGCACAGAGGAATTTGCCAGTTGCTGGGCTAGCAGGTGGCGGGAGGAGAACAAATGGCCAGAATTCCAGTTCAATTTCGGCTCAACGGTGACGACAGGGCCGAATTCATCGAAAGCGGCACGACGCTGTTTCACGCGTTGCGCGACACCATGGGCGACATGTCGCCGAAGGGTGGATGCCACCAGGGTTCGTGCGGTGCCTGCTCGGTGATCATTGACGGCGAGTTGCGGTTGAGCTGCCTGACCCTGGCTGAAACCTGCGAAGGCGCCGAAATCGAGACAACCGCAGGTCTGGGGCAGGATGGGGTGTTGCACCCGGTGCAGCGCGCCATCCTTGATGGCTTTGCCACCCAATGCGGCTTCTGCACCCCGGGCATGGTGATGGCTGCCAAGGCGTTGCTCGACCGCACGCCAAACCCGAGCCGGGAAGATGTGGTCGAGGCAATCTCGGGCAACATCTGCCGTTGCACCGGCTATGAGCCGATTATCGCCGCGGTGCTTGCCGCTGCCCGGTCCAATTCGCAGAACGCCGGCTGAGGAGGTCGAAAATGGAACTTCGCAAGAGCTATTTTGCCGACGAACGCAAGGACGACCTCAACGAGATCGGCCATTCCCGCCCGCGTTCAGATGCGCCCGGTCATGTCACCGGCAAGACATCCTATTTCGCCGACCGGACTTTCCCCGGCTTGCTGCATCTGAAGATGGTGCGCAGCCCGCATCATCACGCCAACATCCGCTCGATCGACACCTCCGAAGCCGAAAAGCATCCCGGCGTCATTCGGGTGATCACGGCCAAGGATGTGCCGCACAATCTCTACACCATCCTGATCCTGATCCAGGTCGGTCCCGAGGACGAGACCGTTCTGGCCGACAAGAAGGTCAGCTGGAAGGGCGAGGCCGTGGTTGCGGTGCTGGCCACCAGCGAACGCGCCGCCCAGGAAGCCGCCGCCAAGGTCAAGGTTGATTACGAGGTGTTGCCGGCTGTCTTCGACGTGCTCGATGCGCTCAAGCCGGATGCACCGCAGGTCAACGAGCACCATCCGGGCAACTATTACCACTATGACAGCGGGGATCACCGCAAGGTTCGGTATGGCGATATCGATGCCGGTTTTGCCGCCGCCGACCACATCCTCGAGCAAACCTATCAGTCTTCACCGATTGAACAGGCGCCCACCGAGACCACCGGCTGTATCGTCACGCCGGATGGTAATGACCGTTTCACCTGTCACACCAACACCCAGGCGATGTTCTTCACCCTCGATAACGCCTCGATCATCCTGCAGATGCCGGGCCACAAGCTGCATATGGTCGGTGGTACCGTCGGCGGCGGCTTTGGCGGCAAGGTCGATGTCATCGTCGAGCCGATCGCCATCCTGGCAGCCAAGCTCACGGGACGGCCGGTGTCGTTCATCTACAGCCGCGAGGAGGAAATGCAGATTTCCTCGCCACGCGCTGCCGAAACCATCATCCTCAAGGATGGCGTCACCAATGATGGCCGCCTCGTTGCCCGGCAAGTCACCGGTTACACCGATGCCGGCGCCTATTCACGGCACTCGCCCTATGGCGCGCAGAAGGGGCTGCGCATTATCCCGGCCCCTACACGGTACCCAATGTCTGGATCGACACCTATTGCGTCTACACCAACCGGACGCCGTCGAGCGCCATGCGCGGCTTTGGCGTGACCATCGCCGATTTTGCGCTTGAGGTGCAAATGGACAAGCTGGCTCGCCTGATCGGTATGGATCCGCTCGAGTTCCGCTTCATCAATGCCTATCGGGACGGAGACATGAAGGCGCACCGCCAGCCCACCGAGGGCGCGGCGCTGATCGAGTGCATGCAGGAGGCTTCACGGGTCTCCGGATGGCCGGTGGCGCAACAATATCTCGATATGTCCTCGCGAACCAGGGAGGCTTGAAATGGCTTTGAAACATGGCCGCGGCGTTGCCGCAATCAACTATCCGACCGGCATGAATCTGGGTGGCGACCCCAGCCAGGCGCTGGTTCATTCCACCCCCACCGGCAATTTCATGGTGTCATTGTCGAGTGTCGATCTCGGCCAGGGGCTCAAGCAGGTGATGGCGCAAATCTGCGCCGAGACCATTGGCGTGCCGACCGAGTTCGTTACCATCGACACTGCCGACACCGACACCGGGCCGCACTGCATGGGCACATTTGCCTCGCGCGGCACCCACAGGGTCGGCAATGCGGTGGTGGAGGCCGCCCGTGAGGCCCGTCAGGTGATGCTCGAAGTGGCCGCCGAGGAACTTGAGGTCAACGCCTCCGACCTCGATACCGATGGCGAAGGCAATATCCACGTCAAGGGCGCGCCGCAGAAGTCGATCTCGATATTCGACACAGCACTTGCCGCCCATTTCAAACAGGGCCGGTCGATCTCCGGTCGTGGCATGTTTCTGGTGCAACGTTCCTATCCTGATACCGAGACGGGGGCCATGAAACCGGCCACCTGCTACGCCCATGCTTGCGTGGTCGCCGATGTCGAAGTCGATGACGAGACCGGTGAAATTACGGTGCAGTCGGTCAAGAATGTCTATGAGGTCGGCCGGGCGCTGAACCCGAAAATGGTCGAGCAACAATTGGTCGGCGGGTCATGGATGGGCATCAGTCACGCACTCTACGAGACCACCGAGCCCTATTATCCCAAGCGCGATCATGGCGGCACTGACTTCAACCAGTACCTCATGCCCGGGCCGGGTGATCTGGCGGAGACGGAAACCTATGTGCTGGAGCGGCCGTCTTCCGATGGTCCCTACGGGGCCAAGGGACCGGGAGAGATGTGCGCCAACCCGCAGATTCCGGCGCTGGCAAATGCGATCTACGACGCCGTTGGGGTCCGCATCGACACCATGCCGATCACGCCTGAGCGGATTCTGCGCGCCATCAAGGCCAAAGCTGCAGCGGGCGAAGGCCGGACTGAGTGACGATGGCACACGAAGGGGAGGGGATAGCGACTTCGCCGGAAGCGGTGATGTCCCGTCTGGCTCAATCGCACTATCTGGCCGATGAAGAACTAGCAACAGCGATTTTCCTGGCGCTTCGGCTGGGCAAGCCGCTGTTGCTGGAAGGAGCGCCCGGCGTCGGCAAGACCGAAGCCGCAAAGGCTGTTGCCGAGGTTTTGGGGCGCGAACTGGTGCGGCTGCAATGCTATGAGGGCATTGATGCCGCGCACGCGCTCTATGAATGGAACTATCAGCGGCAATTGCTGGCCATCCGGCAGGCAGGCGAAGCCGAGACCGACATCTATGGCGACCGGTTCCTGATCGCCCGTCCGTTGTTGCAGGTCTTGCAGGCGCCCGATCAACGGGTTCTGCTGGTTGATGAGATCGACCGCTCAGACCATGAATTTGAAGCCCTGCTGCTCGAATTTCTGTCCGATTTTCAGATCTCCATTCCCGAACGCGGCACCCTGTGTGCAAAGACCCGGCCACTGGTGGTGCTGACCTCCAACCGCACCCGCGAATTGGCCGAGGCGTTGCGCCGCCGCTGTGTCTATCACTGGATCGGCTATCCCGACGCCGAACGCGAGGCGGCGATCATCATGGCGCGCTCGGGCGATGTGGCACGCGAGACAGCCAAGGCGGTTGCCGACGCGGTGCGCGACATCCGCGCGCGGCCGCTGGCCAAACCTCCGGGCATCGCCGAGGCCATCGAGTGGGCCAATGCGGCCACCATTCTGGAAAAAGGTGGAAGTCCCTGGCCCGAGGCGTTCCGCCGGGCGATTGGCGTCCTGATCAAGGACGAAGAGGACATTCACTACATCGAGCCCGAAATGCGTCACATCATTGAGGCGGCAATGTCATGAACAAGTTTCTGGTCTGCGACACGGCTGAAACACCACGCGAACTGCCGCGCGGTTCAGCCCCGTTTTTTGGTTTTGCCCGCTTGTTGCGGCGCTTCGGCTTCGCGATCGCGCCGGAACAGGCGATCGCCTTCATGCAGGCGGTAAGCCTGCTCGGGCCTCGCTCGATGGATGATGTCCGCCGCTCGGCGGTCGCCACATTCGCGCCGGCGCCTGAACGACGCGTCGAGTTTGATGCCCTGTTTGAAAGCTGGTTTTGCGGCGACACCGGCATGCTCTCGCCGGGAGATCAGCAGGACGAGGAAGAGACTGAAATCAAGGACGACAATGCGACCGCCGAAGAACAGATCATCACCATACAGGATGCAAAGGGTGGCGAACTGACCTCGGGCGCCGAACAGCTCAACACCCGCACGTTCCCCAGCGACGATCTTCGGCTTGATAAACTTGAACGTCGGATCGGCGCGGCGCTGCCCTGGCGACGGTCGTTTCGCACGGTGCGGACCTCGACCGGCAGCAATCTCGATCTGCGCCGCTCCATGCGCAAGATACTCTCGGCCGATGGCGACATTCCGTCACCGCGCCTGCGCCGCCGGCAGACCGTGCCGCGGCGGCTGTTGATGTTGATCGACGTTTCCGGATCGATGAAGCTTTACACCGACGATTACCTCAAGCTTGCCCATGCTGCGGTGCAGGGCACCGGTGGGGCCGAAGTGTTCTGCTTCGGCACCAGATTGACCCGGCTGACCCCGGCATTGCGGATCAAGAACCGGGACCAGGCACTGGCGCGCGCCGGCGCGCTTGTCGAAGACTGGGATGGCGGCACCCGCATCGGTCGGACGTTGCTCGCGTTTCTTTCGGTGCCGCGGTTTTCGGCATTTGCCAGAGGCGCGGTGGTGGTGATCCTGTCCGACGCGCTCGAGCGTGGTGACTCCACCGAGATGGAAACTGCCTTTCGTCGGTTCGCTGGCGCCGCGCATCGTCTGTCCCTGGCAACGCCACTAGCCGGTGATCCGCGCTTTCGTCCGGAGACTGCAGCCTTGCGGGCGATTATGCCAATGCTGGATGACCTCGTCGACGGTTCATCGATCGCCGGTCTCTCGGAATTTATTCTGTCATTGGGGCGGTCCGCTCCGGATATTGAACCCATGTCGGGGAGGGGCTCATGACGCTCGGAATTATTGACTCTCATTTTCACATCTGGCGCCAGCAGGATCTGCCATGGCTGATGGGCCCGATGGTGCCGCGCATTTTTGGCCCGTATGACCCTATCCGCCGTGATTATCCGATCGAGGAATTTTTGGCCGACCAGCAGCCGTCAGGTGTTGAAAAGGCGGTCTATGTGCAGACCAATTGGGCCAAGGAGCATTTCGAAGACGAAGTGGCCTGGGTGCAGGCAACCGCCGACCGCACCGGCTGGCCGCACGCGATTGTTGGCTACGCCGACATGGCGGTCGGGGATGTGCGGCCGCAACTCGACCGGCTGAAGAAATACCCGTTGCTGCGCGGTGTGCGCATGCAATTGCACTGGCACGAAGAACCCGACTACCGGTTTGCGCCGTCGGCCAAACAGGTGCTTGATGCGAATGTGCGCGCCAATGTGGCGCGGTTGAAAGACTATGGCCTGTCGTTCGATCTGCAGCTGTTTCCCGCCCAGATGGAGGACGGAGCGGCACTGGTGGCAGAGAACCCGGAAACACAGTTCATCCTCACTCATACCGGCATGCTGACCGGAATGGAGCCCGAAACCCAGGCGGCCTGGCGTGAGGGCTTGGGCAAACTCGCGCCCTATCGCAACCTGAGCGCAAAACTGTCGGGTCTCGGCACATTCCTGCACCGCAACGATCCGGCCATGATCGACTATGTTGTCTCCAACGCTGTCGATATCCTCGGCAGCGACCGGTTGATGTTCGGCTCCAATTTCCCGATCGAAAAGCTCTGGACCGATCACCTGACCATGGTGACGTCCTATCGCGATGCGGCCGGAAAACTCGATGAGGCTACCCAGGCCGACATTTTCCGCAACACCGCCGCGCGGGTCTACCGCCTGGATTGAGGTATTGGCGTACGACTGGCCTTTTGGCCGGGCTGGCCGGCCGATTACCATGCAGGGCCGGTCGCCCACAGCCATGTCTGGATGACCCCTCTTTCCATATCCTTTGTGTAATCGGGTCACGGATTGCAGGACTCTACGCCAGCGTAAGGCTCGGCCGAAACTGGTTCACGTATCGTGAATCAGGCACGCTCGGACGGAGACGTTTCCGCTTCGATCATATTCCGGCGGCCCATCCGAGTATCGAAACGGCTTCTCCGCCTGCGGCAGCGGTGCCGAGAACCTGACAAAAGGTATCACGGCACGTCATTTTCCACGCAGTGTTGGCGACAGCGGTGGACCGGATCGTTGCAGCAGTTATACAAGTGAAAAATATCAAATCACTGGAGTGCTGACATGAAGAAACTCGTTCTTACCGGTGCCGCCGGCCGCCTTGGTTCATATTTGCGGGAACCATTGAGCAAGCTTTGCGATGAACTGGTTTCGACAGATCTGGCCGAGGATATTGGCAAGACCTATCCCGGCGAAACCTATGTGAAAGCGAATCTGGAGGATCTCGACGCCATGGTCGCGGTGCTCGAGGGCGCCGACATGGTAGTCCATTTCGGCGCCATTGGCGACGAAGCCCCGTTTGAAACGCTGCTCGGCCCGAACTTCATCGGCGCCTACAACGTCTGGGAGGCAGCCCATCGCAACGGCCTGCGCCGGGTGGTCTACGCCTCCTCGATCCATGCTGTCGGCATGCACAAGAAGACTGATTTTATCGGCATCGACGCACCGCACAAGCCGGATACCTTTTATGGCCTGGCCAAGTGCTTTGCCGAGGATCTGGCGAGCCTTTACTGGGACAAGCGCGGGCTGGAATCGGTCTGCATGCGGATTCTCTCCTGCGCCCAGGTCACAAATCCCCGCGCGGTAGGCACCTGGCTCAGCTACGATGACCTGATCCAACTGGTGGAGCGTGCCATCGATACGCCCGTCACCGGCTTTTCAATTGTCTATGGCGTGTCCAACAACGACCGCGCCCCGGTGGACAATGCCAAGGCCAACCATCTTGGCTATCACCCCAAGGACAATGCCGAACAGTTCGCCAAGGAAATCTATGCTGAAGCCGGTCCGCTCGATCCGCAAGACCCCGGCAACATGCATCACGGTGGCCCGTTCGCAGCGGTTGAACTGGGCAACAGTGGTGTGGCGTTCCTGAATCTCAACGAAGACGACACGGCCAAGAGCTGACCCGCGTGCGAAGCTGATAGGCTGCAGCACCTGGGGACAGCATTCCCCAACAACAGATCGGGGCCCGAAGGCCCCGATCGTAATTCTGTCGGTTCGGCGTCAGCCGACCAGACTTACTGCCAGCTCTTGACCAGTTCGTCGTAGTTGACGGTCAACGGCTGTTCTTTTTCGTTTTCGATCTTGAGCTGCGGAGCGAGGTTGCCCTTCGAGACGGCATCCGCATTCCAGTATTCAAGATCATGCTCTTCGGCGAGCTTCGGACCGATGTCGCCCTGAACGCCGGAGCGTTCGATGCGGGCCATCACCTTTTCCTGCTCTTCGCACAGCGAATCCATGGCTGCCTGGGCAGTCTTGGCGCCCGAAGAAGCGTCACCGATTGCCTGCCACCAGAGCTGAGCCAGCTTCGGATAGTCAGGAACGTTGGTGCCCGTCGGCGACCATTGCACGCGGGCCGGCGAGCGATAGAACTCGATCAGACCGCCGAGCTTCGGAGCACGCTCGGTGAAGCTCTTGTCCTGGATGGTCGATTCGCGCGTCAGCGTCAGACCGACATGGCTCTTCTTCACGTCGACCGTCTTTGACGTCACGAACTGCGCGTAGAGCCATGCGGCCTTGGCGCGATCGTCAGGGGTGGACTTCATCAGCGTCCAGGATCCCACGTCCTGATAGCCGAGTTTCATGCCGTCCTTCCAGTAGACGCCATGGGGGCTCGGAGCGAAGCGCCATTTCGGCGTTCCGTCCTCGTTGACGACAGGCAGGCCTTCCTTGACCATGTCAGCGGTAAACGCGGTGTACATGAACATCTGCTGGGCAATCTCTCCCTGGGCCGGAACCGGACCCGATTCAGAGAAGGTCATGCCTTCCGCCGCTGCTGGCGCATAGGCCTTGATCCAGTCGAGATATTTCTGGATCGAGTAGACTGCTGCGGGGCCGTTGGTGTCACCACCGCGTGCAACGCAAGAACCTACCGGACGGGAGTTCTCGTCAACCTTGATCCCCCATTCATCAACCGGCAGGCCGTTCGGCAGGCCCTTGTCGCCGTTGCCGGCCATCGACAGCCAGGCATCGGTGAAGCGCCAGCCGAGCGACGGGTCCTTCTTGCCGTAGTCCATGTGGCCATAGACTTTCTTGCCATCGATTTCGCGGCCGGTGAAGAATTCGGCAATGTCCTCATAAGCCGACCAGTTCACCGGCACGCCGAGGTCGTAGCCATACTTCGCTTTGAAGTCTGCCTTGTTCTTCTCGTCGTTGAACCAGTCATACCGGAACCAGTAGAGGTTGGCGAACTGCTGGTCGGGCAGCTGGTAGAGATCGCCGTCCGGCGCAGTGGTGAAGCTCAGCCCGATGAAATCGTCAAGATCGAGCATCGGATTGGTGACATCCTTGCCCTCATTGGCCATCCACTTGGTCAGGCTGCGGGCCTGCTGATAGCGCCAGTGGGTGCCGATCAGGTCGGAGTCATTGACGTAGGCATCGTAGATGTTCTCGCCAGTCTGCATCTGGGTCTGCAGTTTCTCCACCACATCGCCTTCGCCGATGAGGTCATGCGTGACCTTGATGCCGGTGATCGCGGTAAATGCGGCCGCCAGCGTCTTTGATTCATATTCATGCGTGGTCAGCGTTTCGGAGGCGACCTTGATTTCCATGCCGGCAAAAGGCTTTGCGGCATCGACAAACCACTGCATTTCCTTTTCCTGGTCAGCGCGCGAGAGCGTCGACAGATCGCCGATCTCTGCATCGAGGAAGCTCTTGGCCTCGTCCATGCCCGCTTGCGCGGCACCTGCGCTGAACACCAGCGCCATAGCCACTGTTGAAAGTAGAAGATGTTTCCGCATTGCAGTTTCCTCCCGACTTGCGAAAACGGAAACGGCGGTATTGCCGCTTCCGGTATTCAAACCCTAGACCCAGCGGAACACGCCGATGGCGTAGACCACGGAAAGGGCAAGAGCCCACCAGAGGTTCGGACCAACCAGTCCGAGCCAGGCAAGATTGATGAACGCCGAACCCAGCAGCGAGACGAACAGACGGTCACCCCGCGTTGTTTCAAAGCGCAGGATTCCGACCCGCGGCGAGCCGCCGGGCACATAATGCTCCCACACGCCCATGCCGACGAGCAGCATAAAGATGACGATGAAGAAGGTTGCCGTTGGCCCGGTCCAGGCCATCCAGGAAAGATCCATAGCGTAGCCTCCTCAGACCCGGCCCAGGGCAAAGCCCTTGGCGATGTAGTTGCGGACAAACCAGATCACCAGCGCGCCCGGAATGATGGTCAGCACACCGGCTGCGGCCAAAACTCCCCAGTCCATTCCCGAGGCCGAAACCGTGCGGGTCATGGTGGCTGCGATCGGCTTGGCGTCGGTGACAGTCAGCGTACGGGCGATCAGCAATTCGACCCATGAGAACATGAAGCAGAAGAACGCGGCCACGCCGATCCCGCTCGCAATCAGCGGCATGAAAATCTTGACGAAGAATTTCGGGAACGAGTAGCCGTCGATATAGGCGGTCTCGTCGATTTCCTTGGGCACGCCCGACATGAAGCCTTCTAGGATCCAGATCGCCAGCGGTACGTTGAACAGGCAGTGGGCGATGGCCACGGCGATATGGGTGTCGATCAGCCCGAAGGCGGAATAGAGCTGGAAAAACGGCAACGCGAACACCGCCGGCGGTGCCATCCGGTTGGTCAAAAGCCAGAAGAACAGGTGTTTGTCGCCCAGGAATCGGTAGCGTGAAAACGCATAGGCTGCCGGAAGCGCGACCGCCACTGAGATCACCATGTTCATCACCACATAGATGATCGAGTTGATGTAGCCATTGTACCAGGCCGGATCGGTGAAGATGACGGTGTAATTGGCAATCGTCGGATTGCGCGGCCACAGCGAGAACGCGCCGAGGATCTCGGTGTTGGTCTTGAAGCTCATGTTCATGAGCCAGTAGATCGGCAACATCAGAAGGAAGATGTAGATCACCGGGACCAGGAAGGAGAAGCGCGCGATCGCGTTGGAGCGCCGTGTCCGCCGCGCCATTGCAGCCGTGGCGTCGTCGGTCGTCAGTGAGGTGGGGGCGGTGTTTTCGGTATGGCTCATAGTGCGCTTTCCCTCAGCCCTTGGCATCGTTGGTGATCATCACGGTGTAGAAAACCCATGACAACAACAGGATGATGAGGAAGTAGATCAGCGACATCGCCGCCGCCGGTCCGACGTCGAACTGGCCGATCGCGGTCTTGACCAGATCGATCGACAGGAAGGTGGTGGAGTTGCCGGGGCCGCCGCCGGTGACGACAAACGGCTCGGTGTAGATCATGAATGAGTCCATGAATCTCAGCAGCACGGCGATCAGCAGCACCCGGTTCATCTTCGGCAGCTGGATATAGCGGAACACCGACCAGCGCGAGGCGCCGTCGATCTTGGCGGCCTGGTAATAAGCATCCGGGATCGACACCAGACCGGCATAGCACAACAGCACCACCAGGCTGGTCCAGTGCCAGACATCCATGGTGATGACAGTCACCCAGGCGTCGAACGGGTCGTTGACGTAATTGTAGTCAAAGCCCATCGCGTTGAGCGTGTAACCGAGCAGGCCGATGTCGATGCGTCCGAACACCTGCCAGATGGTGCCGACCACGTTCCACGGAATCAGCAGCGGCAGCGACATGAAAACCAGGCAGAACGGCACGCCCAGCCCCTTGCGTGGCATGTTAAGCGCAATGAAAATGCCGAGCGGTACTTCGATCAACAAAATAATGCCGGAGAACGCGAGGTTGCGCAAAAGCGCGTCGTGAAAGCGGTCCGATGAAAGCACATCGGAAAACCAGGAGGTGCCGGCCCAGAAGAACTGGTTATTGCCGAACGTGTCCTGCACCGAATAATTGACCACCGTCATCAGTGGGATCACGGCCGAGAATGCCACCAGCAAGAGCATCGGCAGCACCATGAACCAGGCCTTGTTGTTCCAGGGCTTATCCATCTCAGCCTCCCAGCTTTACGCGCCAGTCGTCGGCGTAAATGTTGATACCAGTGGAATCGAAGGTGACGTGCGGATCGGCGGGCACGGACGAATTCTCGTCAAGCACGATGGCCAGTTCATGGCCCTCGATCATGGCGCGGACGATCTTGTGCCGCCCGATGTCCTCGATCGCGCGGACGCTGACTGGCATGCCAGTGGCGCCGAGGCGTATATATTCGGGCCGGATGCCGAGCTCGGTGCGCTTGCCGTCTGTCCGGCTTGCAGCCCCCGGCAGCACAATTGATTGCTCGCCCAGTTGGGCCCGCGCGCCATCGAGTGCGACCGGCAGCACATTCATGCCCGGCGAGCCGATGAAGTAGCCGACAAAGGTGTGGCTCGGGCGTTCGAACAATTCCTGCGGCGTGCCGATCTGGACTATTTCGCCGCCATACATCACCACCACCTTGTCGGCGAAGGTCAGTGCCTCGGTCTGATCGTGTGTGACATAGACCATGGTGTGGCCGAAGCGGCGATGCAACAGTTTGAGCTGCGAGCGCAATTGCCATTTCATATGCGGATCGATCACCGTCAGCGGCTCGTCAAACAGGATGGCGTTGACATCGGCGCGCACCAGGCCGCGACCGAGCGAGATCTTCTGCTTGAGATCTGCCGTCAGGCCGCGGGCCTTCCGATTGGCGATGTCGACAAGATCGATCATCTCCAGCACTTCAGACACGCGGGCCTGGACATCGGCTTCGGCCATGCCGCGATTCCTGAGCGGAAAGGCCAGATTGTCGGCCACACTCATGGTGTCGTAGACGACAGGGAACTGGAATACCTGGGCGATGTTGCGTTCTTCCGGCTGCAGCCCGGTGACGTCCTTGCCATCAAACAGGATCTTGCCTTCGGACGGTGTCAGCAGCCCCGAAATGATGTTGAGCAGCGTGGTCTTGCCGCAGCCCGAGGGCCCGAGCAAAGCGTAGGCCCCGCCATCATCCCAGGAGTGATGCACCTCACGCAGGGCATAGTCTTCGTCGCGGGACGGATTTGCCATGTAGGCATGGCGGATATGGTCGAGGTCGATGCGAGCCATGGTTTTTCCTCATGCCCCTGACGGTTGGGCGCGAACCGTGCGTCCGTCGCGATCGAACACCAGCAGGTATCGCGTGTCGAGGTGCATTTCCAGCATCGTGCCGGCTTCAATGTCGTGAATGCCCTTGACCAGCATCACCCATCGCCTGCCTTCGTGAATGAGATGGATATAGCTTTCCGACCCGGTGATTTCGGTAACCCGCACCTCGGCCGAAAGCGGCGTCGTGCCGGCTTCGGCCGTAAGTGACAGATTGTGCGGGCGGAAGCCCAAAGTGCAGGGGCCGTCGGCAAGGTGAGAAAGCGCTGCAGGAACAGGGATGTCGCGCACGCCCGGCTTGACGAACTTGCCCTGCCTTTTCTCCATCGGCAGAAGGTTCATCGGCGGATCGGAAAAAGTCTGCGCGGTCACCATATCGACGGGGTTGCGGAACACCTCGACCGTGGAGCCGACCTGGGTGATCCGGCCTTCGCTGAGCGTTGCCGTGTTGCCGCCCAAAAGCAGCGCCTCTGACGGCTCGGTCGTGGCATAAACGAAAATGGCGCCCGATTCCGAAAAGATCTTCGGCAGTTCGGCGCGCAATTCCTCGCGCAATTTGTAATCGAGATTGGCCAGCGGCTCGTCGAGCAGCACCAGCCCGGCCTTCTTGACGATGGCGCGTGCCAGCGCGGTGCGCTGCTGCTGTCCGCCCGACAGGTTGAGCGGTGTGCGCTGCAGGTAGGGCCCGAGCCGCAACAACTCGGCGGCACGGTCGACTTCGCGCTCGATCGTTGCCTTGTCGGCGCCGGAAATCCTGAGCGGCGAGGCGATGTTCTCATACACCGTCATGGCCGGGTAATTGATGAATTGCTGGTAGACCATCGCGACATTGCGCTTTTGCACAGCCAGGCCGGTCACATCCTGGCCATCGCTCAAAACCCGTCCGCGCGTCGGACGGTCGAGGCCCGCCATGATCCGCATCAGGCTGGTCTTGCCCGACAAGGTCGGTCCCAAGAGCACGTTCAGCGTACCGCTATCGAGCCGCAGCGACACATCGGTGACGTGTGCTTCCCCGTTGGAAACCTTGGAGACTTTGTCCAATTCCAGCATATAGAAGAAGCCCTCCCAAGCCTTGCCTCCCAGGTGCGGATCGGTCGCGCCATCAAGGTCGCTACCGGTGCTCGCCGCAGGTGAGCTTACTCCCTGCACTCCCTATTTGATTGAGGATAAAAGGAACCTTAACCGAATGTCAAACGAAAATAAGTGAAACCTGAGCCGGCTTTGAACAACGCCGGATCTGTTGGCTTCTGCTCCTATCCAAAAACAATGCGCCTGCAGCCTCAGGATGTGGTGTAATCGGGGCAGATGCAATCCCGCAACGGTGCTGGTGATCTCTCGCCTCGCGCCTTTTTTGCTCAGGGTGCCGCGGCATTTTCGCAAACCCATACTGGAAAAATATGCGCCTCAATTTTTGAAGCACCTGGCGGCGATGTGAAGCCCGGAAATCTGGACGTCGGGCAACAATGCGCCGGCGTGTGCCGGCTTTTGCATAAGTGTTGCGGAAATTTTCCAATTTGCTCGGATCGATAAAAGGCTGAACCGTTATCCAGTCGGCGTACGGCGCATGGAACTGCTGGCAGGTCGCCGTGTTGCAGCAGTCTTCGGTTGCGAGAACAGTTGCTGAATTGAGCGATCAATAAGACGGCGGAGAAATCGCGCTGATGACCTCGGCGGTAGTCTTGCCGACATTGCGGAAGCGATGTAATTCGCGACTGTCAAAATAGTAACCGTCACCCTTGTGCAGCACCCGGCACTGATTTCCCACCGTCAGCTCGATTGCGCCCGAGACAACGCAGCCCGCCTCCTGAGCGACATGTGACAGGAGTTCGCCGCTATCGGCTCCGACCGCATAGGTTTCTCTGAGGAACTGGAAGGCGCGATAGGGATGATTAAGCCCGATCAGGCGATAGGAAATCGTCTCGGGGTTGCCGATCTCGGGTGTGTCATCGGCGGGATAGAACGGGCTGCCGCTGCCTTCGGTCAAACCTCCGAGAAATTCCGACAAGCGGCTGCCGAGCGCATCGAGCACCGCTTGCAGTGTATCAACGGTGGGGCTGATGCGATCTCGCTCGATCAGCGAGATCGTGGTGTGCGAGATGCCCGAGCGTTGAGCGAGGTCGCGCATGCTCAGGTGGCGCCGCAGCCGAAGCGCCTTCAAATTGGTTCCGATTTTGGCCATTATACTATCCAGAAGATGCGTACTATGGGGGTAGTGCTATCACTGGTAGCCATCGGCTGTAAAGTATATGCAACACCAAGGGGGCAGAGGGTTCCTTCCCCTCTCTGATCAAAATATACAATGAACGGAAGAGGAGGTAGGTGCATGTTTTGCAGCACTGCCTAATGGTTCCTCCTTGATCTGTTTCAATCACGTAATGGGAGGCGAGGATGATCGTCAGACAGAAACAAACCGTACGCCGCACGCTTTTGGCAATGGGCGTCGCCGGGCTTTCGCTCGTGCCGGCAGCAGCCAACGCCGCCGAGATTTCCCTCCAGATCGGGACGATCGAATCCCCGACCGGAGCCAACTCTTTGGGCTGGCAAGCGTTCGAGCAGTATGTCGAGGCCGCCAGTGGTGGCGATATTGATGTCGAACTGCTGCACTCCGGCCAGTTGGGCGACACCGAAAAGCTGCTCGAGGGCGCGATGATCGGCATCAACAAGATGGTGCAGGGCGACGAGACCCTGACAGGTGCCTATGCTCCGATGATGACCTGGTTCACGCCCTATCTGTTTGCCGACGAAGTGGTAATGAAGGAATTCTTCGCCAGCGAAACTTTCGCCGAGATAAACGAGGCAATGGCAGCCGACCTGGGAGTTCGGGCCCTGGCCGCGTCACCCTACGGCTTTTACAATTTCATCAACAAGACCCGTCCGGTGGAAAGCCTGGAAGACCTCGCTGGTCTCAAGCTGCGCACGTTGCCCAGCAGCGAGATGACGATCCGTGCCTGGGAAGGCTTGGGTGCATCGGCGACCCCGGTATCCTGGGGTGAAATTTATACCTCGATTCAGACCGGCGTGATCAACGGGCTCGGACATACGATCGGCATCATGGTCGACCAGAAATATTATGAGGTTGCCAAGAATGTAACGCTGGATAACAGCTTCGGCGTTGTCAATTTCTACCTCGTCAACGAGGCATTCTGGCAGGGACTCGACGACCAGCAGCGCGCCACCCTGAAGCGCGGCGCACAGATCGGCGCGGCGACCGAGTTCGGTGTTGCAGCCTACCGTAACCGTGTCGAGGGGCTGCAGACTCTGGAAGAGAACGGCGTTGATATCCGTCCGATTTCCGATGTCGAGCGCGAACGGCTGCGTGAAGCAGCGCAGGAAAGTGTTCTGCCGTGGCTGAAGGAACAGGTCGATCCGGCGCTGGTTGAAAAGGTCTTTGCCGAGGTCAAGGCGATCGAAGCTCGACTGAACCGCTGAGCCAATGCATGGCGCGTTCAGATTGGTTGATCTGAACGACAACGCACATGCATTCATTCAAGCTGTTGCAGCGTCCCTTGCGCATCCTGCTGGATGTGTGGGTTAGTCTTGACGGAGCCGGCCCAGTGCCGGCTTCGCCATTCCCAAGAGACACGACAGGAGATCTGGATGCGGTCTGCATTTGCCCTTTTTGATACAGCCCTGCGCTTTGCCATAGGCCTCTCAATAGCAGGCATCATGCTGGCGATCTGTCTTCAGGTTGTCGCGCGCGGCACCATTGGCGCGCTGCCATGGCCCGAAGAACTGAGCGTGATCCTCATGATCTGGGGGCTGCTCCTGGCCGCCGCCTATGTTCTCAATGAACGTGGTCACGTCGGGATCACCTATTTTGTCGAGCGCCTGGGGCCGAAAACGGGTGCCCTGTTGGTCGCGGCGATGCATCTTCTGATCATTTTGTTTGCGGCAGCCGTCATCTATGGCTCGATTGACAAGCTCGGCTCCGTCGCGCGGTTGCGTACCGGAGCACTTGGCATCAGCCGGGCCGTTCCCAACCTGGCCATCCCGGTAGCTTGCGCGCTTTATATTGTCGTCTCGATCCGGATCATCCTTGAATCCTTTGAGCAGTGGCGGAACCCGGGATGACCATTCTAGCACTTGCCGTAACCTTCGTGGTTCTCACCGTTCTGGGAATGCCGATTGCCTTCGTGATTGGCTCCGCGTGTCTTGTCGCACTGCTGATCAGCGGTCAAAGCCTGACCCTGCTGTCGCATTTCATGTATATCGGGGTGGACTCCTTCGTACTGGTCGCAGTGCCGATGTTCGTGCTGACCGGCGAGATCATGCTGAAGGGGCGGATGACCGGCGCTCTGACCGATTTTGCCGATGTCATCGTCGGCCGCATCCGCGGCGGCATGGGCCACACCAATATCGCCGCCAGCGTCTTCTTTGCCGGCATAACCGGCTCAGCCTCGGCGGATACCACTGCGCTCGGTTCGGTGCTGATCCCGACCATGGCGGAAAAAGGCTACAGCCGCGCTTACGCGACCGCGGTGACGATTGCCTCTTCGGTGATCGGTCCGATCATCCCGCCGAGCCTGACTTTCGTGATCTACGCGATGGCGGTAGGTGGTGTTTCGGTTGGCGAGCTGTTTCTCGCCGGGATCATTCCCGGCGTGCTCGTGGCCATTGCCCTGATGGTAATGAACTACCGGATTTCGCTGGCCCGGAACTATGAAAAGCGGACAGAGCGTTATTCGGTCGGATTCGTCCTGACCACGGTGCGCCGCAGTCTGCTGGTGCTGGTGATGCCGGTACTGATCGTGGTCGGAGTGCTCAGCGGTGATTTCACCGCTACCGAAGCCGCCGCCGTGGCCTCGATCTATGCGCTGGTGATCTGCATGGTGGTGACGCGCACGCTGAAATTTCGCGAGCTGCCGGATGTTTTCTTCAGCACCGCCAAGACCAGCTCGATCATGTTCCTGCTTCTGGCAACCAGTTCGGTGCTGAGCTACATCCTGGCGACGCAGGGCGTGCCGACGATGATCGCCAATTCTTTCCAGGCTGTCACCGACAACAAATACGTCTTCCTGATGCTGATGAATATCTCGCTGTTGATGATCGGTCTGGTGCTGGACCTGTTCCCGGCGATCATCATCTTTGGGCCGATCTTTGCCGGGATCGCTCAGAGCTATGGGGTGGATCCGGTCCAGTTCGGCGTTGTGTTCTGCGTCAATCTGCTGATCGGGCTGAACACGCCGCCGGTAGGATCGGGTCTGTTCCTTGGCGCGGCGGTCGGCAAGGTCCGGCTGGAGGACCTGATCCGAGAGGTGCGACCCTTCATCCTGATGGAAATCGTCGTGCTGCTGATCCTGACATATGTACCCTTCCTGACCACAACGCTTCCGCGCACCGTAATGGGGTTTTTCGGCGGCTGATCGTGGCGGAATTCCCGTATTCCCAACAACATGGACTGATATAATGACAGTACAGACTGAGTTTCCAGGCGTCTCTTTCGTCAAGCACCCCACGCGCAGCGCCGTGTCTGACAACGCTCCGGTCGAAACGCTGGTGGCCGAAATTCTGGCTGCGGTGCGCACCAAGGGCGATGCAGCAGTACGGGAATACTCGCGCAAATTCGACAAGGCTGATCTGGACGCGTTCGAGGTCACCCAGGCCGAGCGTGAGGCAGCCCTTGCCGCGCTTGAACCGCAGAGCCGCGCTGATACCGAATTTGCGATCGCCAATGTTCGCGCCTTTGCCGAGGCACAGCTTGGGACAATGAAACCGCTGGAGGTCGAACTGCTGGCCGGCGTGCATATGGGCCATCGCGTGATCCCGATCGACCGGGTCGGCTGCTATGTGCCCGGCGGGCGCTATCCGCTGTTATCGGCACCGGTGATGACCATCGTCCCGGCCAAGGTTGCAGGCGTTGGTGAAGTTGTGGCGTGTCTGCCGCCAAACGCGCATCCGGCAATGATTGCCGGCTGTCATCTGTCGGGCGCCGACCGGATCTTCAAGATCGGTGGCGCGCAGGCAATCGCGGCAATGGCCTACGGCACTGAAACCGTGCCCAATGTCGACAAGATCGTCGGCCCCGGCAATGCCTTCGTCAACGAAGCCAAGCGTCAGGTCTTTGGCCCGATCGGCATCGACCAGCTAGCTGGCCCCTCGGAGATCTATACCCTTGCCGATGAAACCGGCGATGCGGAGATGATTGCCACCGACCTGCTGGCGCAGGCCGAGCATGACGTGCGTACACGGGTCGGCCTGATAACCACCCATGAGCCGCTGGCGCGTGCGGTGCTTGCCGAAGTCGAACGGCAGCTGGTCGATTTGTCCACCGCCGAGACCGCAGGTGCGGCATGGCGGGATTACGGCGAAATCGCCCTGTGTGCCGATGAAGCGGCGATGATTGCCTATTCCGACCACATCGCGGCCGAGCATCTGCAGGTCCATACCGCCGATGCCAAGGGTTTGGCGCTGAAGCTGCGCAATTACGGGTCGCTGTTCATCGGTGAGCTGGCCTCTGTTGTCTATTCTGACAAATGCTCGGGCACCAACCACACACTGCCGACCATGGCGGCAGGTCGTTATACCGGCGGGCTGTGGGTTGGTACTTATGTGAAGATCGCTACCCATCAATGGCTGACCGCTGAAGGCGTTAAGCAGGTTGCGCCTCCGGCCGTACGTCAAAGTGCCAATGAAGGATTGGAGGGCCACCGTCGTGCCGCCCAGTTGCGGCTCGACCGGCTGCAGGCGCAGGGAAAGTAAATTTCGAGCAAGGAGCGCCATGCGCCCTGCCGCTAAGGATCAAGACCCGCGTGCCACGGCGCGCGGGTTTTTTGTGCGCCGCAGCGTCTAAGGGCAAACTGGAGGCTTACAGCAAGGACAACCGAGTGCGCCTCCCGCAGCGAGATTGGCAGGACAAGGTCGAACTCGCTCATGAAGTGCATTCGAGGCCAGAAACCCCGGCCTCCATTGGGCCCAAAACCAGGTGGCACCTGACCTTCGGAAAGAATACCCCCTATCCAGCTTCGGTGCTTATGATGGTAAGACAGGCCGAGAACAGGGACGGGGGAGTTTCAGGTGACGAAAAAGCAGGGAAGGAAAGCCACGCTCGCCGAAGTTGCCGCCATGGCCGAAGTTGATGTGTCGACGGTATCACGGGTTCTGCGTGGCCAAAGCGAGCAACGCATTCGCGCTGAAACCAGGGACCGCATTCTCGAAGTTGCGAAAAAGCTGAATTATCGCGCCAATTACACGGCCCGGGCGTTGCGTATGTCGCGCACCTTTACACTCGGTATTGTCGTGCCGCAGCTCGATAATCCGGTGTTCTCGGCGGCAATCCGCGGCGCTGAAAATGTTGCCGCCCAGCACGGCTATTCGCTGCTGATTTCCCATCGTGATCCGGGCGAGGCGGGGCCAACCATTGCCAAGCTTTCTCAGATGAACCGGGTAGACGGTTTGCTGGTGGCGAGCCTCGACGCCGATGAAGTTTTGCGCAGCGATTTGGCCGAGGCAAATGTTCCCTACGTGCTTTTGAACCGTCAATTGCCGGGCACAGCCCTTTCAGTGGTTCTCGACAGCCGGGAGGCGGCGCGGCGCGCTACGGAGCATCTGATGTCGCTCGGGCATCGCCGCATCGGTCATCTCGGCGGGCGCCCCGGTGGTTTTAACGCCCAGGAACGCCTGGCCGGTTACAGGGCAGCGCTCGATGCGGCAAACATCCCCTTTGACCCGCTGCTGGTGGCTATGGGTGATTACACATTCGACGCCGGTCGGGTGTCGGTCAGGGAACTGGCGAAGACTGATGCCACCGCGATCATGGCGGCCACATTGGTTTCAGCAGCAGGCGCGATGGCAGAATTGCGGCTTGCCGGCTGGCAATTGCCACAGGAAATGTCGGTCATCGCGCTTCACGATGCACTTTTTGCCGAAATGCTGTTTCCGGCCCTGAGCACCGTCATGATGCCGACTGAAGAGATGGGGCGTGTGGCGGCGGAACTGTTGATCAGCAAGCTTTCCGGGGCAGATCCCGAGCCGGTTCGGGCCTTGCCGCCGGGGCGACTGATCATCCGCGATTCAACGGTCGCCCCGCGAATCGGCGCACGAATTTCCAAATAATCAGCTTCCTTTGCTTGACAGGTCGCGATTGCTGACTGTAGCAATGAACAAACGATTGTTCAAAGTTGTTTGGGCGGCTTAACCAGAAATTGTAGCCATTAAAAAGGAAACCTGATGTCGAGTTCGCAGCCCCAATCGCCGGCGCCCGCAGCACTGAGTGCTCTTCAGGCCGAGTTCACAAGCATTGTCGGTGCGGAGAATGTGCTTTCTGACGAAGCCGGTCGGCGCCCCTATGCGCATGACCGGTTGCCTTTTGCCAATTTCTGCGAACGGCAGGACAAGTTGGCGGGCGTTTTGCCGCGTCTGGTGTTGCGGCCCGGCACTGCCGACGAAGTGCAGGCGATCGTCAAGACAGCGCGGCGTTTGGGCGTGCAGTTGATCCCGTTCGGTAACGGATCGGGGGTGCTTGGTGGTGCCATTCCGGTTTCGGCAGAGGTAACGGTAGATCTTCGGCGGCTCGACCAGATCGTCTCGGTTGATCCGGGCAATGCCATGGTCACGGTTCAGGCGGGGATGAACGGTGCCGCCTTTGAGGCAGAACTCAATGCGCAAGGCTATTCGACCGGCCATCTGCCGCAGTCGATCGAGATTTCCACGGTCGGAGGCTGGGCTGCGTGCCGCGGCGGCGGTCAGGCCTCCAGCCGTTACGGCAAGATCGAGGACATGATCGTCGGGCTCAAGGCTGTTCTGCCGGACGGAACCGCCATCAACATTCGCCCGGTGGCCCGCCGTGCGACGGGTCCGTCGATCCGCGATATCCTGGTGGGCAGCGAAGGAACACTCGGGATCATCACCGAAATTACAATGCGGCTGTGGAAGTTGCCGGAGGTCGAGCGCGGCGTAGTGCTGGCATTCCCGACCGAGGCGGCAGCGCTGGATGCGGCGCGCGATGTCATGCAGGCGGAACTGCGGCCATTGGTGGCGCGGATTTATGATGCTCAGGAAAGCCGCGAACGCACGGAAAACATGCCCGAGTTCCAGTCGCGTCCAATTCTTGCCGTCTATGTCTTTGCTGGCCGAGAACCCATGGTGACCACCGAACAGCAGATGGCCATGGAAATATTTGGTAGCTATGGTGCGGTGGAAGCAGGCCAGGAGCCCTATGAGCATTGGCGCAAGAACCGCTATGTGGCGTTTTCCGCGCAGTGGCAGAAGGCCGGGTACTTCAACGACACGATCGAAATCACCGGCAACTGGTCGGCTTTGCCGGCCATGTTCGAGGCGATGGGCAAGGCGGTCCGGGAAATTTGCCCAGAAGTCCACTTCGGCGCGCATTGGTCGCATATCTATCCCGAGGGCGCGTGCCAGTACATGACCATCCGGCTTCCGCCCATGGATCATGAAAAGGCGCTGCCCCTGCATGCGCAGATGTGGCAGGCGATCGAAAATCTGACTCTGGAGCATGGTGGCTCAATTGCCCATCACCATGGTGTAGGGGTGTTCCGCAATGGCTGGATCGAGCGCGAGCTTGGCGGCGCCCTGCCGATGCTGCAGCAGATCAAGGATGCGCTTGACCCTGGCAATCTGATGAACCCGGGCAAGCTCGGCCTGCGGTTGCCGGAAGGCGCCGTGGTCGTCGGTCAACTCAATCCTGCAACACCGCGCCAAGAGAGTTGATGTGAGCAACGACCTTTTTCTAGGTATTGATCTGGGTGCCGGATCGCTGAAGGCGACGCTGATCGACGCGGCAGGCGCCGTTATTGCCGACGCTGCCGCACCGGTAACAACATCTGCGCCCCAAAGCGGCTGGAGCGAGCAGGACCCGAACAACTGGTGGGTTGCCGTTTGCACGGCCCTGCCACGGCTCTTGGAAAAGGCTGGGGTTCCGGCATCACGGATCGCCGCGCTGTCGGTTTCCGCTGGCGCGCATACCCAGGTGCTCGAAGACGAAAACGGCGTTGTCATCCGCCCGGCGATCCTGTGGAATGACCAGCGCGCGTCAACCCAGACTCAAGCCTTGCGCGACGCGGCGGATGCGCGGATTCTCGAAATCTCAGGCAACCGCGCCAATCCGACCTGGACGCTTCCGCAGATGCTCTGGCTCAAGGAAAACGAGCCTGACAATTTCGCGCGCGTCAAACGTCTCTATCTCGCCAAGGACTGGATCCGCAGCCGATTTACCGGCGACTGGATGACCGACCCGATCGATGCGGCCGGAACCTTGATGTCAGTGGCCGACGGATCAAGCTGGTCAGCCGAAATCTGCGACATGATTGGCTGGAACCTGGAAACCCTGCCACCGATTTCACCGTCGACCGCCAGAGCCGGAACGGTGAGCGCGCAGGCTGCGAGAGAGACGGGACTGGCAGAAGGAACACCGGTCATCGTCGGTGCATCCGATACGGCCGTGGAAACCTATGGTGCCGGACTGACCGAGCCGGGGTTGGGCGTGATCAAGCTCGCAACCGCAGCAACGGTCAGCGTGCTGTCGCCTGACCTTCATGCCAGCAACACGGTGATCAACTATCCGCATGTCATGCCGGACCAGTTCTATGTGATTGCGGCGACCAATTCATGTGCTTCTGCCCACAAATGGCTTCGCGACACTTTCTTCATGAGCCCGGAAACAGACGGCTCCGCGGCATTCGACCGAATGGAAACACTTGCATCGTCGGTGCCGGTGGGGTCGGAGGGATTGTTCTTTCATCCCTACCTCAACGGCGAGCGGAGCCCGCACTGGGATCCGCTGTTGCGGGCCGAGTTTGCCGGGATCGGTTTTCAGCACGGCGCGGGCCATTTTGTCCGCGCGCTGTATGAGGGCGTGGCCTTTTCGCTGCGCGATTGTCGCGAAGCGTTGGCTGCTCAGGAATTGGAGTTTTCCACCGCCCGGTTGATTGGCGGCGGCACGCAAAGTCCGCTCTGGTGCCAGATCGTTGCCGATGTGCTTGGTGTTGATGTGGAACTGCCGGGCAATGGCGACGCCTCGTTTGGTGCTGCGCTTCTTGCCGGTGTCGGGGTCGGTGCCTTTGCCGATGAAGCGGCAGCGGCGAAGGCCGCCATTCGGGTCGCCAAACGCATTGCGCCGAATCCCGATAATGCAGCCTTCTATACCGAGGCCCACTCAATCTACGTCGACATTCAGAAGGCGTTGTCGCCTATCCATCACCGTATCGCCCGCCTGCAAGGCAACCGCGGCGTCTCCCCGATGAAAGAGGATTAACCCATGGCGCAAGTCACACTTTCGGCCGTGCGCAAAGCCTATGGATCGGTGATTGCCGTCCATGGGGTCGACCTGGTCATAGAAGATGGCGAACTGGTGGTGTTTCTGGGCCCATCGGGTTGTGGCAAGTCCACGACACTGCGGATGATTGCGGGGCTGGAGACGATTACCAGCGGCACCTTGCATATCGGTGACCGCGATGTGACGAAGCTGGAGCCGAAAGATCGCAACATTGCGATGGTGTTCCAGAATTACGCGCTCTATCCGCACAAGACCATCCGCGAGAACCTCGCCTTCGGCCTTCGGCCTTCGGCCTTCGGCCTGCGCATGCACAAGATGGATCGCGCCGAGATAGACAAGCGCGTCAGCGAGGCCTCCAACGTTCTGGGTCTCGATGAACTGCTCGACCGCAAGCCGCGCCAGCTCTCCGGTGGCCAGATGCAGCGGGTTGCGTTGGGCCGGGCGCTGGTTCGCGAACCGGAAGTGTTTCTCCTCGACGAGCCGCTCTCCAATTTGGACGCAAAGCTCCGTGTGAAGATGCGGGAGGAAATCGCCAGGCTGCATAAGCAGGTCGGCACCTCGATGGTTTACGTGACCCATGATCAGGTCGAGGCAATGACGCTGGCTGACCGGATCGTGATCATGAAGGATGGCCATGTTCAGCAGGTCGGCGCGCCGCTCGAAGTCTATGATCGGCCGGCCAATCTGTTTGTTGCGGGCTTCATCGGATCACCAGAAATGAACCTTGTCGAGGGAAGCATCGTGCAGGGGCGGTTTCAGGCCGGTGAATTCTCGATCGACCTGCCGAAGGGCATGACGGCACAGGAAAATGCCGCGATCTCGCTCGGCATTCGGCCTGAACACATCGAGATCGACGAAGGCGCCGGAAATATCGCCTTTACCGCCGACATCATCGAGCAGCTCGGCGCACAAACACTCTGCGCGGGCACCGCGCAGGGCGTGAGACTACGGGTGATGACGACCCGGCGGGATGACGTTCACAGGGGCTCGGGCTTTTCGCTTCGTTTTCCCGCTGACCGTCTGCATTTCTTCGACACGCAAACCGGAAAACGCATCTCTACTGAGCACTAATTGCACCATCTATCGGACGATAGAAAACCTGGGAGGAGACTACGATGAGCAATCAAAACAACAATGGCGGCGTGAGCCGCAGGACGATCCTGCGAACCGCAGGAGCAGCCGGAGCCGCACTCGCTGCGACGGGTCTTTCGACGCCTGCCGTGTTCGGCCAAAGCCGCAAGCAGATCCGCTTTCTCAACGCGGAAACCTCGATCGACAGCATTCGCGCACTGAAGGTGGCGGCCGCTGAATACGAACGCCAGACCGGCGTTGAAGTGGTGATCGATTCCGTTCCGCTGGGCGACGTGTTCACCAAGGTAACCACATCGCTGCGCAGCGGCAAGCCTTACGATATCGCAACGGTGGCCTTTGTCGGCCATGTGCTTTTGCTCGCCAATGAAGGCCACCTGGTCGACATGACGCCGCTCACCAGCAAGCAGGAGTGGGGCAAGAACATCCTCTTCCCGATGGATGGCAAGACCTATTGGTATCCCTACGATTACAACCTCGCCTGGATCTACTACCGCAAGGATCTCTACGAGCAGAACGGGCTTGAAGTGCCGAAGGATCAGGCAACGTTCCTCGCCAACGCCCAGGCATTGACCAAGGACAACATGTCGGGATCGATCTTCCCGATCGCCTCGAACGGTGCCACCAACTGGCTGTCGCCGGGCTTCCTCTGGGCCGAGGGCGTCGAGATATTTGACGACCAGTGGAACATCATCATCGACAGCGAAGAGAATGCGCCAAAGACCAAGGCCTATCTGGATTTCTTCGGCGATCTCTACAAGACCATGCCGAGCGGCACGAGCCAGGCGTCTTACAGCGAGATGCTGACCAGCTTCACTTCCGGCTCGGTGGCCCATTCCGCCTATGCCGGCCGGTTGGTCGAAACCATCGAACGCAACTCGCCGGATCTCGCCGACAAGTTCGGTATCTTCCCCTACATGGACTCCAGTGGCACCGGAAAGGCTGTCAATCACGGCTATGACGGTTGGGTGGTGCTCAACACCGGCGCAGCCGAGGAATCCATGAAGTTCATGGAATGGTTCACGGAAAACCAGCTCATCAACTTCCTGCATACCGCACCGCTGCATTTCCAGCCAGCGCGTCTCGACATCTATGACGACAAGCGCTGGAAGGCTCACCCGCTGATCGAAAAGCATGCCGGTCTGGTGGAATCGATGAAGGGCTTCCTGACGGATCCCGACCTGACGATCACCTCGATCGACACACAGGGTCCGGAGCCGGATCTGCGTCCGGGCAAGGTGTTTGAATCCTTTGCCCTGTCGGAGATGCTGCAGCAGAAATGCCTGCTCGGCACGTCCTCGGATGCCGCTCTGGAAATGGGCGCCCAGAAAATGCGTGACGCGATCGCCTGATCGACGCGTACCTCAAAGCACTGGAGCGATATCCGCTCCAGTGCCCTTATTCTTCGCAGGATGCTTCAATGAGTTCCAAAGCCACATTCGCGTTATTCCTGACCATTGGGCTCCTGATCACCCTGGCGCTGATCGCCGCGCCGGTGTTTTACGCAATCAGTCTGAGCTTCTACACAATGGACAGCTTTGTCGCCGATCCGGAATGGATCGGGCTGGCAAACTATGTCCGTGTGCTCTCGACCGGCGCGTTCTGGAATGCGCTCGGTAACGGGCTGATATATTCGATTTCGACGATTGTGCTGCAGGTCGTTCTCGGCATTGGCATGGCGCTGGTGCTCAACCAGGCGTTTCCGGGACGCAACCTGGTTCGCGGCCTGTCGATCCTGCCCTATCTCTTGCCAACCGTGGTTTTTGTCCTGACCTTCAAATGGATGGTGGATGGCTCGATCGGCATCATCACCAAGGGGATTGCGGCGCTGGGTTTGCCGCCGGTCCACTGGTTTGAAAGCCCGCAGGCCGCGATGGCCTCGAGCGTGATGGTATCGGTCTGGCTGTGGACGCCGTTTGTCACCACCGCGTTTCTCGCCGGCGTGCAAACAGTTCCGACCTCGCTTTACGAGGCGGCCAAGGTGGATGGAACCAACGCCATCCAGCGTTTTTATCACATCACCTTGCCGATGCTGAAGCCGGTTCTGACCGTGGTTGTGCTGCTGCGCGCAGTGTGGACCTTCAACAAGTTCGACGTGATCTGGCTGTTGACCGGCGGCGGCCCCGTGGGCAGCACCGAGCATCTGGCGATCCTGTCCTACACCACCGCTTTCACCAAGTTCGATATCGGTGGCGGCGCCAATCGCAACGCTCTCGTTCCTGTTCCTGGCAATTTCCGTCTTCATCTACTTCCGCATCTTTCCACTCGACGAGGAAGAATCATGACCCGTTCGCTTTTTGGCCGTCTGGCGCTGTATCTGACAGCGATCGTCATCGCGATCTATTCCGCTTTCCCGGTCTACTGGATGATCGTCTCCTCGACGCGTGCGCCGCAGTCGATGTTCTCTAGCAGTTCGCTTTGGCCCGGTCCGTTCACCAGCGAGTACTACGCCAACCTGCTTGAGCTGACCGACTACCCGACGCAGTTCATGAACAGCCTGACGGTGGCGCTGATCACCGTGGTGGTGACGATGTTCTTCTCGGTGATCATCGCCTATGCCGTCACCCGGCAGCGGATTCGCGGCAAGAAGGTGATCGTCGCTTCGATGCTCTACGCCTACATGTTTCCGCCGCTGCTGATCGCCATTCCGATGTACACGTTCTTCACGCGGATCGGCCTTGGCGACACCCTGACCAGCCTGGTGGCTGCACACCTGACCATGACCTTGCCGCTCGGCGTCTGGTTCCTCTGGGGCTTTTTCAAGAACATGCCGTTCGAGCTTGAAGAAGCGGCGATGGTGGATGGCTGCACTCGGCTCGGGGCGTTCTTGCGCGTGGTTCTGCCGCTGTCGCTGCCCGGCCTGCTTACCGTCGCAATCTTCTCGTTCCTGCTGTCGTGGATCGATTACACCTTTGCGCTGATCATGATCGGCTCGGATGCCAACAAGACGGTTCCGGTGGGTCTCGCCTCGATGATCGGCTCGTTCGATCTGCGCTGGGGCGAGATCATGGCCGGGTCGACGCTGATCGCGCTGCCATTGTTTGGCGCCTTTGCGCTGCTCTCGCAGTATTTCATTCAGGGCATGAGCGCTGGCGCGGTGAAGGGATAGTCTCGATGGACTTGCAGATCGACGGCCGTGTTGCGCTGATTACCGGTGGTGCCGGAGGCCTGGGCATGGCACAGGCGCGGGCGCTGGCAGGCGAGGGGGTGCGGCTGGTGATCAATGATCTTGATCCAGACCGCGCAGTCGATGCGGTCAAGTTGCTCCACCTCGAAGGGTTTGAAGCGATTGCAGTTCCGGGCGATGTGTCGAAACCCGACAGCGCCAATTCCGTGGTGGAAGATGCGGCCGGGGCTTTCGGACAGCTCGATATTCTCATCAACAATGCCGGGGCCGGTGGTCGCCATCTTGGTCACCGGGTCGAGGACATCAGCGATGAAAGCTGGCGCATCATCCTCGACAGCCATCTCACCGCGACGTTTTTATGCACGCGCGCAGCCCTGCCGCATCTGGGGCATGCGGGTTATGGCCGGATCATCAATATTTCCTCGATGAATTTTACCGGTGGTGGTCGTCCCGGAGTGGCCCATTATGCGGCAGCCAAGGCCGGGATCGCCGGCTTCACCCGGACCAGCGCCAAGGAGCAGGGCCCGCGCGGGGTCACCGTTAATGCGATTGCGCCAGGTTATGTCGAAACTGACCTGATTTCCGGCTTCACCGACCACCAGCGTCATGTCATTACCAGTCAGAACCCGATCGGCCGTTTCTGCAAGCCGGCTGAAGTGGGTGCCTTGGCTGCCTATCTGTGTGGTCGGTCGGCCGATTTCATCAATGGTGCGCTGATCTGTATTGATGGCGGCAAGCGTGATTTTCACTGGGACCAGGACGGGACTGCATCATGACGACACGTATCTTCGGCGCTCCGCACCTCTATATCCAGGGGCCGGATACTCTTGAGCGGCTGCCTGAGCTTCTGTCCGGCCTGGGCAGCAAGGTGTTTATGGTGGCCGATCCGTTCGTCGCGGAAAGATACGGCTCGCGGCTTGCCGAACTGCTTGGACCGTCTGCGGTGGTTGCAGCTTTTGGCGGTGAATGCACATCTGCCGAAATTGACCGCATGGTCGGGCTTGCCGATAGCCATGGAGCCGACGTCATTGTCGGCATGGGCGGCGGCAAGGCGATCGACACATCCAAGGGCGTGCGGATCAAGCGCGGCGGTCGTATTGTCATCGTGCCGACCATTGCCTCCAATGACAGCCCGACGTCGCGGCTTTCGGTCATTTACAAGGAAGACCACTCGATTTCCGAGGTCCGGCTGATGGCGACAAACCCGGACGCGGTTCTGGTTGACAGCAAGCTGATCGTTGAAGCGCCGGTGCGGTTTTTTCTTTCGGGCGTGGGTGACGCGCTGTCAAAGAAATACGAGGCGATTCAATGTGTGAATTCCGGCGCCACGAATTTTTATGGTGGCGCGCAGACCGAATGTCTGCGGGCGATCGCTAACCATTGCGATGTGGTCCTGCGCCGTGACGCGGTTATTGCCGCCAATGATGTGCGGGCGCACCGCACCAGTCCCGAGGTTGAATCGGTGATCGAAGCGGCGGTATTGTTGAGCGGGCTGGCATTTGAGAATGGCGGGCTCTCGATTGCCCATTCGCTGACGCGCGGGTTTTCGGTGATCCCTGCCTTGCAGGCATTTCTGCATGGCGAGCAGGTCGGATTTGGGACGCTGGTGCAATTGGCGATGACACCTGATTCATATGCCGAGCGGGATGAATTTTTCCAGCTTTTAGGCGAACTCGGTCTGCCGCGACGGCTGTCCGATTTCGGCGGTACCGACGAGGATGCCGAAAGGATCGCCCAGGTGACCTTCGAAAGTTCCCCCTATATCCGCAATTTCGAGCGTCCGGTCACCGCAGCCATCATTGCCGGCGCAATCCGGAGCCTGGAGCAGCACTGATCAACCCATCAACGCTTGGTCTGAATGCATCAGAATGCCGGTCAGCGGATGTCTGCGGGGATCGGGAAGAACTGCTCAATCCCGGTGTTCATGAGGGCGGCTGGTCCGGCACCGATGCTGACTGATCATCGGGCTGCCTGGAG
Organism: Hoeflea algicola; assembly: GCF_026619415.1. Lineage (NCBI taxonomy): Bacteria > Pseudomonadati > Pseudomonadota > Alphaproteobacteria > Hyphomicrobiales > Rhizobiaceae > Hoeflea > Hoeflea algicola. Next base: position 4,320,842 of record NZ_JAOVZR010000001.1, read on the forward strand.
AGATGTGTTACCTGTGGAGGGAGCAGCTCTATCCTGCGGGAGGGAACGCCCCCTCCGGCACGGCGCAACGCATCGTCAACAAGACAGTACACCTCATCGCGGCAATCGATATCTCTGTCATACCGGTTGAGCCAGTAGCGCAGGGCATAGGTGATGCCCCCTGCCTCATAGGCAAGGACGCGCACGTCGGGCTCGGGTTCCGACTGGATCAATCTGGCTTCCTTCATGGCATTCAGCATCACCTTTCGGGCCTTGCCGATGGGCAGGGTATGGTCGAGCGTGATGGTGACCTGCGCGCGGTATTGCGGTTTGGGGGCGGAGTAGTTTGTGATCCGCTGGCGGGCGATCTGGCTGTTGGGCAGGATCAGATAGGCCGAATCCCGGGTCAGAACCCGCGTCGTCCTCCAGCCAATCTCGATCACCTTGCCGCGCGCCAATCCGTCGATGTCGACCCAGTCGCCAATCCGGAACGGTCCTTCGATGCCCAGGGCGACCCCGGACAATGTATCGGCCACGACGTTACGAATTGCAAAGCCCAGCATGGCCAGGATAAGTCCGGATCCCGCCAGCGCGCCGAATGCGCCCTGGCCCATGAACAGGGATACGGTTCCCGCGAACGCGACCAGGAACAGGAGTGCTGCGACGATGTCGTTTAGCAATCTGGGATAGCGTCGGGTGCTCGACGCTGCCTGGTCCAGAGCCATCGCGAAGATCCGACTGACCAGCCACGCGGACGCGAAATAGGCCAATGCGGTCAGGCTAAGTGAAACCGTCTCGCTGAATCCGAAATAGCGCGCCAGATCGGTGTGAAACAAAACCAGCCCAAGGCTCAGAATCATGAAGAATGCCGGCCAGGCAAGGCGTTTGACATGTTGTCTTGCGGTCATTGGCGGTGACCTCCCGATGCGCTTGTACTGTAGGTGGCACGATGGGAAATGAGGCAGGAGGGGCACTGGCCCGCATGGGCGTGCGGGATATGGGTATTGCAGCGGCGGCAGATCATGTTGGGGCTGACGCCGGGTCTGCCGATCGACACAAAGCAGAACAGACATCTGCTGAATGCGGCGCGGGGCAGGGGCTTGTTACAGTGGGCGCAGCTATTGCGCGCGAGAAGAGTCGTCATCTTGCTTGCTCCGGGAAATTAGGCTGAATGCGGCGTGGCACTTGGGTAGCCCGAAGGAAGCAATGTCACTGGTCTAGATCACGATGCTGCCTCCTTCGGGCGTGGAATGTGCGACTGGATAGTTCCTCACAGAAATCTGCATTTTCAGTCTGGTCCCCCATTGTTGCTGGTGGCCCGCTCGGCACGGATTACGGTCAATATTCGGCGCTGGTTGGTGCGGATATTCCAACAAGACATGGTGCCTTCAGTCAGACCCAAAAGCGCCACGCCGTTTGGTGTCGCCACCAAACCCTGCTGATGGTCGATATCGACGTTGACGGCGTTATAGGGCAGCAGTCCGAGATGCTGTGTGACCGAAGCGGTCATGTGGGACGTCATTCTCAAAACTCCTACAGGGACTCGCAAAAGCGAACGGAGACGGGAGGGCAAAATGAAGGGAAGCGGGGGTCGCTTCGAGCATGCGGAAGCACCGTCCAGGGAAGCCGCCTTGGTGGCGGCGACTTCGGATCGGCAAGGATACAGGGGGTGGATGGATTGATACGACGGATGCTGGTCATGACTTCTCCTCGGACGACATCATCGTCACGCGCTCAATTCAGAATTGTGCGGAAACCCCGGGAGGTCGGACAGGCGCGCGGGCGCCTACACCGCCCGGGGAAACAGGCGGTTGAGCAGAAGAAACCGGAAATGATTTGCATACTTCAACATGCCCATACAGGTAGGTACGGGCTCTGTATTAGTCAATCGTCGGGGATCTGGCAGGGGGCTTGTAAGCAGCCGTAAGCCGCGAATGCCGCCTTAATCGGGGCCTCTGTGCCGAAAGGTCGCAGACGTAGGTTCCCCGATTGAAGGCATCGGTCGTGATGGCCATTTAAAGATCATGACCATGTCAAGGATTCTCAAGAGATCCCTGCTTTCCGCAGGACAATTACTCAACCGCCAGTAACCCCGAGCGGAGACGGTGCCATGCGCCGGCCTTCGTCTCGGGGTATCGGACGATCTGAAAATGATCGAAGGAAATGGACGGCGGCGTGCGCGAAGCACGGGGATGGCGGGGAAGACAATTCCTCCCGGCCCGGCCTAGCACAACCAATGTCCCGGTATTGGTAATTTCTGGATTGGAGGACGACATGTCCATCTACATCACCCGCCATATGCTCAACCCCGATTTGTACCCGCTGAAAATGGAAAAGCGGTCCGGATTTCTCCGCCGGGGATGGCAGTTTCTTGTTCGGAAATGGGGGTGCCACCAGGCGATCTTGGCGCTTGAAGCCATGGATGACAGGTTGCTGCGAGACATTGGCCTCTATCGCGCTGACATTACACGCGCGGTGAATGGGAGTGTCGACCACCAAGTGCGAATGATGCCCCTGGCGCCTCTCAATACCGTCTCCCGGATAAAGACAGAGGATTTCAGGAAAGCGGCATGACCGCCATCGGTTTTAGCTTGGTGGTGGCAACGGAAGTGCGGTCGTTACAAGCAGAGACCGCGCATGTGCCGGGATTATGAGCCGGATTGCTTGGGGAAAGTGCTTTTCCGGCCGCCATCTCGACAGCATCGGCTTGAGTTGGTGCCCGCATGTGGCTATCTGGAGTTTGCCCCATGCGGAACACCGCGAACAACAAGGCGCATTCTCCCGTGACCCCAGATTTTCTCGTTACCCATTCCGGCGGTTTTCATGCCGACGAACTGTTGTCCAGCGTCGTCCTGACGCAACTGTTTCCGCAGGCGCACGTGGTCCGCAGCCGGTCACCGGAATGGATCACGCCCGGCACGGACCGGATCGTCTACGATGTGGGCGGCGCCTATGATGCAGATGCGCGGATCTTCGATCACCATCAGCGCGGCGCGCCGCTGCGGGAGGATGGACAGCCCTACAGCTCCTTCGGGTTGATCTGGAAGCATTATGGCCACGCCTATCTTGCTGCCCGGGGACTTCCCGAAGCCCATATCGATACCATCCATTCGGCATTGGACGCCAGTTTTGTCCTGCCCATCGATCTGATGGACAACGGCGCGATGAGTCCCGCCGTTGCAGGACCGCTGGCGGTGCTGACATTGCCGGTTCTGCTTGAAACCCTGAAGCCGGTCTTCGATGAGCCCGATCCCGAGGCGCTGGAGCTTGCGTTCCACGCGGCACTTGGGATTGCGCGCAGTTTTCTCGAGGCCAAGATCGCCGGAAGTGCGGCAAAGCTCCGGGCTGAGGACATCGTGCTCCAGGCAGTTGTGGATGCAGGCGAAAACCGGGTTCTGGAACTACCGATGGGGATGCCGTTCCGTTCGGCAGTCATGAAATCAGGCGCGGATCATCTGCTGTTCGTGGTTCACCCGCGCGACAAGGATTGGTGCCTGACCGGCATCCGCCGTGCTGATGAGGGCTTTGAGCTTCGCGCTGATCTGCCCGCAGCCTGGGCCGGCTTGACCAATGGCGAACTGGAGGCCGCTTGCGGTGTGGAAGGCGCAAGCTTTTGCCATAATGGCCGCTTCATCGCCGCCGCCAAGACTCGCAAGGCAGCACTCACCATGGCCGAATTGGCGGTCAGCGAAGCTGGGGCGGCCACGCAAGCTTGAATGGCATAGCTTCAGGCTTCGCAGCGGCTGGAAGTACAGCCCGAAAATTCTGACAGGGCATGCAGGCTTTCATAGCCTGCACCAGGCAGCCCGCCGTGACGATTCCGGATAAGCGCCATGCCGTACAGCCGGGGGCTCGGCTCCTGGAACGTCTTGCGTTAAGATTTCGCCCGAAAATGGGGTGCAGTGACCCAGTCCGGCGAAGGCCCTCGGCACGCTGTAAACCGGCCTGAATTGTGCGTCGTCGCGGAAACCATCTGGGTCAGCGGTCATGTGCGACCGCAGCCCGAGGCCAGACGGATGATTGCGAGCGGGGTGACCTTGCCAGCGAGCAATTCCTGTAAGTGGCAAGCCGCTCAGACCTGAAGCGCGGGATCGTTGAAGACGTCTCCGCATTGGCGTAGATGTGGTTTTGTGGGCGGGACTCATTTCAGTTTTCGGCCAGCAGCGCTTCGCCATGATCGCCGTTGAGCAAGTGCCGACAGGTTCAGGGCGAAACCTTGCCTGCCGCATAGCCCGGTATGTTGTCGGCAAAGCAAAAAGAGATTGGCAGGCAGGTTGCGCCATTGCAAATGTGGCAACCGTGCGCCAAACACGATCAGCATAGCAGAAAAGGTCTGACTCCGTTGAATGGAATTGATGAAAAACTACAACCCATCCTTGCTACCGTCCTGCACCGCAATGCCGGTGAACCGGAATTCCACCAGGCAGTCCGCGAGGTGTTGGAAAGCCTGGGGCGTGTCGTCGCCCGACATCCCGAATATTCCGATGAAGCGCTGATCGAGCGCATTTGCGAGCCGGAGCGACAGATCATCTTTCGGGTTCCCTGGATCGACGACAACAATCAGGTGCGGATCAATCGCGGATTTCGCGTTCAGTTCAATTCTTCACTTGGCCCCTACAAGGGGGGATTCGCTTTCACCCTTCGGTCAATGTCGGGATCATCAAGTTTCTCGGTTTCGAACAAGTGTTCAAGAACGCGCTGACGGGCATGCCCATTGGCGGCGGCAAGGGCGGATCGGATTTTGATCCGAAGGGGCGCTCGGACCGGGAAATCATGCGTTTCTGCCAATCCTTCATGGTCGAACTGCACCGCCATATCGGCGAATATGTCGACGTTCCGGCAGGCGATATTGGCGTCGGTGCGCGCGAGATTGGCTACATGTTCGGCATGTACAAGCGACTGAATAACCGGTTTGAAGCCGGTGTATTGACTGGCAAGGGTCTGGCCTACGGTGGCTCCCGGGCGCGCAAGGAGGCGACCGGATTTGGTCTGGCCTATTTCGTGCAATCGATGCTGGAAAAGAAAGGCACAGATTTCGAAGGCAAGCGCTGTGTCGTCTCAGGCTCGGGCAATGTTGCCATCTATGCCATGGAAAAGATCCTGTCTTTTGGAGGCAAGATCGTCGCCTGCTCGGACTCCGCCGGCTATATTGTAGATGAAAACGGTATCGATCTCGATCTGGTCAAGCAGATCAAGGAGGCGCGGCGGGCCCGGATTTCCGAATATGCCGATCTCAAGGGACAGGGCTGCACCTACATCAAGGGTGGTTCGGTCTGGCAGGTCCCGTGCGAGATCGCGTTGCCTTGCGCTACCCAGAACGAGCTGAATGGCACAGATGCCAAGGCGTTGATCAAGAACGGCGTGATCGCCGTTGCCGAAGGGGCCAACATGCCCAGCACGCCCGAAGCGGTGCAGCAGTTCCGGACCGCTGGCGTCATGTTCGCTCCGGGCAAAGCTGCAAATGCCGGCGGGGTCGCCACATCGGCGCTGGAAATGCAGCAGAATGCAAGCCGCGACAGTTGGTCGTTCCAGAAGACGGAAGACCGGCTGGCTGAGATCATGCGCGGAATTCACGAGGCCTGCGACCAGACCGCCGAGGAATTTGGTGCACCGGGTGATTATGTCCTCGGCGCAAATATCGCCGGTTTCGTGCGCGTGGCCGACGCCATGCGGGCGATGGGCATAATTTGATCGGTCACGCCGCACGCAGATGAAATGATCCGGTCTCGGTACGATTCGAGGCCGCATGGGCTTGCAGGGCGAACCAATATCAGCTTGCAAGCCCGATCGTGCAGGCAGGGGCATCGGTGACCGATGCCGGTTAATGCTACCGCGCCCCTACAGGTTCTCCTTCAAGAGAATTTCAATACGTATTCGCTCTTGTGAGGCCAGAGGCTCCCGTTGATCATGCCTGGCCTTGAGGATGCGGATTGCACTTCTGACCAGATGGCCAGGGTTTTGCGCAATCACGGCATCGATTTGTCCATTTTGCAGTGCGGCTTCCGTGAAAGGAGTACGCTCGTGGACGATTTTCACCAGCGGTTTTGTTGCGACCTTTGATATTTCCTCAATCGGGATGCGAGCTTCTGCGCTTAGAATATACAGACCTGAAATATCTGGATGATTGGCAAAAACGTTGCTGAAAATCCGTCTGGTTCTCTGCAGGTCTCCGTGGGTTTCGATTGAAGGCAGGGTCTTGAGTTCCGGATATTCCCGGTTGATGACGTCGTCAAAACCCAGCCGGCGCTCAATGCTGTCGCGCGATTGCATGGTCTCGGAGACGATCACGATTTTCCCTTCGCGTCCGCCCAGAAAGCGGCCGAGTAGTTGCGCGGCTGTGGCACCTGCAGCGTGGTTGTTGATGCCGACGAAGTCGATGCTGGCTGCTTTGGGTTGTCCGGCAAGAAACTGGACGACTTCTATACCGCGTTCCAGAAGACGGTTGATGGCATCGCGAACCTGTGGTGATTCCGGCGCCGCGATGGCGATGCCATGGACCAGTTTGGCATCCAGTTTGCCCAGATAGCCTGCCAGGCAGTACGGATCTTCGGCGGGAAGGCGGACGGCGGCGGCATCGACCATTTCGGCAGAAAATGCCCTGTTGGCTTCTTCTATATGTTTGATCAGAACGTCTAGAAATTGATCTCCTTGTTCGGGAAGTAAAAATCGGAAATGATATGTTTTCTTTCGCGCAAGATTGACCGCCGACAGATTGCGAACGAAGCCAATTCTGTCAATCGCCTCGTTTACCTTGGACACTGTGTGCTGTTTGACGCCCGGACGGCCATTCAATACGCGGTCAATCGTGGCGAGACTGACGCCTGCTTCTGCCGCTAAGTCTTTTGCTGTTGGTCGCATCAGTTGAAATGTTCCGCGTCAATCGGGTTGCTCATATCGCTCGTCAGCCGATTTGTTCAATAAAAATTGCCGGAATGCAACTTTTGAGGTGCGCACCTCATGATTCGCTTGCAATGAGGTGCGCACCTCATTATGGGTGATAACAGGAGGCCCTGCCATGCTGGCGGGATTGTAAACCGGGAGGAATATCTACTATGAAATTCAATCTGATGAATTCCGCTGCAGCGATCGGTCTTATGTTCGGAGCGACGGCAGGCGCTGGTTCTGCCCAGGCCGCTGATCTGACGCTGTGCTGGGCTGCCTGGGATCCGGCCAATGCGCTGGTCGAAATGAGCAAGGATTTCGAAGCCGAATCCGGACACACGATGAGCTTCGAGTTTGTTCCGTGGCCGAACTTCGCTGACCGCATGCTCAATGAACTCAATTCCGGCGGCAAGCTTTGTGATTTGCTGATCGGCGACAGCCAGTGGATTGGTGGCGCTGCCGAAAATGGTCAGTATGTGAAACTGAACGACTTCTTCGATGCCCAAGGCATCAAGATGGATGATTTCCTGCCGGCCACAGTGACCGGTTATGCTGAATGGCCCAAGAACACGCCGAACTATTATGCGCTGCCGGCCTATGCAGACGTAGTCGGCTGGACCTACCGCAAGGACTGGTTCTCGCGGCCTGAAATTCAGGCTGAATTCAAGGAAAAATACGGCCGTGATCTGGACGCGCCGAAGACCCTTGAAGAGCTCAAGCAGGTTGGCGAGTTTTTCCAGGGGCGCGAGATTGATGGCAAGAAGGTCTATGGTGCAGCGATCTATACCGAGCGCGGTTCGGAAGGCATCACCATGGGCGTCACCAACGTCCTGTACAATTATGGCTTCCAGTACGAGAACCCTGACAAGCCTTACGACCTGGAAGGCTTCGTCAATTCTGACGGCGCTATAGAAGGTCTCGAATTCTACAAGGCCCTGTATGATTGCTGCACCCCTCCGGGCGCATCAGATGCCTACATGTCCCAGAACATCGACGCCTACAAGTCTGGTCAGGTCGCCATGCAGATGAACTTCGCGTTTATTTGGCCCGGCGTTGAAGCCGATCCGAATGTGGGCGGCGGCAAGTCAGGTTATTTTGCCAACCCGGCCGGCCCTGCAGGTCAGTTCGCGCAGCTCGGCGGTCAGGGTATTTCCGTTGTTGCGAACACTGAAAACATGGATGCGGCGCTGGAATACATCAAGTGGTTCGCTCAGAAGGAAGTCCAGCAGAAATGGTGGGACGTGGGCGGTGCATCCGCAATGCGTGCTGTCGTCGAAGCGCCGGGCTTTGCTGCAAGCCAGCCATTCGCCCAGACATTCCTCGATTCCATGGCCATCGTGAAGGATTTCTGGGCCGAGCCTTCCTATGCGTCTTTGCTGTTGCCGATGCAGCAGCGTGTGCACAACTACGTTGTTGCCGGTAACGGCACCGCCAAGGAAGCCTTGGATGGCTTGGTCAAGGACTGGGATGAGGTCTTTGAAGACGAAGGCAAAAAGTAAGCCTTAACCCCTTGTGCTCCTCCCAATGAGCGGTGAGGCCGGAAGATCGTACTCCGGCCTCACCGATGGGAATCAGGTGAATCTGCTATGTCAAACTCAGTGATAGACCGCGCTGCTCGGGCGACCCCGACTGTTGTCGCGCAAAAGGTAAAAGGGCTTTCAGACAGAGCGATTGCCTGGATCTTCGTCGCCCCGACAATCTTCATTTTGTTGGCGATCAATATTTTCCCGCTCATCTGGACCATTTATCTCAGCTTCACCAATTTCCGGGTGAACCGTCCCAACAATGCCATCGAATGGGTCGGGTTGCGCAATTACGAGCGCATTCTGGGCGACGCGGATATCTGGATGACCATGCAGGCGACTGCCCATTTCCTGATCTGGACCATTGTCTGCCAGGTGGTGATCGGCTTTGCGCTGGCCTATCTCATCAACAAGAAGTTCAAGGGCAATGATCTCTGGACCACGATCATCGTGTTTCCGATGATGCTTTCGCCCGCAGTGGTCGGCAATTTCTGGACCTTCCTCTACGAGCCGCAAATAGGCCTTTTCAACTATGTCGTCGGCTTTGTCACCGGTGCAGATCCTTCCAGCTTTTCGATGATCGGCGAGGTTTCACTCGCACCCTGGTCCATCGTGATTGTCGACACCTGGATGTGGACACCCTTCGTCATGCTGATCTGTCTTGCAGGACTGAGGTCCATCCCCGACAGCATCTACGAAGCCGCGGAATGCGACCGGGCCAGCAAATGGCGCCAGTTCTGGACCATCACCATCCCGATGATCCTGCCATTTCTGATGCTGGCGGTACTGTTCCGCGGCATCGAGAATTTCAAGATGTTCGATCTGGTGGTCCAATTGACCGGCGGCGGGCCGGGCAACACCACCACGCTGACGTCAATCGATCTCAAGCGCGAAGCTTTTGAGAAATGGCGCACCGGATTTTCTTCCGCCTATGCCGTGATCCTCTTTGTCACGGTGTTTGGCCTCGCATCGATCTATGTGAAGGCGCTCAACAAGGTGAAACAAAGATGAGCTACTCCGTTACGCAGCCGTCTGTCAGGCAGAAATGGATCGCCGGAATTCTGGTGATTGGCTATGCATTGATCACCATGCTGCCGCTTTTGTGGATCGTCGCCACGGGCTTCAAGTCATCCGTCGATTCCATCGCCTATCCGCCAAAAATCCTGTTCGAGCCGACGGTTGAGGGTTATGTCAACGTCTTCACGGCGCAGACGCGCCTAAGCGCTGAACTTGCCGCCGAGCCACGTGATGACCTGCCCTGGTACGAGCAACTGGTGCGCAACAAGGGCAATACGATCGTCGGCGCATCGCGCTATTCCGAGCGGTTTTTCAACTCCGTGATCATCGGCTTCGGGTCGACATTCTTTGCCATCGTGCTGGGAACCGCTGCTGCTTATGCGTTTTCGAGATTCAAGGTACCGCTCAAGGATGATCTACTGTTCTTCATTCTGTCGACGCGGATGATGCCGCCGATCGCGGTCGCGATTCCGATCTTCCTGATGTTCAGGAACCTGGGGCTGAACGACACCCACGCCGGCATGATTCTGCTCTATACGGCGATCAACCTGTCGCTTGCGGTCTGGCTGATCAATGGCTTTATCGACGAGATCCCGATCGAATATGAAGAAGCGGCACTGATCGATGGCTACACACGGTTTCAGGCGTTCTACAAGGTCGTGCTGCCGCAGGCCGCCACCGGGATCGCCTCCACCGCCATCTTCTGCCTGATCTTCTCGTGGAATGAATATGCGCTTGCCGTGCTGCTGACCTCCGGCACCGCACAAACCGCGCCCCCCTTCATTCCGACGATCATTGGCGTGGGCGGCCAGGACTGGCCGGCAGTGGCAGCCGGCGCAACCATCTTCCTGGTCCCGGTGATGGTTTTTACCATCCTCCTGCGCAAGCATCTGCTTCGTGGCATCACCTTTGGAGCGGTTCGCAAATGACAAACTTCTTCAATGGTTTGCTGCGCTTGCGGCGCGGGTCATGGGAAATGCTGGCATCGATTCTGATCGCGCTGGGCGTCGTCATGCTGATGCAACCGTTCGCCCTGTGGCTGTTCACCTATTCCTTCATCATAACCTTGGTTGGCACCGTGATGTTCATCATCGTCAGCCATTTCCCGGAGTAGCCCATGGCACAGATCATGATCAAGAATCTGCGCAAGGACTTTGGGTCGTTCAATGCGGTCAAATCATCCACCTTCACGGTTGAGGACGGTGAATTCTTCATGCTGCTCGGTCCCTCCGGTTGCGGCAAGACCACGACCTTGCGGATGATGGCCGGGCTTGAACTTCCGACAAGCGGCGAAATCTACATCGGTGGTGAGGAGGTGGGCATGAAGCCTGCCAGTCAGCGCGACATCGCCTTCGTCTTCCAGATGTTTGCACTCTATCCGCACATGAATGTCGGCAAGAACATTTCCTATCCGCTGATCAGCCAGGGCATGCCCAGGGCTCAGGTGAAAAAGAAAGTCGGAGAGGTTGCCGAGATTCTCGGGATTACCGATATTCTCAATCGCCCGGTGGGTGGGCTGTCAGGCGGCGACCGCCAGAGGGTGGCACTCGGGCGTGCAATTGTCCGTGACCCCAAAGCCTTCCTGATGGACGAACCGCTGGGAGCGCTCGACGCCGAGTTTCGCGAACACATGTCGGAAGAGCTTCGCGCGCTTCACGACCGGATGGGGGCGACAACTGTCTATGTCACCCACGACCAGCTGGAAGCGATGCAAATGGGCGACAAGATCGTGGTGATGAACCACGGCGTTGTCGAACAGTTCGGGCGTCCGCAACAGATCTATGATTGGCCTTCGACCATGTTTGTGGCCAGTTTTCTTGGCTCCCCATCGATGAATTTCCTGAATTTCGAGGGTTCACTGGCAAGCAACCAGGCCACGATCGAGATGCATGGGGTCGATTTCGCAATCCCCGCATTGCTTGAGGGTGCAGCGGGGAAGCTGGCGTTTGGGGTGCGGCCGGAACACGTGCGGTTTTCTGATGCTAGCGCCTACAGGGGCGAAGTTCTTGCAACCGAGTATCTTGGCACGACGCAGATCATCACCGTCGCCACGCCCAACGGAGATTTGAAATCGCGCATCAGTGCCGCTCAACCGGTCACTGTTGGCGAACGGGTGGGGCTGGAATTTGATCCACGCACCATCACGATCTTCGATACCGCAAGGGGACGGGCTTTGCTGTCACAAGCCAATCAGGAGGTCTTGGGACATGGCTGATGTCATCTTGAAAAATGTGACCAAGCGCTTCGACTCCGAGGTTGCCCTCGATAATGTGAGCATGACGATTCCGGATGGATCCTTCGTGGTTCTGCTTGGGCCCACGGGCGCGGGCAAAACCACAACCCTGCGCATGGTGTCTGGCCTTGATACACCTGATTCAGGCGAAATTTTCATCGGTGGCCAATCGATGACCGGGCTGACACCAGCCCAGAGAAACGTGGCCATGGTGTTCCAGCAATACTCGCTGTATCCGCATCTGACGGTGCGCGAGAATCTGGCGTTTCCGCTGAAGTCGCCCTTGCTCAATACGCCTGCCGACGAGATCGCCCGCAAGATCAAGGAGGTTGCCGAGGTTCTGCAGATTTCCCACAAGCTCGACAATAAGGCGACAGCCCTGTCCGGCGGAGAAATGCAGCGTGTTTCCATAGGCCGCGCGCTTGTCAGAAGCCCCTCCATCTACCTGATGGATGAACCGCTGAGCTCGCTCGACGCCAAGCTTCGCGCCGATTTGCGGATTGAATTGAAGCGCATTCAATCCATGTCCGGCGCCACCCTGCTTTATGTCACCCACGACCAGATCGAAGCCATGACCATGGCGACCCATGTCGGCGTGCTCGACCGCGGAAAGCTGGTCCAGTTCGGCAGCCCGCGGGAAATCTATGAAAACCCGGTGAGTATTTACGCAGCCAGCCGTCTCGGCCAGCCGAGGATCAATATTCTGCCCGCCGATCTGTTCAAGGGAGCGCCTGCCAGGGCGGTCAAGATCGGCTTGCGGCCCGAGCAGATTGTCCAGGGGGCCGGCGAAGACAGCGTTGTCAAACGCGTCGAACATCTGGGTGACCAGACACGCTTGCATCTGTCTTTCAAGAACCATGATCTGGTGTCCGTGACGGATGCTCACACAACGTTGAGTGAAGGCGACATCGTCAAAATCAGGCCCGAGAAGCCGTTCTATTTCGATGCTGACGGCGCGCGAATTGCCGAGGAGAACGTCCGATGACCCAGTTTATGAACAACAAGGAAGATATCGTCACCGAAGCAATTGACGGTGTCATTGCGGTATCGGGCGGCAAGCTTGCCCGGCTGGATGGTTACCCGCACATCCGGGTGGTGCTCCGCAACGATTGGGACAAGTCGAAAGTGGCTTTGGTTTCCGGCGGAGGATCAGGCCACGAACCTGCGCATGCAGGATTTGTCGGTGAAGGCATGTTGACCGCTGCCGTGTGTGGCGATGTGTTTGCCTCTCCGTCGGTTGACGCTGTGCTGGCCGGAATCCTGGCCGTGACCGGTCCTGCCGGCTGCTTGCTGATCGTCAAGAATTACACTGGCGACCGGCTGAACTTTGGGTTGGCGGCGGAACGCGCCAGGGCCTTTGGTCTCGATGTCAGTATGGTCGTTGTCGACGACGATGTTGCTTTGCCGGATCTGCCACAGGCACGTGGCGTGGCCGGAACCTTGTTTGTACATAAGATCGCCGGTGCGCTGGCGGCACGCGGTGTCAAGCTTGACGAGATCACCCGGCGGGTCGAGAAAGTCATCGCCGGCACGAAGACCATTGGCATGTCGCTCGATACCTGCACTGTTCCGGGATCACCGAAAGAAAGCAGAATTCCGAAAGGGATGGCCGAGCTCGGTCTTGGCATCCATGGCGAAGCCGGCGTGGAGCAAATCCAGTATTCCGATGCACGGCAAGCCATGGATGCGGTTGCCGCCAAGCTCGGCAAGCATATGGGTGAGGGCCAGCATGTCGCCTTGCTGAACAATCTCGGTGGCGCTTCTGTTCTCGAAATGGCCATTCTGGCCAACGAATTGGCCAATTCGAGTATTGCCGGCAAGCTGAAATGGATCATCGGCCCGGCCGCAATGGTTACATCTCTGGATATGCGCGGTTTCTCGGTATCGGTCTATCCGGCCGATGTCGAAGACCTTGAGGCGCTTTCTCACCCAACGCCGCTTTCGGCCTGGCCGGGCATCTCCGAGATCACGCCGGTGACAATCCTCAACTTGCCCGATGGGCTGGCGCCGATAAAGCCGCTCCCATCGGAACACGCAGAAACCCGCGCGTTTCTGACCAAGTGCTGCGAGATCCTGATCAAATCCGAAAGCGACCTGAATGCTCTGGATGCGAAATCCGGTGATGGCGATACCGGATCGACGCTGGCCGGGGCTGCGCGCGCGCTGATTGCGACGATGGATACGCTTCCATTGGCAGATCACACCCAACTTTACCGCGCCCTCGGCCAGGAACTCAGCCAGACGATGGGTGGTTCCTCCGGTGTGCTGCTTGCCATCTTCTTCGCAGCGGCAGGCGATGCAGCTTCAAGTGGCCTTTCGATGACCGGGGCGCTCAAGGCAGGTCTGGTCAGAATGCAGGAAATCGGTGGCGCCAAACTGGGCGACCGGACCATGGTGGATGCGCTTTATCCGGCACTTGAGGCTCTGGAAGACAATCTGCATCTGGCGGCCAAGGCCGCGCGTGCGGGTGCGGATCACACAGCGACCCTGACCAAGGCGAACGCGGGCCGGGCAACCTACATCAATGCCCAGCAGCTTGAAGGACATACCGATCCAGGCGCTGAAGCGGTGGCGCGCTTGTTCGAGCATCTGCAAGGTTAATGCATGCCGCGCTCAAACGGCTTCATTTGAACGGTAACGTACATGCGTATTTTCAAACCTCTACAGCGCCGCGCATCCGATTGGATGTGCGGCGCTGCAGAAGTGTGTTCGTTGCCAGCCAATGCAACGGCATTCACGGAAGGTCTCCAAACAACGTTCAGAGATGCGCGCACCATTTCACGGGTTGATCAATAGCCGGCACTCTTGATCATCAACAGCCCGAAGCCTGTGATGAAGAGCCACCCGAATACTCCCAGCAGCAGCGGCTGAACGCCCTTGGCGCGCAATTTGTGGATGTCGGTCTGCACTCCCATCGCGGCCAAGGCCATCGACAGCAGAAAAGTCGTGACCAGCGAAGCGTTGTCGAGGACCATGCGTGGCAGATCGATTGCGCTGTTGATCAGCACGAGACAGACAAAGCCCATGACAAACCATGGCATCGTTACGTGACCACGTATCTCGCCCTGATGCCCGATGTTGCCGACGGCTGCCATTGCCAGCACCAGTGGCGCCAGCATGACAACGCGGGTCAGCTTCGAAATCGTGCCGTACTGGCCTGCGGCATCACTATGCTGGAATGCTGCGCCGGCAACCTGCGCCACTTCGTGAACAGTTGCCCCGGTCCAAACGCCGTAAGCCAGATCGCTGAGGCCGAGCGGGCTGGCCAGCATCGGATAGATGAACATTGAGGCCGAGCCGAGCACGGTGACGCAAGAGATTGCGTAGGCCACATCTTCATCACTGCCCTTCGCCACGGTGTTTGCGGCGATGACGGCCGAGGCGCCGCAAACCGAGGTGCCGGCGGCGATCAAGTTCGACAGCGCGTCATCGACGCCGAGGACGCGTCCCACAAGCCGGATGGCGATGAAGGATATCGTCAGGGTTGCCGCGATGATTGCCACAGAAATGCCACCGAGGCTGAGAGCGTCGGCCAAGGTGATCTGCAGGCCGAGGAGGATGATCCCCAGACGCAGCAGGCGCTTCATTGAGAATGTGACCCCCGGTGCGATACCGCTTGGAGTGCCCAGGGTGTTTTGCAGCATCAGCCCCAAAATGATCGACAGGATCATCGGGCTCAGCGCCGTGATCGCAAATAGCTTGTTCGCCGCAATGGCGATAACCGCAATGCTTGCGGTCAGAACCAGTCCGGGTAAAAGTGAGTTGAAATCTTCCTGGGCTCCCGTGATGTCAAGGAAATCGATGCCAATTCTTGTCTTCATACGATGACGCCTTGTCTTGAACTTTCCGTATGATTAGTTCTTGCAAATCAATCGATCCAACGAGTAAATAGTTTTATTCTGTTCGATTTTATCGAATGAAGGCGTGCCGTGATGACACTTGACCAACTTCGGATTTTCCTTGAGGTGGCAACTTTCGAGCACGTCACCCGTGCCGCGCAGGCGCTGAACATGACCCAGTCCGCGGTCAGCGCTGCCGTATCCGCACTCGAGGCGCGCCATGGCGTTGTCCTGTTCAACCGCATCGGCCGCCGTATTGAGCTGACCGAGGCTGGCCGGTCGTTCATGAGCGAGGCGAGGGGGTTCTCCGCCAGGCCAAGGAAGCGGAGCGCTTTCTCGCCGATCTGCACGGTGTCGCCTCGGGGGGCTTGCGCTTGCACGCCAGCCAGACGGTCGCCAACTACTGGCTGCCGCGCTATCTGGTGCGCTACCGGGCGCTCAACCCGCAGGTGGACATTGCGCTCACACCAGGCAACACCCGCACTGTTGCAGGCGCCATTCTGGATGGAAGCTGCGATCTTGGCATCGTTGAGGGTGAGATCGAAAACGATAAGCTGATCAAGCAGATCGTCGCGCAAGACCGCCTCGTGATCGTCGTCAGCGAGCATCATCCCTGGGCGGACGGTCGCCCTGTCGATGTTGCGGATTTGGACGCGACTACCTGGATAATGCGTGAACAGGGATCGGGTACCCGGGCTGCTTTCAAATCGGATATCAGGGCGCTTGGCCAGGATCCGTCGGAGTTGCAGGTGATCCTTGAAATGCCGTCAAACGAGGCCTGTCTGGCAGCCGTTCAGGTTGGGCAAAGTGCGACGGCGTTATCCAGGCGTGCGGTGTTGCCGCGACTTGCCGAGGGTGCGTTTCATCAGGTCAATTTCAGCCTGCCTGTCCGGCATTTCACGATGATCCGTCATGCCGACCATCACGTCGCACGCTCGGTACGGGCGATGATGGATCTGTTGAGCGAACCATCCGAAGTTGACGAGATTGTCTGACGCCCGCTTGTAATGCTCTGACCCGACCGGGATCCCGTGCAGGAAAAGGCGGGGTTCATGGTTGGGCCGCAACCAGTTCCGATATGCCCATCTCAGGGGCGTTTTCGATGACACCACCGGGCCCAGGCCTCAGCATAAATCCGCAGCGAGCTCTGATCCCCACAGGGCACACGACTATGGCTCCTCGCAGAGGCAATTCACGGGATACCCATCAAGATTGACTGGGTCTAGCCAGGTGTGGAGTCCGCATGTATAAACAGGTATGTGAAATGGGACAATTAAGTCCCAACCGGATGCGTCCATGCGAGATATCCTTTTTTACATTGATCGATCAAGCAAACGGACCTTGCAAGTTCAAATTCGAGAATTTCTAGTAGACGCCATACTGGCGGGACACCTTCCTCCCTGTTCACCTCTCCCGTCGAGCCGAGCGATGGCAAAGCGCCTGGACGTCTCGCTGAACACAGTTCTTCAAGTGTATCGGTCGCTGGTCGACGATGGGTACCTTATTTCCCGTGTCCGCTCGGGTTACTATGTTACGCAAGGAATATGCGGAAACAAGCTCGCCGAAGTTGCTTCACCAGAGGACGATATCGTCGAGGAGAAGGCTTCCGGTGTTAGCTGGAAATCGAAGTTGTTTCTCAATCCATCCAAGCAATACAATATAACAAAGCCGGTTAATTGGTATAAGTATCCATATCCATTTATTTACGGGCAGGTCGATGCCGATTCATTTCCGGTCAGCGCCTGGCGGGAATGCACTCGCCAGGCAATGAGCCGAAAAGGCATCTATGCCTGGACGGAAGACCGCTATACCGAAGACGATCCGATGCTGGTCGAGCAAATCCGTCGGCGCGTGCTTACACGGCGCGGTATCCACGCGGCTCCCGATGAAATCCTGGTGACGGTTGGCTCGCAGAATTCCCTATATCTGCTCGCCAGTCTGCTGATCAGGCCGGGCATGCCGATCGCCATGGAAGATCCGGGTTACGCTGACGTCCGCAACATGTTCTCACTGCTGTTAGCCAATGTCCGATCTGTGGCAATCGATGCGCAGGGCATTCGGGTTGACGAATTGAAGGATGCGCAGATTGCGTTTGTCACGCCAAGCCATCAGTTTCCGACAAATATCACGATGAGTTTGGAGCGTCGACGTCAGTTGCTGGATTGGGCAACAGCCTCAGACACGTTGATCATCGAGGATGACTATGAATCCGAGACGAATTACAATGGGAACCCCATTCCAGCGCTCAAGTCCCTCGATACAACCGGACGCGTACTCTACACCTCCAGCCTGTCGAAATCGCTCATGCCCGGCTTGCGCATCGGGTTCATGGTAGCCCCCAGAGAGTTGATCCGCGAAGCACGGGCTCTCAGGCGACTGCTTATTCGCCATCCTCCGGTTAACAATCAGCGCGTCGCCGCTTTGTTTTTATCGCTTGGTCATCACGACGCACTAATAGCGAAACTCCATCAGGTCTATGCGATGCGTTGGCAAACCCTGTCGGCCGCCCTTGGAAAGTATTTCTCTGGCTGGGCACACGCGCCGATTTTCGGCGGTACCTCGTTCTGGGTTGAGGGGCCCCAAAACCTCGATGCGAGCACCCTTGCGGCTCGGGCCATGCGGCGAGGCGTGGTAATAGAAGTTGGAAACGTATATTTCGCAGATCCCGAACAGGGGCGAAATTACTTCCGAATGAGCTTTTCATCCATACCGGATGAACGCATCTGGCCAGGTGTTGCGCATCTCGCGCTTGCGGCCTCGGAATGAAATGCGATCAGGCCGGTAAAGACATCCGCCGGTCAACCAGTGATAACATCCTTCACTGAAATCGCCGGTGCCCAATTGGCGTCGATTCGAGCCAATGTCGGCGCCTCATCCGATTCCTCTGAAGCCCCGCAGCAATCGCCCACCACGAATGGCATCAACCCGAAATCACGGGCTGATCGCGCTGCTTGCTCGACGCAGTGATCGAGATGGTAGCCACAGATCAGAAGTGTCCGGGCTCCCCAGGTATTCAATGTCGGAAGCAGCGGGGAGCCGATGAAGACATTGCCGAAACTGGTGTAGACACTGTCGAGATCGCCATCCTGTTTGATGGTGGCGATCTCCTCAACAGCCGACCGTTCCCAGACTTTCTGCTCGGGTGTCCATCGCCGGTTCTGATACCAATAGGCATACTGGGCCGCATCGAGCGGCGTCGCCGGAAAATGCTGTCGCATATACTCGTAGCGAAGCCAGGCGACTGGAATGTTTCGCGAACGCGCGAAGGCGACCAACCGGAGTATTCCGTTCAGTGAGCCGCCTTCGCGCCGCGCCCGTTGCCAAAGACCGTCGGCCGATTGCGCACCATCCCGATGAAGAACGCCATTGGTGGGGTCAATCACCAGCAGCGCGGAGCCATTTAGAAACTCGGAGAGTTCGAGTTCGCCCCATTGTGGATGGTTTCCTAGTGCCATGTTGAACAGCCTTTGTAGAGAGCTACTACTTCAGAAAATTAGTCCAAACCCGGTCATAGAGTTTGATGACTGTTTCATTGCAGACTTTGACAAACTCCGGATCCGGCGCGCCTTCCGGCGGACGGTATTCATGCGAATCGCGCAAGTCGGCATTGACGAATTTTTCACTGCCGAGAACGCCGTTAGGGTATCCCGTGAAATTCGTCATCATCGCCGCGTTTTCGGGATCCATGAGGAAATTCATGAACAGTTTTGCATTTTCCAAATTTGGAGCGCCTTTGACGACCACAAGATTGTCCATCCAGCCCGTATAGCCCTCTTTGGGGTAGGCGTATTGGAGTTCAGGGCGGCCCTGTCGTGCAATATATGCCTTGCCGTTCCAGATCTGAGCAAGATCGACTTCACCGGATTCCGCAAGCTCTTTCGATTCATAGGCAAAGCTTTTCACCGACGGCTTCAGGTCCGCAAGCAACGCCTGAACCTTCTTGAGATCCTCCGGCGTTTCGTTGCAGCGCGGAAGGTCCAGGTAGCGCAACGCGGCATTGATGACATCGTTGACATCGCGAAGCAGATTGATCCGTCCCCTTAACTCCTCTGGGGGATCGAACATCACAGCGAGTGTGTCGACGTCGCCCTTGTAGACCTTCGTGCTGACCGTGAATGAGGTTGTTCCCCACACCCAGGGCACAGAATAATGCCGACCGGGGTCCCAATATACATCTGCCCACTTGGGCTCGAGATTGCCGTAGTTTTCAAATGTATTCGGTTCGACCTTTTCGATTAATCCTTCCTGTATAAGGATTTCGACCATGTAGTCGCCGGGAACCGCCAGGTCATACCCGGATATGCCTGACTGCAGCTTGGCGAGCATTGTTTCATTTGAATCATACGTATCAACCGTAACCTTGACATCATATTTGGCTTCAAATTTCTTCACCATCTCGTCCGAGATGTAGTCACCCCAGTTGAATATGGCGAGCGCCCCCTCGGCGTGGGCAGGCAGCGTTGGCAACATACAAGCGGCGATAGCCACATAGCCGGCCTTCAAAAAATGTCTCATTTTGATTCCTCCCTTGTTGATTAAGTTGTCCACTCCCATGCGGACCCACGAACGTTTTGCTGCCTCCCTCCGTGTTGAATTCATCTGGTGCTAAACGGACGTACGAACGGTCTTGGAACCTGCTTGCGAAACGAAATAGGATGCGGAGACCAGAACGACCGATACGGCAAGCAGGACTGTCGAGATGGCATTGATCTCGGGTGTTACGCCTTGCTTGAGTTGCGTGTAGACGTAGACGGGCAGCGTGCCGGATCCCGCACCTGCAACCATCGCGGTGATGATGAAATCATCCAACGAAACGACGAATGCGAGCATTGCGCCGGCCACAATGCCCGGCATAAGCAACGGCATTGTCACGTAACGGAAGGCCTCAAACGGAGATGCGTAGAGATCGGCGGCGGCCTCCTCGAGCCTGCCGTCCATCGTCTCCAGGCGGCTGCGGATCGGCAGATAGGCGAAAGGGATACAAAAAACGGTATGCGCGATGACAATTGTCACGAGAGAGAGCTGCATGCCGGCCAGCGCGAAAAACGACAGGGTACCGACCGCGATAATGATTTCGGGTAGCATCAGCGGCAGGTTTACCAACATGTAGAACGACTGTGCGCCGCGGAAACGTTGGCCCCGGCCCGTTGCTAGGGCGGCCGCCGTCGCGATTGCGGTAGCCAACGTCGTGGCGATTACCGCCACTGTTAGTGAATTCAGGGCAGCGTTTTGCAGGCCGCTATTGGAGGCCGCCTTGACGTACCATTGAAAACTGAAGCCACCCCAAACGGTTACGGCGCGGTTGGCGTTGAACGAAAAAAAGACGAGCACCATCATCGGAACGTAGAGGATGAAAAGACACAGGCCCGTGACGAGGCCGAAGCCGCGAAATGAAACGATAGACTTTGGCTTCTTGTGCGACAGGATCCCCATTTCAGTGTCCTTCCAGCGCGGCACGCGATGCACGAATGCGCCCGGCCGCGACCATCAGCACGACGAGGATGGCTGCGAGAAGAATGACCGCCAATGCTGCGCCAAATGGCCAGTTGCGGCTCATGCCGAACTGCATGGCAATCAGGTTTCCGATCAGCAACTTTCCGCCGCCGCCAAGCATGTCGGGGACCAGATACGTGCCAAGGCTCGGAATGAAAACCAGCAGGCAGCCGCCGATGATGCCGGATCGTGCGTGTGGCAGTATCACATGAGTGAAGACGCGAAGCGGCGTCGCATAGAGATCATATGCCGCTTCAATGACGCGCTTGTCCATTCTTTCGAGGTTCGCATAGAGCGGCAAAATCATGAACGGCAAGTAGCTGTATACGAGACCGGCGCCCATCGCGAAGTTATTGTAAAGATACGTAACAGGGGTGTCGTAGATGTTGAGGCCTATAGCGATCGAATTAACGATCCCGTCGTCCCTTAAGATAAGCAACACGCAATAGGTCCTGATAAGGAGGTTCGTCCAGAACGGCAGGGTTATCAGAAATATCAGTATGTTCTTCTGCTTTTCCGATCGGGTGGCTATGAAATAGGCCGTCGGAAATCCAATTATGAGACTGATAACAGTCGCTGTAACTGCCAGAAAGACGGACCGGGAAAAGATCTGGAGATAGGACGTGTTGAAGGCCAGCGTGTCATCGAAGATGTCTCGCTCGAACAGAAACTGAGTGTAGGCTTCCGTCGAGAAGGTCCAGACCACGCCGCCAAATGTCGCCGGTTCCAGAAAAGAATAGGTGACAATGATCAGAAGTGGAACGACTAGGAATATCCCGATAACGAGAACGGCCGGCAGGACAAGAAGTTTGGCTTGAAGAAACTTCATCGCGTTTCGTGTCGGTTGCGTACCGACGCTGCGCCGGGGTGTTGTTTCCAGTTTGGCAGGGATGAAACTCATGATGGCACGCCCAATGTTCTAAACGCGTTGTGCTCGGCGCTGACATTGACCGGGACGCCAATCTCGAAATGGTTTTCCGCTGCGCTCGTGTTCTGGATTCTGAGCCCGCAAGGTTTCCCCGCCGTCCAGATCGATCGAGTAGACTGTGTCTGTGCCGAGATAGAGTTTGTTGCTGACAACGCCACGCAGCCCTTTACGTCCGCTCGCTTCCGCATCAGCATAACTGCTCAGATGAAGTTTTTCCGGACGGATGAAGGCCAGAGTTGCACACTGATTTTCCTGGTAAGAGGTGTCGGCAATGGGGATGATTGCGCCCGCACTGGTGCGGAATACGGACTCTCGCCCAGGTCCGCAAAAAACTGTCCCTTCCAGAAAATTGGTGTCTCCGACGAACTGGGCGACAAAGCGGTTGGCGGGCCGATCATATATTTCGTCCGGAGAGCCGACCTGCTGGATACGACCTCCTGACAGGACCGCGATGCGATCACTCATCGCCAGCGCCTCTCCCTGGTCATGGGTGACGAAAACAAAAGTGATACCCATTTCGCGCTGCAGCGTTTTCAGTTCGACGCGCATCTCGTCACGCAGCTTGGAATCGAGAGCCGACAGCGGTTCATCAAGCAACAGCGCGCGCGGGCGGGTCACCAGGGCGCGCGCCAGGGCGACGCGCTGTTGTTGTCCTCCGGAAAGCTGATGCGGCAACCGCCTCGCCAGATCGCCGAGTTGAACCAGATCGAGAACCCGTTCAACGTCAACTTTTATTTCTGCTGCCGGACGGCGCAGCATTTTCAAGCCGAAACTTACGTTTTGTTCGACTGTCTGGTGGGGAAACAACGCATAGTGCTGGAAAACCGTATTGACCGGCCGCGCGTTTGGCGGTGTTGCCTCAAGCGGGTCCCCAAACAGGGTGATGGAACCTGAAGTTGGATGCTCGAAACCGGCGATCATGCGAAGTAATGTGGTCTTGCCGCAGCCAGATGGGCCAAGGAGCGTGAAAAACTCATTGTCCTCAATCACCAGATTTACGTCATCCAGAACGCGGGTTGATCCGCTGTTGGCGAATATCTTGCTAACGGAGTTGAATTCTATTGTCACTGAGTGGCTCCAATAGTTTTTCGACACGCATGCCGCCGATTAAGTAACCTTGATGGTGGACCTTTGAACTTGATGTAATTTCACGAAGACAACGTTTTCACAGGAATGGTTGCAGGGAGAGGATGCTGTCGGGCACGAGTAGCGTCTGCTGCGCTGCTCGAACAAAGCGAAGGCATGGCGTCTAAAACAGGCAGGCTGTGGGCAGGTTTTCAGGGCCATCGGGTCGTCAACACCTGCCTGCGTGTGTAGAAGTTAATGCCATCCGGCCCATGAACGGCGAGGTCGCCATAAAGAGACTGCTTGGTTCCACCAAAGGAATGGTACGCAACGGGGGATGGCACCGGGACATTGACACCAGGCATGCCGCACAGGATGTCGCGCTCGAATGTATTTGCGGATTTTCCGGAGCTGGTGAAAATAACTGCGCCATTACCAAGGGCGTGGTTGTTGCTTAGTTCGATGGCTTCATCGAGATCATCTACCTGCATTACAACGAGGACAGGTCCAAATATTTCCTGTTGGTAGATAGACATGGCAGGCGTTACGTCATCGAAGATGACGGGTCCGATGAAAAATCCTTTCGACGTTTCACTGCCCTGCCTTCCGTCGAGACGCAGCGACGCGCCTTCCTCGATACCGTTATCGATATGCTGCAGTATCCTCTGATACTGATCGGCGGAATTGACAGGTGGAACGAAGCAATCTGCGCGCTTTCCAGCTGCCAGTTTGAGATGGGAAGCCGCTTCCACAAGAGCCGGCATGAGTTGGTCGTGGGCTTGGGCGACGGTAACCAACACCGAAATCGCCATGCAGCGCTGACCGGCCGAGTTGAATGCGCCACTGAGTATTGCGTCTACAGTGCTTTTCATGTCTGCGTCTGGCATTACGATGGCGTGATTTTTGGCGCCGCCCAGTGCCTGCACGCGTTTGCCGTGCCGGGTCGCGGTCTGATAGACGGATTTGGCAACAGCGCTTGATCCGACGAAGGACACAGCCGCCACATCGGGGTGCGAAATCAGCGCTTCCGCGACTTCCCGTCCGCCGTGAAGAACGCTGAAGACGCCTTCGGGAACGCCGGCTTCTGCGAGCATCTGCGCGATCATATTGGCTGCGCTTGGCGTCTTCTCCGAGGGTTTGAGGATAAATGTGTTGCCGCAGGCGAGGGCCATCGGAAACATCCACATTGGTATCATGGCCGGGTAGTTGAATGGCACAACTCCAGCACAGACCCCCAAAGGCCGGCGCGATGAGCGGGTGGCGACACCGGTCCCGACATGATCCGAATTCTCGCCCTTCAGCAGGTGCGGAGCGCCCATGGCAAACTCCACCACTTCCAGTCCCCGATCGATTGATCCCATCGCGTCGGCGGTCGGCTTTCCATGTTCGCGTACGATTACGGCCGCCAGTTCCTGACGATTGCGGTCAACGATGTCGCGAAACCGCATCAGGCAGCGCGCGCGCTGGGCAGGGGTAACGTCACGCCATGTCTTGAACGCGGCAGAAGCAGCTTCGACCGCCCGCTCGACGATCGTGTCATCGGCATGGGAAAGCCGCGCAACAGGGTTATCAAGTGACGGGTCGATAACGAGTGAAGTTGTTTCTGTCGCGTATGGTTTTCCCGAAACAATCGAAGCGACATTGGGAAGTGTAAGAAGGTCGTTCATCAGAATCCATCCCTTGGGGAAGTTTTGGATAAACATGCCGCGGAGGTAATGATAACTTTGCGTGGCACGAACGTATTACGATCAATAGCTTCTGCGAACTTCCGAGTTTCTTCTAGGTACAGGGCGGCGAATAAGATGGGTACAGATGTCACGGCAACTGGCCCGCGCGGGCGTTTGCATTCAGAGTGCCGGCGGGTGGGCTGCCATCAAGTTGGGTACGATCTGGTGGCTGCCGGTTGTTTCCCTGACCTCCGACGTGGGGCGTGTCCCGTGAAATGACGTGGCTGGCGCGACAGAGATCGGTGTTTTTGTTGCTGCGGGACGTCGGAGGCCTGGCTGAAGGGCAGCATTTTCCCGGAAACGATCTCCCGACCCGCTTCAGGTGGCCCGGTTGAGCCGAGCAGGGTGGTGATTGGGGGGCAGAACACAACCCGACTGTGTCAGGCCAATGCAAACTTGTCTCGGTTTTCCAACAGCAACAATCTGTTGGCCTGCGCAGAAGCAGCGGCTGCCGTGTTGATCGAGCTGATCACCAGGTGTTTTGAAGCAGGCTGAAGAGGGCTGAAACGACCGGGTGATCCTTGCGTCGCTCCAGCGTGATGATACTCAGGCATGCGGGCACCGAGACCGCGTTGCCAATGGCAAGCCCGAAGGATTGTCTTTGATGGAGCGCGATCGACTCGCGGCACAGACTCAGGCCGACACCCGAGCGCACCATCTCCAACATCGATGCTTCCTGATCGACCAGCGCCACGATATTCTGCTTGCACCCCTGCTCGGCAAAAATGCTCGTTAACAACCGGTTATGCGCCGAATCTTCGGGTGTTCCGATCCAGGGCAGCACCGCCAGTTCACCCCAGCCAGCGTTCTCGACCCATTTGTCCCATCCCGACGGTGCGATCACACGATAGGAAAAGTCCGCGAGCTTGACGGCATGGATCGGTTCTTCGGCATCAGGATGTTCGACCGCGTCGGGCGCGCTGAGATAGAAACCGGCGTCAATCCGTCCGCGTTTGAGCTGGTTTAGGATATCTCCGCTGACGCCGTGGATGAGCTCTGTGGCGATTTCGGGAAACTCGACCCTGAGCTGACTGAGCAGCCGACCGAGGCGGATGAATTCAGGATCGACAATGGTTCCGATCTTCAGCGTGCCTGCTACCCGGCCCAATTGCTGGCGCGCACTGCGCCGGAACTCGTTCATGGCCAACAGCACATGTTCGGCCTTTTGCAGGATTGCCGCGCCGTCCTCGGTGATCTGAAGCCCTGCCGCTGTGCGCCGGAACAATGTGATCCCCGTCTCTTCGCTCAGCCGCTTGATCTGGTGGCTGACTGCCGGCTGGGTCAGATTCAGCATCTCGGCCGCCCGTGAAACGCTGCCTTCCCGTGCAACGGTAACGAACGCCAGCAATGTGTTGATGTTGGAAAGTCTGTCCATATAAAAAACCCTAATATCGTATTGTGCATTTTGTCATTGGATTTCTTTGGCCAGCATTTCTAGGGTCGTGTCAGGTCGCGGACTGGGAGGGGCGCGGCTATACCCGCTATTCAAGCTCCGGACCACAGTCGCAGGGGCTTGGTGGGTTATCTCGTGACTGTTCCCTCCATAGGGCCTCCGGCCGCTGAATGAAGGGAAACAGCAACCTTGACCAATAATGATGCGACATTCCAATATATCGTGATTGGTGGGGGGACCGCCGGCTGCCTGATGGCCAACCGCCTGAGCGCAGATCCGGCCAACCGTGTGCTGCTGCTTGAGGCCGGCAAGCGCGATACCTATCCATGGATACATATCCCCGTAGGCTACCTTTATTGCATAGGTAATCCGCGCGCTGACTGGATGTACCACACTGAACCGGACAAGGGGCTCAATGGCCGCAGTTTGCGCTATCCGCGTGGCAAGACGCTGGGCGGATGTTCCTCGATCAACGGTATGCTCTACACGCGCGGCCAGGCCCGCGATTATGACAACTGGGCCAGGCAGACCGGCGACGAGGCCTGGAACTGGGAAAATTCCCTGAATGATTTCAAGGCGCATGAGGATCACTATCGGCTCGATGATGGCGCCGATCCTGAAACCGGGGGCAATAGCCGGTTTTCCGATACTCACGGCCATGGCGGCGAATGGCGCATTGAAAAGCAGCGGCTGCGTTGGGATGTGCTCGATAGTTTCGCCGAAGCGGCAGTCGAAATGGGGATCGAGAAGACCAATGATTTCAACAGCGGTGACAATGCGGGTGTCGGTTATTTTGACGTCAATCAACGCTCCGGCTGGCGCTGGAATACCTCGAAGGCGTTTTTGCGGCCGGCGAAGTCGCGGTCAAATCTGACGATCTGGACTGAGGCACAAGTCGAGAAGCTGAACTTTGAGACCGCTGCGGACGGCACGCTGCGCTGTACGGGGGCGGTAGTTCATCGCGGTGGGCAAACCGAGCGCGTCCGTGCTAGGCGCGAAGTCGTGCTGTCGGCCGGAGCGGTCAATTCGCCGAAGATCCTGCAATTGTCGGGCATTGGTCCGGCTGCACTTCTGAAATCTCACGGAATTGACGTTATCCTCGACGCGCCGGTCGGAGAAAATCTGCAGGATCACCTTCAGATCCGCGCAGTCTACAAGGTCAGGGGCACACGGACGCTTAACACCCTGTCCAACAGCCTGTTCGGCAAGGCGCTGATCGGGCTGGAATACCTTCTCAAGCGCTCCGGCCCGATGAGCATGGCGCCCAGTCAGCTCGGTGCGTTCGTGCGCTCCGATCCGGCGCGCCCCTATGCCAACCTCGAATACCATGTCCAGCCACTCAGCCTTGAGGCGTTCGGTGAGGACCTGCACGATTTTCCCGCCGTGACGGTGAGTGTCTGCAATCTCAATCCCACCAGTCGCGGCCATGTCCATATCGGCTCAGCCGATTTCCGGGATCCGCCGAAAATCGCGCCCAATTATCTTGCCACCGAGGAAGACCGGAAGATTGCCGCCGAAAGCCTCAAGCAGGTGCGGCAGTTGATGGGGCAACCGGCGATGCAGGTCTATCAGCCCGAAGAATTCAAGCCCGGCACCCAGTACCAGAGTGATGACGAACTGGCCAAGCTGGCGGGGGATATCGCCACAACCATCTTCCACCCGGTAGGCACCGCCAAGATGGGCCGTGTGGACGATTCCAGCGCGGTGGTTGATCCGCAATTGCGGCTCAAGGGCGTTGAAGGCTTGCGGGTCGTGGATGCCAGCATCATGCCGGAAATTACCAGCGGCAATACCAACTCCCCGACGCTGATGATCGCCGAAAAAGCCGCACGCTGGATCCTGTCCGGCCGATAGCGCAACTGCGCGTTTTCACGTGGCTATGGGATGGCTTCTCAGTGATCCAGGGCTGATCACTGAGCGCGATCTGACATCGCCTTGTTCCTATCAGAAAGCCCTGAGTATGCAGGGGATCAATATTCGTTCTTTCGATTCGGTCTGTGTGCCGACCAGCGTGAATGCCGTGTTGAGCATGGTGGTGACATCCTGTTCGACCATCCCCACGTTGCCCGGTAGGAAAGAACCGAACGGGTCCCAGTCAAAACAACCATATCTTACCCAGTCGGCGCCACTCGCTAGTTCGCTGTGCCAGCGGACAACGCCCTCAAGAGAAATGGTCGAGTTGACGAACAGGCCGGAGGGGCCATCGGGCGCGAAGTCTGCCAGAGCCCCCGCTGCTTTCTCGGCCGAGTAGCCCGATGCCATGATGTACGTATCGGGAACTGAAATTCCGCGTGCGCGCTGGGCTGCCAGAAAGCCTTCGAGGCGCGCAGCCGTATTGTGGTCGGTCAACCGGCCACCGACGAATTTCAAGGGGCCGTTCCACCCCAGATCCTTCTCACAACGATCAAGAATGAGATCGGTCAGATCTCGTGCCGCCGTATAATTGTCGGAGATCACTGAAGGCGCGTCGCTTCCCGGCAAATCCAGATTGATCGATTGCACGCCAGATGCCCTGCAAAACGCGGATATGCGATCCGGGTCGGTTGCCCCGGTCGAGATAACGCATTCAGCCTGGTACGAAACCAGTTCCTTTGCGGCCTCGAATTCCAGTTCCGGGTCCCGCTGTGTGCAGGTAATGACCGGAAAAAGATCGTGCTCGCGCGCGACTTGCTCAAATTGCTCTGCAATCTTGCCAAAATACCGGTTGTCGTATTTCGGGACGATCATCCCGACTATGTTGGAGCGCTCCCGTCTTAAGAGGCTGGCCTGAACATTGACAGCGTATCCCTGCTCTTCCGCAAGCCGTATCACGCGCTCAGCCAGCTTCTGGCCGATTCTTCTCTTCTTCCAGGTCCCGTTGAGAATGGAACTGACCGCGCTCGGAGAGGCGCCGGCCAGCGTTGCAAGATCGTAAATAGTTGTTCTTTTTGTATTTTTATCCATCTTGCCCTTCTCGGCCCGGCGCAGTTTTCCGGCGCTTTGGAAATGCATCTTGACTCAGATAAATCGATGGAGCAATGTTTGCTCAATCGAATGAGCACAATGTTCATTCGATTGCGCACCTGAATATGTGCGGGGGAGGACATTAATGCGAGCCGCAGCAACCCGTTCCGACGGGCGGTCAGAACTGCGGTATCTCCTTTGTTATCCGTCCTCCGCATAAGAGTCGCTCACACGCTTTTGGAGGAAAATTCAAATGACCAGGACCACTTTGCTTGCGGCCGCATCGACGCTCGTCGCGGCCATGTTTGCCACGCCTGTATATGCGCAGACTGTCGCTTTCCTTATGCCCGATCAGGCTTCGACACGTTATGAAGAGCATGATTGGCCCGGCTTTCAGGCGGCAATGGCCAAGGCCTGCCCGGACTGCACATTGATTTACCAGAACGGCAACGCCGACGTTGCGCTTCAGCAGCAGCAGTTCAACTCGGTCATCACCCAGGGTGCGACCGTGGTCGTTCTTGACCCGGTAGATTCCGCCGCCGCAGCTGCGCTGGTGCAGATTGCCCACTCCCAGGATGTCAAGGTGATCGCTTATGATCGGCCAATCCCGGACTCTCCGGCGGACTTCTATGTTTCGTTTGACAATGAAGGCATCGGCTACGCTATCGCACAGTCGCTGGTCGAGCACCTGCAGGCGTCGGGCGTGCCCGAAGGTTCAGGGGTTCTTCAAATCAACGGTTCGCCCACCGATGCGGCAGCCGGCCTGATCCGCGATGGTATCGATCGCGCGCTTGATGCGTCGCCCTACAAGACCTTGTCCGAGTTTGACACGCCCGATTGGGCCCCGCCTAAGGCACAGGAATGGGCTGCTGGTCAGATCACCCGTTTTGGAGCGGACATCAAGGGCATCGTGGCAGCCAACGACGGAACCGGCGGTGGTGCAATTGCCGCTCTGAAAGCTGCGGGTGTTGATCCGCTTCCGCCCGTCACAGGCAACGACGCGACCATTGCCGCACTGCAGCTGATTATTGCCGGCGATCAGTACAACACGATTTCCAAGCCGTCTGAAATCGTCGCCGCTGCGGCCGCCGATATTGCCGTCATGCTGCTCAAGGGTGAAACACCTGAAGCCAGCACCACCCTGTACAATACGCCGTCCAAGCTGTTTGTGCCGGCCGTGGTGACCAAGGAGAACATCAAGGCGGAAATCTTTGATGCCGGCATCCAGACCGCTGCCGAAGTCTGCACGGCCGAATATGCCGATGCTTGCGCCGCTCTCGACATCAAATAAATTGGGCCTATTGCGTGGCGTCTCTAGATGGCGCCACGCAACCATTCTTTGGGAGAGAAACGTCATGACAGAGCAACAGACCGGCCCGGGCAGCGGCGAGCCGATTCTTCGCTTGCGGGGTATCGGCAAACAATTCGGTGCCGTGACCGCGTTGGAAGACATTGAGCTCGACGTTCATGCAGGTGAGGTTGTCGCCCTGGTGGGGGACAACGGTGCGGGCAAGTCGACGCTGGTCAAGGTTCTGGCCGGTGTGCATCAACCGACCTCCGGCACCATCGAGTATCTTGGAAAGAAAGTAACGCTGGATACACCCGGCAAGGCGCTGGAGATGGGCATTGCTACGGTTTTTCAGGATCTGGCGCTGTGTGAGAACCTCGATGTTGTTGCCAACCTCTTTCTCGGCCACGAAATTTCGCCGTGGCGCATGGATGAGGTGCAAATGGAAGTGCGCGCCTGGACGCTGCTGAAGGAACTGGCGGCCCGCATCCCGTCGGTGCGCGAGCCCATCGCCTCTCTTTCGGGTGGTCAGCGGCAGACGGTGGCCATCGCGCGCTCGTTGCTGCTGGACCCCAAAATCATCATGCTGGACGAACCGACTGCGGCACTGGGTGTGGCCCAGACGGCAGAGGTCCTCAATTTGATCGAGCGGGTTCGTGATCGCGGTCACGGCGTCATTCTGATTTCGCACAATATGGAAGATGTCCGCGCTGTTGCAGACCGCGTCGTCGTGTTGCGTCTGGGAAAGAACAATGGCGTCTTCACCGCCGAAACATCGCATCAGGACCTCGTGGCGGCCATTACCGGCGCCAGCGAAAATTCGGTCTCGCGCCGTGCAGCACGCCAACTAGAGCCCGTGAGTGAAAACCAATGACTCAGGAAACACAATCCGCTCCACAACTTGATCGCGCTGATACGCGCATGCGCCATGACGCGGGCCTGTCGGGCGCGCTGCGCGGCTTTACCGACCGGGTTCGCTCGGGTGACCTTGGAATGCTGCCGGTCGTCGTTGGTCTCTTGCTGATTTCGGTGGTTTTCAGCACCCTCAACCCGATATTTCTTGCACCTAATAATCTGGTAAACCTGCTCTTTGATGCCGCAGCCGTTGGCTTCATTTCGCTCGGGGTTGTCTGCGTTCTGCTGCTTGGAGAGATTGACCTGTCGATCGGCTCGATGAGCGGTCTTGCCTCCGCGATTACCGGCGTGCTTTGGGTCAATATGGGCATTCCCTTGCCTGTCACGATCCTTGCCGTGCTGGTCTCTGGCGCGCTGGTCGGGCTTCTGTACGGCTTTTTGCGCAATCGCTTCGAGATGCCAAGTTTCGTGGCAACCCTGGCAGGGCTGCTGGCGCTCTTGGGAATGCAACTCTATATTCTGGGGCCGACCGGATCGATCAATATGCCCTTCACCTCGGCGCTCGTGCGGTTCGGACAGATCATGATCATGCCAGCATGGCTTTCTTATCTGGTTGCTGTCATTCCCGGTGCGCTATTGGTGATTGGCGGCATCCACACCAATCAACGGCGAACTGCGGCGAACCTTTCTTCGTCCGGAATGAGTGTGACGGTCGTCAAGGCCGTGTCCCTGACAGCCGCGCTGGTCTTCGCAGTGTTCTATTTGGGGCAGGGGCGCGGCGTGCCCTGGATGTTCGGTGTTTTCGTGCTTTTCGTCATGATCCTTGATTACGCCCTGACCCGCACCCAATGGGGCCGGTCAATGTTTGCCGTGGGTGGCAATGCTGAAGCAGCCCGCCGTTCGGGGATAAACGTCCAGCGCATTCGCCTGTCGGCATTCGTGGTCTGTTCGACCTTCGCAGCCCTTGGAGGCGTGTTCGCAGCCGCCCGCCTTGCCTCCGCCAGCCAGCAGGCGGGAACCGGTGACGTCAACCTCAATGCGATCGCCGCCGCGGTGATTGGCGGCACGTCGCTGTTCGGCGGGCGCGGGTCGGCGTGGTCAGCCTTGTTGGGTGTTCTCGTCATCATGGCAATTTCCAACGGCCTGACATTGCTCAATCTGAGCTCATCGCTTCGCTACATGATCACAGGCGCCGTTCTCGCCATTGCGGTCATCGTTGACTCGCTCGCACGCCGGTCGCGTGCAAGCCACGGTCGCGCCTAGGTCCCGGGAGAAAATGCAATGAACAAAAAGATGGAAAACAAGACTGCAGCCATTACCGGTGCGGCATCGGGGATCGGGCTCGAATGTGCCCGGATCCTGATCGAAGAAGGTGCGCAGGTCGTGTTGATCGACCGGGCGAAGGATCGGCTGAACGAGCTCTGCGAGGAATTGGGCGACAATGCCAAACCGCTCGTGATTGATCTTCTCGACGGCCCCAAAGTTTCGGTGATGGTGCCGCAGATCGAAGCGCTGGTTGGTCCGCTCGATATCTTTCATGCCAATGCCGGCGCCTATGTGGGCGGGGCTGCCGCGGAAGGCAATCCGGACGAATGGGACCGGGTTCTCAATCTCAACATCAACGCGGCGTTCCGCAGTGTGCAGGCCGTTTTGCCGGGCATGATTGAGCGCAAAACCGGAGACGTGATCTTTACCAGCTCCATCGCAGGTGTTGTCCCGGTGGTCTGGGAGCCGATCTACACGGCCTCGAAATTTGCGGTGCAGGCGTTTCTTCACACCACACGCCGCCAGGTTTCGCAACACGGCATCCGCATGGGCGCCGTTCTCCCCGGACCAGTTGTCACGGCTCTGCTGGACGACTGGCCCAAGGAAAAGATGGAAGAGGCGCTTGCCAATGGCTCGCTGATGCAGCCGCGCGAAGTTGCCGAAGCTGTATTGTTCATGTTGACGCGTTCTCGCGGTGTCGTTATCCGCGACATGGTGATCCTGCCAAACAGTGTTGATCTGTGATCGGTTCAAGCCTTGGGGGGAACCCATGACCAAAATGAACAATGGCTCAGACGGCTATGTACTGGGAATAGATGTGGGGACGGGGAGCGCCAGAGCAGGTGTTTTCACGACAGACGGACGTCTGGTCGGCTCCGACAAATCTCCAGTGTCGATTTACCGTGAAGGAGCCGATGTCGTCGAGCAATCGAGCGAGGACATCTGGCAGGCAGTTGTAAAGTCGGTGCGCGGTGCGGTGGCCGCAGCAGGCGTGGCGCCAGAACAAATTCGCGGCATTGGTTTTGATGCTACATGTTCACTTGTCGTGCTTGGCGAGAACGGCACACCGCTGCCTGTGGGGAACCCTGATTACCCTGAACGCAATATCATGGTGTGGATGGATCATCGGGCGATAAAACAGGCAGAACGCATAAATGCGACTGGCCAAAAGGTGCTCAATTATGTGGGCGGACAGATTTCGCCGGAGATGGAAACGCCGAAACTGCTGTGGCTCAAGGAGAACCGTCCGGAGATTTTCGCCAAGGCCTGGCAATTCATGGATTTGACCGATTACCTGACTTGGAGAGCCTCCGGCGATCTTTCCCGCTCGATCTGCACATTGACCTGCAAGTGGACCTATCTGGCGCACGAAAACAGATGGGATCCTGACTATTTTAATGCCATCGGACTGCAGGAACTGGTCGACGAGGGCTTTGAGCGCATAGGCACGAATGTGGTTGCCGCCGGTTCGCCTCTTGGTTCAGGCCTGACCAGTCAGGCTGCAAACGACCTGGGCCTACTGCCCGGAACGCCCGTGGCGGCAGGCCTGATTGATGCCCATGCAGGTGGTATCGGGTCTGTCGGGGCAGAGGGAGGCGGCGGAGCCGACGCCAATCTCGCCTATGTGTTCGGAACATCCTCATGCACCATGACCACAACCCGTGAGCCGGTCTTCGTGCCGGGCGTATGGGGCCCTTATTTCTCGGCGATGGTCCCGGGTCTTTGGCTCAATGAAGGCGGCCAGTCAGCGGCCGGGGCAGCCATTGATCAACTGCTGGATTTCCACCCCTATGCCGCCGAGGCCCACGCCGCGGCCGCGCGCGAGGACCTGTCCCTACCGGCCTGGCTGGCGCGGCGCGCTGGTGCCACGTTAAATGGCAGTTCCAATGCGGGCGCACTGGCTGGATCAGTCTATGTGGTGCCGGAATTCCTTGGCAACCGGGCGCCCTATGCAGACCCGAAGACCCGCGCCGTCATTGCCGGTCTGGGGATGGAACGGGACGTCGACAACCTGGTCGCGCTTTATATCGCTGGCCTGTGCGGCATCGCGTACGGCTTGCGCCAGATCATCGATGCACAAGCCAAGGCGGGAGCCAAGGTGGACCGCATCGTCATCAGCGGCGGCGCGGGCCGCAGCGATCTGGTTCGGCAGTTGCTGGCGGATGCAACGGGCGTCGAACTCGCCGCCCCTGCAACCGAGGAGCCGGTTCTCCTGGGCGCGGCAATTCTGGGCAGCGTGGCGGCCGGGATACATGAAGACATTCACATTGCGATGTCGAAGATGTCCTCCTTCTCATCGCACTATCAACCGAAGCAAGGTGCAGTTCGGGATCTTCATGATACCCGGTTCGACATATTCCAGCAGTTGCAGACCGTGGCGAGGACGGCCGCTGGCATTTGACCTGATCTGATCGTAGGTTGAGCGCACCAATTTGCGGGAGAAATTCCCCCGTCACGACACTCAATGTGACCGGACGGGGGGCAGGGATCAGATCGGGTAATGCGGGGTGCCGTCCTGAATTGTGATCCATCTCAGTTCAGTAAATTCGGCAATGCCCCAATTGCCGCCAAATCGCCCATAGCCGGAAGCCTTGACGCCGCCGAAGGGCATTTGCGCTTCATCATGCACAGTTGGGCCATTGATATGGCAGATACCGCTTTCAATCCGCTTGGCAACACTCATGGCGTGCATGACATCCTTGCTGAACACAGCCGAGGAAAGCCCGAACTCGCTGTCGTTGGCAATCCGCACGGCCTCGTCAACCGAACCGGCACGGATGATGCTGACCACCGGTCCGAAGCTTTCCTCGGTGTAAAGCCGCATGTCGGGGGTGACGTAATCAAGCGCCGCTGCGTTTAATATGGTGCCTTTGCCGCCACCGGCGATGAGTTTGGCGCCTTTGGCAACGCCGTCCTCTATGAGATCCTGAATCCGTTCGGCCGCGCTGAGGGTGACAAGTGAGCCAAGCGGCGTCGAGCCTTCGCGTGGATCGCTGGCAGTTAGCTGCGCCACCTTCTTTGAAAACGCTTCGACAAATTTATCGCCGACGGCCCCCACCACGATGATGCGTTCCGTCGACATGCAGATCTGTCCCTGGTTCATGTAGGCGCCGAAACCGGCCGCAGCGACTGCCGCATCGACGTCGGCGTCTTCGAGCAGGATCATCGGGGCCTTGCCGCCAAGTTCCAGCAATGCCGGCTTGAGATAGCGACCCGCCAGTTCGCCGATCACCTTGCCGACCCGCGTCGAGCCGGTGAAATTGATCCGCCGGACTGCCGGGTTTGCAATCATTGCCTCTACCAATGCCGGCGCGTCTTCGGGTGCGTTGGAAATCGCGTTCAGCACGCCGTCAGGCAGGCCGCCTTGGGCCACGGCCTCGATGATCAACGCGTGCGTCCGCGGGCAGAGCTCAGACGTCTTCATCACTACCGTATTGCCGCAGGCCAGTGGCGTTGCGATCGAGCGCACCCCGAGAATAACCGGCGCGTTCCAGGGCGCCATTGCCAGCACTACGCCCGCTGGCTGACGAATGGCCATTGCCATCGATCCGGGCCGGTTCGACGGAACAATTTCGCCCTTGATCTGCGTGGTCAGCGAAGCGGCTTCGATCAGCATGTTCGAAGCCAGCATCACGTTGAACCGTGCCCAGCCCTCGGTTGCGCCGATTTCCTCGCCCATGGCCTTCACAATATCGTCGGCGCGACTGTTGAGAGACGTAGCAGCATCAAGCAGCATCTTGCGCCGCTCCGCCGGGCCGGTTTCCGACCAGGCCGGAAACGCCCTGGCTGCCGCGTCAACCGCCTTTGCTGCGTCTTCAAGGGACGCCGCAGCCGCAATCGTCACGGTTTCTCCGGTCACCGGGTTCTTCCGCTCGAACGTGGCGTTGTTGGAAGCAGCGACGTGCTTTCCGTCGATATAGAGGTCGAGATTTTTCATGGTGCTGTGCCTCGTTGTGGAGTTTTGGTTTCCGCCCAGAAAGGCGCGAATGACGGCCGGATCGCTGCGCAGATCAGCGGCAGTGCCGGAGCCGGTAATCGAGCCGGTTTCAATCAGGTAGGCGCGGTCGGCCAGCGCCAGCGTCGCGCGGGCGTTCTGTTCGACAATGACGATGGTCATGCCTGTCTCGCCAATCTTGGCCAATGCCGCAAAGACCTCCTGCGCCACGATCGGAGCCAGCCCGAGCGAGGGTTCATCAAGCAATAGAAGGTCAGGCGCCGACATCATGGCGCGGCCGATGGCGACCATCTGCTGTTCGCCGCCCGACATGGTTCCCGCCAGTTGGGTCTGGCGTTCGGCCAGCCTGGGAAAAAGCGTCAGAACGAGATCCAGATTCTTCTTGGCATTCGCGTGGGCGCGTTTTGGCAGCGCACCGAGCTTAAGGTTTTCGGCAACAGACAGCAGCGGGAAGATGCCGCGCCCTTCCGGTACGATGACAATACCGTGCTCGACCACCTGATGCGGTTGCAAAGCCAGAATGTCTCGGCCGTGATAAAGAACCTGGCCGCCGGCGGGTTTGATCTGGCCGCCGATGGCGCCCAGCAACGAGGATTTGCCCGCACCGTTGGCGCCCAGGATCGCCACCATCTCGGCCTCGCCGACATCGAGCGAGATAGAGTCAATGGCAACATGCTTGCCATAAATGACGCTGATATCGCGGACTTCAAGCATCTTCCGCGTCTCCCAGGTAGGCTGCAATCACGGCTTTGTCGGAAAGTACCTTGGCCGTCTCGCCATCGGCGATCAGCTTGCCTGCGTTCATCACGGCACAGCGCGGGCAGAGTGCGCGCACTGCCTCCATGATGTGCTCGACCATGATGATTGGTATACCCGAACCTGACAGCGAGCGGATCAGTGCGATGCCTTCCTGCAGTTCGGTCGGGTTGAGACCGGCAAGCCACTCATCAAGCAGCAACAGCTCGGGTTCGGCCGCCAGCGCGCGCGCCAGTTCCAGACGCTTTTGATCGATGTAGTTGAGATCTCCGGCACTTGCTGAAGCGCGCTCGCCGAGACCGGTTTTCTCGAGTGCTGCGCGCGCCACCCGATCGGCCTCCTTGCCCCAATGCGAGCGGTGACCGAAGACGGCGGGCAGCATGACGTTTTCAAGCAGCGTCAGCGACGGCAGGATCCGCACCAGCTG
This sequence comes from Hoeflea algicola, assembly GCF_026619415.1. NCBI lineage: Bacteria > Pseudomonadati > Pseudomonadota > Alphaproteobacteria > Hyphomicrobiales > Rhizobiaceae > Hoeflea > Hoeflea algicola. The sequence continues at coordinate 4,358,411 of NZ_JAOVZR010000001.1, forward strand.
GAACGTACGGGCGATGCCGGCGCGGGCGATCTTGTCGGGTCTGGCGCCGGCCAGATCGCGTCCGTTGAACACGATCCTGCCCGCCGACGGGGTGAGGAAGCCGGAGATCAGATTGAGCAATGTCGTCTTGCCAGAACCGTTAGGCCCCAGAAGCCCCATGATCGTGCCGCTTTCGATCTCGAAGGAAACCTGGTCGACGGCCTTCAGTCCGCCGAAATTCCGTGCGGCCTTTTCAATCTGCAAAAGGGTCATGATTTGCTCCCCTTGAGTGATGCGCGCAGGTTGTCCAGTCCGGCAATAATGCCGTTTGGCAGAACGAAGACGACCGCGATGAACATCAGCCCGAGAAAGATCGGATAGGTGTCGGGAAAATTGACTGACAGCCATTCAAACAGCAGGAACAGTGGAATGGCGCCAACCAGTGGTCCCCACAACCGGTTGGCCCCGCCCAGAAGCGCCATGATCACGGTGAGGAAACTGACGGTCGGGTTGAACACGATCAGCGGCTCCACATAGACCCAGCGCGGCGAAGCCACGGCGCCGACAAGCGTGATCAGTGTCGCCGAGAGCGTGAAGGCGATCAGCTTGGTGCGCGCCAGTGGAATGCCTGAATGAGCCGCAACCACTTCGTCATCGCCAATCGCCCTGAGCGCCAGCCCCAGCCGTGAGCGGTTGATCCATGCGGTCAGGCCAATTGAAACAACCACCAGTGCCAGCATTTGCCAGTAGATGTCGCGTGCGGTCAGATCGAGAAAGATGTAGCGGCCAAGCGTACCGGTGATCGTCACCTCGTACCAGGTGATCAGTTGGCGCACCAGTTCGGCCAGACCAAAGGTAAAGATCACAAAGTAGATGCCGGAAAGACGCAAGGTGGAAAGCCCCACCAGCAAGGCCATCGCCGCACCGATAAGACCCGCACACAGGATCACTGCCGGGTAGGGCAGGGACTCGTTGAGCACGGCGACGGTGTAGGCGCCGGTGCCGTAGAAGGCCACGGTCGCCAGCGAGATGTAATTGGTGTGGCCGGAGAACAAGGCCCAGGCCGAAGCCAGCGCCACATAGGTGGCCATACCGATCATCAGCCCGAGTTCGTATTCGGAAACAAACAGCGGCACGATGACGAGCAAAGCAAGTGCCAGGAGGCCAAAGACCAGACGGATCATGAGCGCCTCCCGAACAGGCCTTGCGGACGCCAGATCAGCACGATGAGAAAGATAGCAAAGGTGGCCGCGAGTGTCAGTCCAGGGTCGAACATGGTGGCAACGAAGGTTTCCACCAGTCCCAGCGCGAAGCCTGCTGCGAGCGCACCGGCGACATTGCCGACCCCACCCATGATGACGATGATCAGCGCCTTCATGGTGAAGACGACGCCATCATTGGCTGAAAACGTCTGGTACATGGCAACACTGGCGCCGCCGATCGAGGCCAGTGCGGTGCCGAGCGCAAAACCCTGGCGGCTGACCTTGTTGACATCAATGCCGACAAGCGGAGCCGATCCCGGGGTCAACGCCACCGCACGAAGGATCAGCCCCCAACGGCTGCGCGCGAGCAGCATGACCAGCGAAAGGCCGGCGACCAGACAGATCGCAAAGGCAATCAGCCGGTTCAGCGCAACGGATACGCCGAACACGTCGACGCCTTGGTCGAGATAGGAAATCGAGGTGAAGTTGGCGCCGAATAACACTAGCATGACGCCTTGAAGGACGAACAGCAGCCCGAATGTCGCCAGAATGGAATCTACTTCCAGCTTGCCAGGTTTGCCTTCTGCCCGTTTAACCAGCGGCCGCATCATCACGGAATAGAGTAGCGAGCCCATCAGATAACCGGCCGGACCGATCAGCAGAATGGAGGCCAGCGGCGACAGGCCTGCCGACTGGAACAGGAAGACCAGCACGAAAGCGGCCAGCAATGTCACCTCGCCATAGGCCAGGTTCATGATCCGGGCGATGCCGTATTGCAGCGTCAGCCCGAGTGCCAGCAGCGCATAAGTGCCGCCCAGCACCAAGCCGAGCACAAGCGTCGTCATTGCGATGTTCCGCCTTTGTCGATTGCCGGAAAAGAAGGGCCGCCATTCGTGGCCGCCCTTCTCATGCGAGGTACGTTACCAGTCGGGTTTGGGAACAACCGGCGCCACGGCGCCTTCCCTGCTGGACGGGTTCACGGCCACAAAGGTGCCGTTCTGCCATTGTCCGACCCACCAGAGATCGCGCAACTGGTTGTCTTCCAGCTTTACGTCGCCGATGACCGTGCTGAACGTGCCGGTCGACAACTCTTCAGCCAGCCTGGCATGATCGAGGCCGACGCGTTCGATAGACTGCGCCAGCATCTCGAGCGAGGCGTAGGTGATTGCCGAAGCCCAACTATCCGGCGGTGCACCGGCGCTTTCGGTATGGCGTGCGAAATAGTCCTTGATTGCCGGGGACGCCGCATCGACGCCGCCGATCGACATCACACCATCCTGCTTACCATCGGCAATCTTGCCGTAGATCGGGAACGCACCGCCGACCCCGACATAGAACACCTTCGGGTTGTAACCCATCGACTGGGCGGTCTTGGTCATTCCAAAACTGTCTGGCGGATAGGAAAAGGCAACGAAGCTGTCGGCGCCGCTCTTCTGCGCTTCCGCCATCAGGGCGGCGAAGTCAGAGGTACCGAGCGGGTAGGTCTTGTCGTAGGTAATTTCCAGGCCGGCTTCTTCAAAAGCCGGACGGGCACCGTTGACGAGATCGATGCCGAAGCCGTCGGCAACCGAGACGACGGCGACCTTGTTGTTAATCGTTCCCGCCGCGACCGCGTCCTTGAGAACACTTGCCAGGCCTTCGGCGTAGTCATGCCCGCCGCCAAGCATCCAGTAGCTGCGCTTCCAGCGCGCGGCGAATTCCGGCGCCTTGTCGGTCACCGCAGTGACGCCCAGTTGAGGGTAGCCGAACCGGTCCATCAGCGGTGCGATGGCGAGATTGGATCCCGTCCCCCAGGGCGGCAGGATCAGGTCGACCTTGTCCTTGGTGGCCAGACGTTCGATGGCGCGAACCAGATCTTCATTCGACGAGCGGTCATCATACTCGATGACTTCGATCATCCGTTGAGTACCATCGGGCAGGGTCAGTCCGCCGTTGGCATTAACGTCCTTCACCCACAATTCATAATTAGGAATGGTGGTGATGCCGGCGCCGGTGGCGTTGGGGCCTGTCTTGGCGACGGCATAGCCGATTTTGACGGTCTCGTCGGCTGAATGCGCCATATTCGCGCCCATAAGCAGGGTCATTGCCACGCCTGATGCGAGCGCGAGCAGGGTGTTGCGTCGGGTAATGGTCATAAGTGCTCCTCCCAATTGCCGGCATGTTCCGGAACAAGCGGATGCTTCTCCCCGTATATGCCTTGCTTCAGCCGGACTCCCGTTCACGGCTTGAAATGAGTATCGATCAGCATCCGATATATGAATATGCACTTTTGCGGCTAAGAATTGTACTTTTGATTGCATTCTCGACGCGCACGTCGGAAATTGCCGCCATGACAAACATCAGTATGCCCGCTGGCGATGGTCGGTCGCTTTTGACCCTGTTGCACATCAAAAGCCCGCAGACGCGGGTTGGTTACAGCGTGCCGGCCGGATCGGCTTGCCTGGCGCTGTTGTTCGCGGGCAGCCTCACCAAGATTTTTGTGCCGGAAGCGCTGGAAGATGCGCAGCAGTTCGAAGCGCCCCGACTGGTCTGGATCCCCGCCGGCAAGGCTGCCGAGTTGGCGGCCGAGGCCGGCTCCAGAGGAATCATCATGCTCGCATCCCAGCAGACTCTGGTCCGTGCCTTGCCCGAAAGCCTGCTTGCGGACCGGATGGGGATCGTCCTCAAGCAGGCTCTGTCGCAGTCGCTCGGTGGCACTGACGCGATCGTGTCACTGGTGGAGGGCATCGCCGCCGAAAAACAGACCCATGGCCCAGGCAGCTCCGAAGCCATGGAACATTACGTCGGTCTGGTCTTGTTGCACCTTTGGCGGCTGCTTGGCGCAAACCTGGTCTCGCACGAGCGTTCGCCGCAGGGGCTTGCCGAGCGCTTCCTCATGCTCGCCGGTGTGCACAAGCATCAGCACTGGACAGTCGAAGATTACGCCCGTGCATTGGCCACCAAACGGGACCGGCTGGGTGTGGCGGTCAGGCGCGCGACCGGATTGTCCCCGCAAGCTTATTTGCATCGCGAGATCATGCGCGATGCCTGCGAATTGCTTGCCAGCACAGGATTTCCCGTGAGCCAGATCGCCTTCCGGCTCGGGTTTGTTGATCCGGCCTATTTCAACCGTTTCTTCACCCGGCAATCCGGGCAGAGCCCCGGCAAGTATCGCCATGTCCTGCGCCACCGACGCGAGCAGGGCGACCGCACCTATGCAGCCTGGCCATGAGCGGCTTGCAGAAATGCGTCGCGGTCATCCTTTGGTTTGAAATCGTTCATGCTGGCGGATCATCTTCGCAGCCGTGAATACGTCAAATTCAAACGCATCATGGCGCTGCACCGATGGCTCCCGTGGGAACCTCCTGAGAACGCTGAAAGCTCACATTTACCGGTCTGACTTGTTGTAAAAGTCGCCGAGCGCATCGCCGAGCAGGTTCAATCCGAAAATGACCGCCGTGACAGCGGTGCCAGCGGTCACGGCAAGGGCTGGTTGGATGGACAGGTAACTTTGCGCATCGCGCAACATCGACCCGAATGAAGGGGCCGGCGGTTGAACTCCCAGCCCGAGATAGGAAAGTGCTGCTTCCCACATGATTGCCTGGGCGCCGTCAAAGCTGGCGATGATGATCAGCGGCCCCACCAGATTGGGCAGCACTTCGCTAACCAGAATGCGGGTCTCTCCCGCGCCGAGACCACGCGCCGCTTGAACGAACTCCCGGTCCCTCAGTTGAATGGCAACACTTCGTGAGACGCGCGCGAAATCCGGGATGGCGGCCAGTCCAACGGCGATCATCGCATTGGTAAGAGACGGGCTTATCAGCGCGACGATAACGATCGCCACCAGGATGGTCGGGAATCCCTGCAGCACTTCCGTCACCCGGGAAACCACCAGGTCGGCCCAGCCTCCAAGACCACCGCCAATCAAGCCGATGGCTGTGCCAAACACGCCACCAATCAGCACAACGATGATGAAGGCCTGTGCAGCAACTCTGGTCGAGCCCAGCAACCGGCTGAATACATCGCGCCCCAGTGGATCGGTGCCCAGAAAATGCTCGGCGCTCGGACCTTGCAAGGCAGCGAGCAGATTCGTATCCGTCATCGAATGGGGTGCGAGCCAAGGCCCGAAAATAGCGGCCAGCAGGAAAAGGCTGACCAGCGCCAAAGCGAGAGGCGCTCGCCTGATCAGAAACCCAAGGACGGCGAACCGGTTGCGGCGAGGCACGGGCTCCGTGCGTGCTGTTTCAGCCAGGTCAGTCATTCGTCCGGATCCTCGGGTCGATGAATGCATAGGTCAGATCGATGAGCAGATTGACCAGCACATAGCCGCTTGCCGCAATCAGGACGACGCCCTGAATCACCGGGTAGTCGCGATTGAGCACCGCATTCATGCCCAACCGCCCAAGCCCGGGAATTGAAAAGACGATTTCGATGACGATCGCGCCGGAGATCAGGACCCCCAGTTGCAGACCGAGATAGGTCATCGTTGTAATTAAGGTATTGGGGGCCACATGGTGCATCAGAATGCGGCCTGGCGAAACGCCTTTTGCGCGGGCGGTGTCGACGTAATCCTCTTGCAGGACTGCCACCGCGGTGACCCGGACAAAGCGGACGATCGAGGGAATGAGATAAATCGCCAAGGTCACCGTTGGCAGGATCAATGAGCGGATGTTTTCGCCGATATCGCGCGAAACCGGTACGAAGCCGCCGGAGGGCAGAAGTCCCAGCATCACGGAAAAAATGGTGATCAACATCAGTCCCACCCAAAAGCCTGGCACTGAAATCCCCAGCGTTACCAATGAAGCCGCCGGACGCGCCCACCACTTGTTGGCATGTTGTGCCAGCAGCAACCCCAGGGGAATGGCAACAACAATGGCCAGGGTCAGACTGGCCAGCGCCAGTTCAAGGGTTGGCGGGAGCGCAGCAAGAACCAGATCGTTGACAGGTTTGAAACTCAGGTTCGAAGTGCCAAGGTCGCCTTGAGCCGTTTGTCCGAGCCAGATCGCAAACCGTATTGGCAACGGCTGATCCAGGCCCAGTTGGTGGGTGACTGCTGCGATGCGCTCTGGCGTGGCCTGATTGCCCAGCAATACAGCCGCGGGGTTTCCCGGGGCTAGAGCGGTGGCAAAAAAGGCCAGCGCGCAAACACCCAGAAGCGTCACAAGGCCACCGGTCAACCGCCCAAGTAGATAGCCTAACATTGTACATTTCCATTCGGCACGTAGTGGCCCGCCTGGCCACTACGTGCGTTTTTCTGGGATGATTTACGGCTCGATTTGCGTGTAATCATCAATACCGCTCGGCCCGATGACAAGCGCCTTTGCGGCATCCGTACCCAGGAAGAACAACGGCAGATGGTCGACCGTAATCTGGGGCATTTCTTCGAGTATCAATTCCTGCAGCTCGTGATAGAGTTCCACCTGCTTGTCAGGGTCCAACTCCGCCGCCGCACGGGCAACCAGATCGGCGTAACCATCCGGGTTCCACTGGTTGACGTTGCTCGCTGGCGCCAGGTTCGGCGAATTGAACATGCTGGCAGGATCTTCAGGGCCGGTATTGAAGTTGTCGGTCGTGATGTCGTAGTCCGGGTTGGTCAATACACGATCGAGCCAAACGGTAACTTCCAGCTCACGTACAGTGACCTTGTGTCCAATGCGGTTAAGCGCGTCCTGCATGATCAGCGCCATCGACTTCAAGGCATCAAAGCCCTGAATGGTCAGGATTTCCATCTCCAGCGGTTTATCTGCCGTAAAGCCGGCCTCGGCGAGCAGCTCTGCGGTCTTGTCCAGGTCAAACGGATAACGCTCTGCTGACCCTTCGAGATAGGTGGCCATTTCGGGCGGTACCGGATTGATGGTGGGGCGCGCAAACCCGAACCAGACTGTCTTGGCGTAGCTTTCACGGTCAAAGGCATGAGCCAGCGCCTGACGCACACGCTTGTCGCTGAAGGGTGCGCGCGCAGTGTTGATGTTGAAGTTCTCGTACAGGATGTAGGGCTTCGTCTGGATGACGTTGATACCAGCAACACTTTGTGCCTGCACCACGTCCTTGCCCTCGACCAGGGCCACCATCTGCAGAGTGCCATCCTGCAGCCCGGCCAGGCGTGCTTGAGAGTCAGGAACAATCCGCCATTCGATAGCTGCGAGCTTAGGGAACCCTGCCTTGCGATAGCCGTCGTATTTCTCGACGCGAATTTTGTCCCCCGGAGACCAATTGGCAAATTTGAACGGGCCGGTGCCAACGGGTTCGGTTGTGATCGTACCGATTGTGGCCTCGTTTACGATCTGGATCACTGCAAGGTTTGCAAGAATGCCAGGGACCGGATTGGCAAGCGTCAAGGTCACGCTCAAATCATCAGGAGTGTCGACATTGGTCACTGCAGTCAGTTGCGGCGCGAACGGGCTTCCAACCTCGGTATCCTGAACGCGGGCGATTGAATAGGCCACATCTGCAGAGGTGAAAGGCGTGCCATTGTGCCAGGTCACACCGCTGCGCAACTTGAGGGCAACGGTCAGACCGTCACTTGAGATATCCCAGGATTCAGCCAGCATGGGATCGGCGGAAAGCGTATCGGGATTGATAAAGACCAGCGCCTCGAACACCGCTGACCGGATTGTGTGACGGAAGACGTCATTGGGCGACATTTGAGGGTCAAGCGTCGGAATATCACTGGAAATTCCAACTATCAGGTCACCGCTTTCCTGAGCAAATGCGCCAGAAGCGCCGCCCAGCATCGCGGGCATCACAGTCATCGCAGTTGCGGCGCCAAACAGCCGCAGGAATTCCTTGCGGTTGACCTTGAACCCACTGACGGGGCCCAGATTATCATTTTTGTCAGTCATAATAGCTCCCTCCCAAAACGCTAATTTAGTAGATGGTATACTTTATACTGAACCAGTCAAGATGGTTGTTTTTCACCTTGGTCAGCCTTGGCAGGAGCGATTAACGGGAAATGGCAGGCTACCAAATGGTCTGTTCCGCCAGATTCCAGGGCAGGTTCAACTTCGCCACATTTGGGCTGCGCATATGGGCAGCGGGTGTGGAACCGGCACCCCGATGGGGGCGAGGAAGGGTCGGGAATATCCCCGGTTAACACAATTCTCTTGCGCGACAAATGGGCATCGGGATCGGGCAGTGGCACCGCCGAAAACAGCGCTTCGGAATAGGGGTGCATGGGCGCCTCGTAAAAGGCATCCGCCGGTGCCACCTCCACCAGTTTGCCCAGATACATGACGGCGACCCGATCAGCCATATGACGGATGACTCCCAAATCATGGGAAATGAACAAAAGGGTGAGGTCGAGTTGGGCCTGCAGTTCTTTCAGCAAATTGAGCAGCTCGGCCTGAACCGACACATCCAGCGCCGATACCGGTTCGTCCGCGACGATGAACTTGGGATCAAGAGCCAATGCGCGGGCGATCCCGACCCGTTGACGTTGTCCGCCGGACAGATCTCGGGGCATTCTGTCAAAGAAAGATGCCGGCAAACCGACCCGCTCGAGCAATTTTTGCGCGCGCTGTTTACGCTCTTCACGGTCAGCGCCGATGCCATGCAATTTCAAAGCGCCGGTTAGGGTGGCGCCGATTTTCTTGCGTGGATTGAGGCTGGCATAAGGGTCTTGAAAGATCAGTTGCAGACGGCGGCGCAAATACCTTAGCCGGGCCATCGGCGTGTGGGTGATGTCCAGCCCTTCAAATTCGATTTGCCCCGTGCTGGGCTCCAGCAGGCGGATAACGCAGCGGCCGAGAGTGGACTTTCCGCAGCCGGATTCGCCGACAAGGCCCAAAGTTTCGCCTTGCGCAATTTCGAACGAAACGCCATCGACGGCATAGACACGGGATTTTGCACCGAACAGGCTCTTCCGGCGTTCAAAGTGCTTTGTCAGCGCTTCAACTTTCAGAAACGGTCCACCATCCCGGGCGCTCATCCTTTTGCTCCTGCATCTGCCGGTTTCAAGACCTGCTGTTTTTCTTCATGTGACAACCAGCAGCGTTGCAGGTGATCCGCATCCTGGCCCGCCGGTTTCAGGCCTGGTGATTCCAGGCACTTTTCAAACGCAAAGTCGCAGCGCGCACGAAAGGCGCACCCCTCTGGTCGCCCTTCGCTCAGCAGCGGCGGGGTTCCCCTGATTGAAGGAAGACGGGCACTGCGCACCCGGTTGGCAGCGGGGATGGATGCCAGCAGACCCGCCGTATAGGGATGGCTCGGTGATTTGAATACAGAACGCACCTGGCCCATTTCAACGCATTGGCCAGCATACATGACCATCACCCGATCGGCGATTTCGGCGACCACGCCAAGATCATGGGTAATCAGAATTACACCCATGCCGTATTCGTCCTTGAGCTGTGACAACAGCGCCAGAATTTGCCTTTGTGTGGTCACGTCAAGGGCGGTCGTCGGTTCGTCGGCGATCAGTAATGCCGGCCTGCATGCCAATGCCATGGCGATCATGGCCCGCTGTCTCATTCCACCGGAAAACTGATGCGGATATTCGTCAACACGGCCGCTGGCATTGGCAATGCCGACCTGGCTCAACAGATCGATGGTCTGCAACCTCAGCGCCTCGGGCGTAAGCCGCTCGTGGACACTGATTGCCTCGGCAATCTGCTCGCCGATCGTGTGAAGCGGATTGAGCGAGGTCATCGGATCCTGAAAGATCATCGATATCTGCGCGCCACGCACACGACGCATCGCCACTTCATCCAGCGTGAGCAAATCTCGACCGTCAAACATGATCTCGCCCGACAGGGAAATACGCGGATCGTGGCGGTTCAATCCGATTATGGACCGCGCGGTCACGGTCTTGCCGCATCCGCTCTCCCCGACGATGCAGACCACTTCGCCCGCCGATAATGAAAACGACACGTCGTCCACCAGCGTCGCCGCATCTTTGCCGGTGAGACGAACAGTCAACCCGGAAACCTGGATTAATGGATCACCCATTTCCTCACCTCTGATCGTCCGTAAGCCCGCATAGTGTTGATGGAGAAAAGCAGCGTAGCGAACGGGGTATCGAAATCCATCGGATGTATTGGCGCGCGTTTTCGGTATCTCCAAGGCTAGCGCTATTCGAGCTGCTGGCGGCGACCGCCAATTGTTCATTCAGGTCGATTTGGGTCGTCTTGGAATTCTCCGCTCAGACTATTTGGTGGGCGACGAGAACAGCGTCTTGCCACCAACCCTGATTTCCACGTCGACGGCATATTGCTTCAAGGTAGCGGTGTTGATCTCCATGCCCAGGCCAGGCGCATCCGGGGCTCTGATTTCGCCATTCTCGTCTGGCTCGATGTGATTGACCGTCAGATCTGCTGCCAACTGTTGCAGGGTAGTTGGATATTCGCAGATCTTGTGGTTTTCCAAACCCGCAAAGGGTTGCAGGGAGGCGCTCAATGCCAGGTTGGATGTGAAAGTGTGATTTATGTAGGTTACGCCGCGCTGATCGGCATAGTCGGCAACCAATTTGGCCGGCCAGAGTCCGCCAATGCGGCCGCAATCAATCTGAATGTAGCCAACTTTGCCAAAGTCGATCAGGTGCTCTGCCATATGCCGGTTATGTGCGGCTTCGCCACCAGCGATTTTCACGGTTTGCGCTTTGGCGACGAGCCCGGCATAAGCACGCAATGCTGAGCCGCCGAACGGTTCCTCAAAGAATGTCACGCGATTGCGTTCCATTGCATCGAGCCGCAATGCCGCCGCGTCGACGTCCTCGCCGAATATCTGACCAGCATCAACCAACAAAATCCCGTCTGTGCCCAATCCCTCACGGGCTGCGTCCAGATGCGCGACATCGCCTTCCAGCGAGTCGCCAAAGGGGGCCCATCCGAATTTTGCGGCTTTGAACCCGCGTCCGCGCATGGCCACTGCGGTCTCCAGGGTTTCCTGAGCAGTAGCGCCGAAAAGCACGGAAGCGTAGGGGGTCTTTGGGTGGTTTTCGGAATAGCCCAGTAACTGCCAGGCCGGTTGAGATCGCGCGCGCCCGAGCAAATCCCACAGCGCCATTTCAATGCCCGACCACGTGTGCGCGGCTTGCAGAAGGTCCATGCTGTTGTAAGCCAAAAGGTCGGCGATGCGTTTTATATCCTCGGCGTCATCAAGGGACTGGCCGAGCACCGAATCCGAAACCGGACGGCAGGCGCCATGCGACATCGGCGTCACAAATGCAGCGATCGAAGGTAATGGTGATGCTTCACACTCTCCCCAGCCCACATGCCCCCCGGCAGTCACCCGTACGATCAGGGCATCCTGACTGCCATCAGCGGCGGTGGTGACCTCGGGCATAGCCAGGTAGAAAAAATCCACACTCTCGATCTTCATGGTTCCTGCCTTCTTGTTCTTGCTTGGCTCGTTTTGAACCCCGGGACTTCAAATTGCGGCATTGATGCATCGGCCCCTTATGGAGTTCATTCGATGGTTTTCGTCTTATTGCATACGATATACCAAAATGGGTCGCAAGCTTTAGACGAGATCAGCAACAGGATTTATCGTGGGCAGAGATACAGAATCCAGGTTTTCACGGGTAAACTACGCAAACCTGGCAGATCAGGTCTGATTGAGGGGTAGATCTGTGCGCACCTCGAAACGACAAGAAACGCTGAGGTCCTGTCCGGGCGCGAGCAAATGCACCCCCTTGTTGACTACACCACGTTCCAAATCGTCGAATGCGCAAGGCGCGTTGGTTTGCGGCTCAAGGCAAAATACCGGGGCGCCGTTCGGCGGTACATGAAACATCAAGTGATTCATCAAAGGATCGCCCCTCATGCGCAACAGAATTCCCGCGTCTGGCCAGAGGACTTCCGCCACGCCATTCCAGTCAGTGAAGCATTTGTTCTGATAGATGGTTGGCGGCGCGTTCCAGTCGCCAAAATCCGTGTCATCTTCCGGTGCTGTGAGGGTTGTGGCATGGCCTTCGGCGTCCTCCGCCCAGTACCAACCGGCGCTAAATCTCACCATTGCCCCCCGATGACGCGGAAACCAGGGATGCAGACCGCAACTGAACGGCATTGTCCGCTCACTCCGGTTTTCAACCGCCAGTTCAACTGTCAGAGTGTGCGGCGTTAGCGCGAACGTCTGACGTGCGGCAAACAAATAGACGTCATCGACCGTCGCGTCCTCCAGCACCAAATCAACCCGAGAGGCGTCGTGCCGCGCAACACGCCACGGAAGCTGCCAGCCTGATCCGTGGTAGTTCAGGCGCGTATCCGGCATGTTGGGGGAGATTGAGTATCTGGCGCCGTCAAATCGAAACGCATTGTCGCGAATGCTGTTGGCGAACGGAACCATTGGAAACATACCGGAATGGAGCGCGTGCGGGGCGGCACCTTCCGGCGCAGCCAGCGGCCGCATCAAATCGAACGGGCCGGGGCCCGAGTCTAACCGAAATGAGGAAACCGAACCGCCGAGTTCCGGGCGCAAATCCAGGCTCAGATCACCGGCCGCAATGCGCACAGGCGCGCTCACTTGCCGCTCAACACGGTCTGCAGATCTTTCGCCAGTTCGGTGGCTTTATTCCAGCCATAACCGATTGGAACAAGCAATACTCTTGATTGGATACTCATGGCTCTTCCAATCAGAATGTGGCAGAGACGCCGCCATCAACCAGCAAGACCTGACCCGTGACGTAGCGGCAATCATCGCCGCAAAAGAAAGCTGCCGCAGCGGCAATATCAGCGGGGTCAGCTGCACGGCGCAATGGAATGCGCCCGTACTTGATATAGATATCCTGGAACCAGTCTGTCTGATGTTCGTGGCCACTGCCATCGGGCAGCAACGCCATGCGCGTGTCGACAAAACCGGGGCAAATACAGTTGACCAATATGCCGTCTGAGGCAAGATCGACCGCCAACCCGCGCGTCATGTTGACCACACCGCCCTTTGCCGTCGAATAAGGCAATGTATCCTCGGCGCCGCGGATCCCCAGAATCGAGGCGATGTTGACCACGCGGCCAGTCTTCGATTTTCGCAGCATTTCCAGCAATCCCAGAGTCACCCACAGGGCGGCGTTCTGGTTGACCGCTTGCACCTGATCATAACGTGATCGCGTCAGCTCGGCGATCGGTGTCGCATCAAGGATGGAAGCGTTGTTGACCAGAATATCCAGCTGATCCCAGCGATCAGCCACCGCTGTTTGCATTCTGGCCAAGTCATTTTCGTCGGTGATGTCTGCAACTATTGCCAGCACGTCATGTCCGTCTGCGGCAAGCGTAGCCGTCGCTTCCTCCAGTTCTTCGTGATCACGATCAACCAGTGCGACGCTCGCGCCCATCCGTGCAAGATGTGTGGCAATGGCCTGTCCGATACCACGTGCAGCACCTGTCACAAGTGCAACACGCCCGGAAAGCGCCTCGGATTTTTGCAGCGTATCCGCCATCGACTACCAGCCTTTCAGCTCTTCATTCGTGGCCGTTCCAACGGCGTCGAATAGTGTTGAGTGAGTACGGATTCGACGTCTTTGACGTCTCCTTCGCGCAGGAATTTGATAAGGGTCTCGTGCAGCGCGACTTCACCCGTGCGATCAAACGCATCATTCCAGTCGCGGCAAAAGACGATCAGCATGTGTTGAGCCAGACCTTCCCAGATCTGGGCAGCGAGGCTCTTTTCAGAATAGCGCATGATTGTCCGGTGGAATTCCAGATCGATCGACCCCAACTCGACTGGATCACCGGAATTCGACAAGGACGCCATACCGGCCACAATCCGTTCAAGATCGGTGATCAGTGCAGAATTGTCTGCGCCTTCCTTCATGAGTTGCCGCAGCACGATTTTTTCGATGCTGAGGCGCAGCTCCATCAGTTCCTCCAGCCGCTCCGGTCCGTAGTCAGCGATGCGCAGTCCGCGGGAAGCCCCACCAACTAGAATACCGCGCAGATTGAGTTTCTGCATCGCTTCGCGGGCAGGGACCCTGCTGACTTTCAACGCTGACGCCAATTCGGCCTCGGTGATCCGTTCTCCTGCGACCTTGTCGCCACGGGCGATCGCCATGATCAAGCGGTCCTCGACTTCTTCCGCCGTCGACTTGGGGCGGGTGATCGGTGACAGAGCACCGGAACCTCTCTCAGTTGAAATGGGCATTACTAGTCCTTGTCTTAAGTGTTCGCCGCCGATCGGCGTGAATGGTCTGGAATGGCTGCCAGTAGCGATCGTGTATAGGCATCTTCGGGGTTATCAAAAACGACCTTTGTAGGGCCTTGTTCGACAATCTCACCCAGATACATCACGAGCACCCGACTAGACAGGTAGTGTACTACACGTAGATCGTGTGAAATGAACATCAGACTCAAGTCCAACTTTTCCTGCAAGTCGATCAGCAATTGCAGGACTTGCGCTTGCACAGAGACATCCAGACCGGACACGATTTCGTCGCAGATCAGGATTTTCGGCTCCAGCATCAGCGCGCGTGCCAAATTCACCCTTTGCCGTTGGCCTCCCGAGAGTTGGCTCGGCATGCGACGGGCCATGTCGGGATGCAGACCCACCATCTCCAGCATATGCGCCACCCGGTCGACGCGCTCCCGAGGGATTCCGATCCGGTGGATTATCAATGGCTCGGCCAGGGCATCGCCAATCCGCATTGTCGGGCAGAGGGCTGTAAACGGGTCCTGGAAAACATACTGGACATGACGGCGCAGCGCCTTCCAGTCAGCCCGGGTTCGCACTTCCTTCCCTTCGTAAATCACGCTGCCTGACGTCGAGGGTTCAATGCCGATCATGATCCGTGAGATCGTCGATTTTCCGCACCCGCTTTCGCCAACAAGTCCGACTATTTCACCAGGGTGTATGTTGATGCTGACGTTTCGCACGGCCTGAATTTTCTGAGTCTTGCCTTCCCGTGTGGTTGTGAACACCTTGACGACATTGCGGGCTTCAAGCAGCGCATTCATTGCAACCCCTCCCGTCCATCCCGGGCGAAGCGGTGACACGCGACTAGATGATCCGGACCCGCTTCCGTCCAATCCGGGCAACTGACCTCGCAAACCCCGTCAACGACCACCGGGCACCTGCTGCGAAACGGCGCGCCTTCGCCAATGCTGCCGGGTTTCGGTGATTGTCCCGGAATCGGGCGCAGTGGATTGTCGCGACTGGATTTCAGTGTTGGCGCTGAGCGCAACAAGCCCCGCGTATAGGGATGGCAAGGATCATCGAGCACATCACGTACCTTGCCTGTTTCCACAGAATGGCCCGCATACATGACCATGAGTTTGTCGCCGATTTCGGCAGCAAGCCCGAGATCATGGGTCACAAAGATCAGGGCCAGATCCAGATCGCGCTGCAAATCCTTGAGCAGTTTCACAATTTGCGCCTGGATGGAAACATCCAGATTGGTTGTGGCCTCATCGGCGATGATCAGTTTGGGGCTGCAGGAGAGCGCCAACGCAATGGCGACACGCTGACGCAAACCGCCAGACAATTCGGCCGGATAGCTTTTCATGCGATGCTCGGCATCGGGAAACCCTGCCATGCCCAACACTTCAATTGTTCTGGCGCGCGCCTCGGAACGGGTACAGCGGCGATGATCTCTGATCGTATCGCTGATCTGATGTTCGACGGTAATCAACGGGTTCAGCGCCGCAGTAGGGTCCTGGAAAATCATGGCGATCTCGGCTCCCCTGATCGCGCGCCAATCCTTGGATTCCAAGGTCAGCAGGTCACGCCCAAGCCAGTCGATGCGCGTTCCCGCGACTTTCGCTTGGTCAGGCACAATGCCCAGTAACGTTCTGCAAATCATCGACTTGCCCGATCCGGATTCCCCGGCGATGACAAGGCATTCTCCGGCGTTCAACCCAAACGAGACCTGTTTGACCACGCATAACGGGCCGTCGTTGCCCGGAAAGCTGACGGAGACATTTTCGACAGAAAGAACCTGTTCGCCGCTCATTATTCGTCTCCTTCGCGCAGTCGTGCAGCGTCTGTCCGCGCCTGAAGGCCGTCACCGATCAACACCAGGCTTAATGACGTTACAACGATGGCCAGTCCGGGAAGCGATGTCAGCCACCAGGCGCTTGTGATGTAATTTTTTCCATCGAGCATGATGCCGCCCCAGGACGGCGTCGGTGGTTGCACACCCATCCCCAGAAACGACAGCGTCGCTTCAAACACAATCATGGCGGCCATTTGCATGGCGGCCAGCACCATCAGGCTGGGGAGGACGGAAGGAAACACATGAAAAGCGGCAATGCGCAGCTTTGACGCGCCAATGACTTCGGCCGCCTTGACATAATCCTTGCCCCGTTCCTGCAGCGCGATCGACCGTACAACACGTGCAGCACCCGCCCAGGCAGCAAGCACCATCAACAAGATCAATACCGGCGTCGATGGGCGCACGGCGCTGGTGATGGCGATGGCCAGAAGCACGTATGGAAAAGCCAGCTGCACATCAATCGCGCGGTCGACCACCGGCCGTACGAACCGGTGCCCGAACGCGCCCAGCATGCCCATCACCGTGCCCAGCGTCAGCGATCCCACCATGCCCGCACTGGCCACAAGCAGTGAAACCTGACCACCGAACAGCACACGCGCCAATACGTCCCGGCCGATGGCATCGGTGCCAAACCAGTGGTCCAGGCTCGGTGACAACTTCACCGATGAAAGGTCGACGGCGGTGGGGCCAGATGGCGCAAGAAGCGGCGCGGCAATGGCCGAAACCACCATGACAGTCAGCAGCACAACGCCCGTGCTCAAGGCAATATTGGGATTGAAGCGCTTCGCCCATCCAGCCCGGTTCGCCGGTTGAGGAGTGGAACTGCTCGCAGCCATGGTCACATTCCGATGCCCGGCAACAGGCCAAATGAACCCGTTCTGGGGAAGGTTTTGACCTCTCGAAAACCCTCGGCGTAGGCAACTCCGGCAGCACTGCCCCGCGACGCCGCATTTTTCTCCATCATGTCGGTGATCGAGGTATGTTCGCCAAACACGGCACGAATCCACGAATCCTGACTTTCGTGGCTCAGCAGCATCTTTCGCTTTGTCTCGATTACCGAGGAAATGTCGACATAGGCCTCTGGCTCGAACTCCAGGCCAACGGGATTGTCCATATAGAAAAGGTGAGGGACCTTGTTGATGTGCGGCAGGCTCGTTTCGACCAGGCGCACCGATGCCGGAATCCGCGCGTCCTCAGCGACCTGACCGGAAACCCGGTGGTCTGGATGATAGTCGGTCCGGCCATGAATGATCATCACGTCCGGGTCGGCCTGACGGATCGCATCAATGAAGCGCGTTCGGGTCGGTCGATCATTGAACAACCATTCGTCGTCGAAATCCATCCAGATCAACTCCGCCCCGATCAAGGCGCAGGATGCAATTTGTTCCTTATGGCGGACCGCTCCAATTTCATCGCGGCTGAGGTGCGGTGATCCGACGTTTCCGTTTGTTGCGATGGCCATGAAGACCTTGTGGCCCTGGGCAGCATAAAGCGCCAGGGTGCCTGCGCACTGCAACTCTATGTCATCAGGGTGTGCGCCTATGGCGAGAATATTCATGATTGTTCCATTCGAATGCGCGGGTCGATCCGCGAGTAAAGCAGATCAATCAGCAGGTTGACGATGACGAACGTGCTTGCCGTGATTATTGTGATGCCCTGGATCAGCGGATAGTCCCGGGCGTTGAGCGCCACCAATGCAAGTTCACCGATGCCGGGGAATGCGAACACCACTTCGGCGACGATCACGCCGCCAAGCAGGTAGCCGACGTCGACACCGATAACTGTGAGCAGCGGAAGACATGCATTTTTGAGCGCATAGACGAAGGTAATGCGGCTTTGCCGCATGCCGAACGCCGTGGCGGTGAGAATGAACTCCTCCTTCAGCACTGCTTCCATCGATGAGCGCAACACGCGCAATTGCGTCGGCAGGATCGAGAGCGTCACGGCGATTGCGGGAAGCACAAGACTGAGCGGCCCGTTAAATCCTCCCGATGGCAGCCAGCGCAGACCAACAGCGAAAATCAGTACCAGCACCGCGCCGGTCCAGAACACCGGAGCCGATTGACCAAATGCTGCGAGCGCCGAACTCAGCCAGCCCCAGAAAGATTTCGGTCTGAGTGCCGCTATACTGCCGAGTGTAACGGCAATGAACAATGACAACGCAAGTGACACGCCAGCAAGCATCAACGTCTTGGGCAATGCCTGAAGGATGAGATCCATCACCGGGGCCTGGAACCGAAAGGAATCGCCGAAGTCGCCGCGAAGCGCGTTGCCGATAAAGGAGCCCAGTTGCTCGATCAGCGGACGGTCAATACCGAACTCGCGCCGGTATTGTTCGATCACATCGGCGCGCGCAAATACCGGCGCTCTGATGCGCGCGGGATCACCGGCCGAGAGGCGCAATACGAGAAAAACCGAAACCGCGATCACCGCGACGATTATGATCGACTGGAGGATTCTTCGGAAAGCATATGTGCCCACGATAGGCTCCGAGGGTTAGCGCGAAGAGGAGGCGGAGCGTGCTCCGCCTCCTCTTCAAGGTTAGGTGGTGACAGAGGCCTTTGCCACCATCGGCTCACCGATCAGCGGTACGCGCGTGTAACCTTCAACCCGCTGGTTGACGATGAAGTACCAAACCTCGTCCGCCAGATAGAGTGTCGCCTGATTGTCCCACAAATACTGGGCAGCCGCTGTGACCGCCGCCGGACGAACATCCGGTGTCGCAGCCCGCTGGGCGGCGTGCAATTCATTGTAGGTTTCGTCATTGTAGTGGAACACGGCCTCGCCAAGGTCGGATGTATAGAAGCCGAGCAGGAAGTCTGGATCACCGGTGAAGGTTGCCAGCGTGTTCAGGTTGATATCGTAGGTATTGTAGGAAGAACGGAATGCGCCGACTTCCAGCCTTTCGATTTCAACCTTGATACCAATTTGCTGCAGCGATGCCGCAATTATCTGATCGATTTCGATCTGATGTGGCACCAATGTCGATGTCGACATGCGGAGTGTCACCCCGTCGGGGTAAGCAGATTCGGCTAGCAGCGCCTTGGCTTTTTCCACATCGTATTCAAATTTTGGTTCAAGTGGCGTGTAGAATGGGGAGTTGGTTGGCAGGCTCGATGACGGCACCGGGTTGTAACCGCCCATGATCGATTTTGCGATGCCTTCGCGATCGATAGCATGTGCCATGGCCTGGCGCAGCTTGAGATCGCCGAGCGGGCCATTGTGCTGGTAGATCGCGACGATCTGTGCAGGTGGCGAAATATTCACGGTGTGGAATTCATCGTTACCCTGAACCCGATCAAGATCATCGGACGACACGCGGCTGAGGATATCAACCTGACCGGACAGAAGCGCGTTGATACGGGCCTGTGCGTCTTCGATATAGCGGAACGTGACGGTCTTGATTCTCGGGGCACCGCCCCAGTAGTCCGGATTTGCCTCCAGGGTCACATCGTTGCCGGTATAGGACACGAACTTGTACGGCCCTGATCCCAATGCCCCGCTCTTGAAGTTGTCCGGCGCATCGATATTGGCCTTGGGCAAAATCTTGACGAAGCCCAAAGCGCTCAGCACAACGCCAAATGCGGTCGGCGACACCACTTCGATCGCCGTCGGCGACGTCACATTGACGGAGATGCCCGGCGTTACCACCATTGCCTGCGCCAGCGAGCCTGCGCCAAGCCGGTCGATTGAAGCCTTCACGTCCTCCGCCGTCACCGGGGTTCCGTCATGGAACTTGGCATCGCTGCGCAGTGTCAGCGCAACCACGGTGGGGCTTTTGAGTTCCCATTCGGTTGCCAGCGAGGGCTGCAGCGTGCCTGCCTCGTCGTGGGAAAGCAGGGTGTCGTGCACCAGCGAGGCGACCTGTTCATCCACCAGGCCAAAGCCAGCGGCCGGATCCCAGTAGTTGGCTGTTGGCGGCTCCGCGTTGCCAAAGGTTAAAGTGCCGGCTGGCACTCCGTCCTGCGCGAGCGCCTGCGCCGGCAATACACTCGACAGCCCGACAAGGGTCGCGCTGGATAAACCGGTTGCTGCCATGGTCTTCAAGAATGACCGCCGAGACTGCGGCAAAATTGACGACCCGAGGTCGCCCTTGCGATAATCGCTCATGGTGTATCCTATCCGTGTTCGGTGCAAAATTAAGTTAGCTCACAGAGTAGTACATACGGTATACCGAATGTCAAATTGCCGGCAAAGGGCACCGTTCATGCATCATCACTGCCGGTCGGATGATCTCGGGCGAGGTTTTTAAGTACAGGAATGGGGATCGCTGGTTCATGGCCAGATCTTACCCGACGAGCCTGCTCGGCTTAATTCGATTTGCTTGACAGGACCTGCGGGCGCCTCCTCTACATGGCGGACAAACAGCCTGTTTCCTACGTCACTGGGACCGTGATCGCGGTCCACGACGGTGATCACAACCCGCAATCATCGAACGCAAGATACGGAAGCTGGATAAGCCGACGCGTACCAGGTGTCGCAAGCATGTGATTGACAAGTAACATAATAGTATAATACTTACATCAATAATCCGCATTGCGCAAGAATCCAGGGAGGAAGCCTTGAGCAAGAACCAGCCATTGCCTTATGTCGTCGTCACCGATTACACGTTTCCGACCCTCGCCAGGGAAGAAGCCGCAGCGGCCAGCGGCAAGGCCCGGTTCGCCGCCTTCCAGTGCGCCAGTGAAACCGAGGTTATCGATGCGGTCGCTGGGGCCACGGTGGTGGCTGTGCAGTTTGCGCCGCTGAGCGCGAAAGCCATCGCCGGGCTGGCGCCGGGGGCGCGCATCATTCGTTATGGCGTCGGATACGACAATATCGACATCGCCTCGGCCCTCCGGAACAATCACCCGGTCGCCTATGTTCCCGATTATTGCACCGATGAAGTTGCCGACCACACGGCAACGCTGATCCTTGCGCGGCTGCGCAAGGTTGCGGATCTCGACCGAAGTGTGCGGGCTGGCGAGTGGAGCGCGGTCGCTCGTGCCCGGCCGATGCCGGCGTTCTCGCAAACATGTATCGGTTTTCTCGGTCTTGGACGGATTGGTCGCGCCGTGCTCGAGCGCCTGAAGCCATTCGGTTTCCGATTTCTGATCCGCGACCCCGCCTTGTCCTATCAGGATGCAGCTCAACTGGGCGCCGAGCATGCATCAAATCTGGAGACCCTGCTTGCACAGGCCGACGTGCTAACCCTGCATCTGCCGTCATCTGCCGAGACCCGACACATCATTTCAAGTTCTGCGCTGGCGCAAATGAAAAACAGCGCCATCCTGATCAACACGGCACGCGGCGACCTGATCGATGAGGCAGCGCTGGCGGTGGCGTTGCAGGCTGGGACCATTGCCGCTGCGGCACTTGATGTGTTTCAGGCCGAACCATTGGCGGCCGACCACCCGTTCCGCGGCTTGGAAAACCTTACCCTCACGCCGCATGCGGCATGGTACTCGGATTCGGCGATTGACAAGTTGCAGTCCTGTGTAGCCGATGAAATCGCCCGCGGCCTGGCAGGCAGGGAACCGCGCTGTCCTGTACCTGCCAGCGGATAGTGCGTGGGTGAGGGAAACGGCCATGGAAAGGGCACAGCCATGCAATGCGACTTGACCGGCAGAGTGGCGATCGTAACCGGTGGTGGCGGCGCGATCGGCGCGGCCATCGCCCGGCGTCTGGCGGCCAATGGCGCGCGTCTTGTAATCGCCGATATCGATGAGGAAGCCGCCCGGGGTGTGGCAGC
The DNA here is from genome assembly GCF_026619415.1 of Hoeflea algicola. NCBI lineage: Bacteria > Pseudomonadati > Pseudomonadota > Alphaproteobacteria > Hyphomicrobiales > Rhizobiaceae > Hoeflea > Hoeflea algicola. The sequence continues at coordinate 4,380,219 of NZ_JAOVZR010000001.1, forward strand.
CGAACTACCCGATGCAATTGCGGTTGCGACCGATATCACCGATCATGCTTCCGTCGCCAATGCGCTTGCGGCGACCATGGATGCCTTCGGGAGACTGGATATTCTCGTCAACAATGCTGGCGTCAACAGTGTCAAACATCGGGTAACGCTGGACGACTATCCTGCCGACGAATGGAGCCGGATCATCGGCATTGATCTTGACGGGTTGTTCCGGATGACCGGACCGGCGGTCGACCTGCTGGGCCGCAACAGCAGCGGCGGACGTATCATCAATATCGGTTCCGTTGTTGGTGTCGCGGCGATGCGCCTGCAGGCGCCGTTCGCCGCAGCCAAGGCCGCCGTGGCGCATTTGACTCGGGTAATGGCGCTGGAATTCGGGCCGCGCGGAATTGTGACCAACGCGATCGCCCCGGGGTCGATCGCCTCGGCGGTGACCCGGCAGCTTTTCTACGACGACGACGGTTCGTTCGTGGAAAAAGCGAAGGAATTCATGACCCATATTCCATCAGGCCGTCCGGGTCAGCCCGAAGAGATCGGCGAAGTGGCCCTGTTTCTGGCATCTGAAGAAGCGGGCTACATCAACGGGCAGGTTCTGTGCGTCGACGGTGGCTGGACCGCCGGCTATTCCGCCATTGGTGCGTCATGATCAGGGTGAACGGGCGCTGCTGGGTAGGAGATACCATGCAACACGCAGGGAAATGTGGGAGGTCTGGATGAGAATTACCCTGCCAGATGACACAAGATCGTCCGTACTGGGCGAAAGCTGCGCAGTGGCTAAGGCAATCGGCAATGCGCTTCGCGCGCAGGGGGCGACCTCCAGCCTCAACCCCGAAGCCAGCGATATTGCCGTGGCCGTCTTGCCGCTGGACCCGGCCGCACAGGTCCCTGCTCTCACGCAGATATGCGCCCAACTGGAACGGATAGCAAAAGCAATGCATGCGCGCGGCGGCGGCCGCATCGTGGTGGTTCTCTCCGCCGCCGCGGCGGTGCCGATCCGCCATCGCCGCGAATATTCGCAGGCTATGGCTGCGGCCTATTCCTGTGTGCGGGTGCTGGCGATGGATTATGGTGCAAAAATTCAGGTCAATGCGGTCGGTGTCGGTCATGTCGCTGACGGCGATAACATCATCGGCGATCCTGCCTTCTTGCGACATGTCCCGCTGCCAAGAACTGGCACCCACGACAACATCGTCAATACGGTTCTGTTCTTCTGCGACCCGCTCAATTCCTACACTAATGGCCAGCTTTTGTGCGTCGATGGCGGCTGGAGTGTCGGGTACGGGCGCAATTTCTGACCCGGCCTGCCACCTAGCCTGGGCCAATTGCTGTGTAGTGAGCCCGCGCGAAACCCCATGTGAAATACTGTTGGGCCTGGACGTGCGGTGCGCGATGGCGCGGCACGATACCGTGCTCGCTTCCCCATTCGCATAAGTCGACACTAGACATTATACTATTATACTTATATGAAATTCACTAGGCTAAGGGCGAGCGTGTGGGGTTTGCCCACGCTTCGGTTTTCAGGTGGAGGATGTAAAAGTGTTGGACAGCGAAAAACCGAAGGGAAATCCGGTGGAGGGTGGATCTGCGAAAGGTTCAAACAAACCAGATGACGCTGTTTTGCTGGATCTCTACGAAACCATGGTGTTGCTGCGGCGTTTTGAAACCGTCGCGCAGACCGCATGTCGGAAGGGCGAAACCCCGGGCTTTCTCCATCTCTATATTGGCGAAGAGGCGACCGGCGCGGGGATCTGCGCCCATTTGCGGCCGACCGACTGGGTGACATCGAACCATCGGGGGCATGGTCACGCTCTGGCCAAGGGCTCGCAGCCACGCCGGGTCATGGCGGAACTGTTCGGAAAGTCCGGGGGCATCTGCGGCGGCCGTGGCGGCACCATGCATCTTTACGACAAGAGTGTCGGACTGTTTGGCACCAACGGCATCGTCGCGGCCGGAATTGGCCATGCGGTTGGCATCGGTCTGGGTGCCCGCCTGCGCGGAACCGACGACATCGGTGTGGCGTTCTTCGGTGATGGCGCCAGCAATCATGGCGCGTTTCATGAGGCGGTCAATCTCGCCGCAGTGCTGAAATCCGCCACCGTCTTCGTCTGTGAGAACAATCTCTATGCGACCGCCACCCCACTGTCGGATGTGACGCTCAACCCCGAAATTGCCGAGAAAGCCAAAGCCTACGGCCTTCCCGCCTTCGCGGTCGATGGAAATGATGTCTTCGCCGTCTACCAGGCGATGGAAGCGGCAACGAAACGCGCTCGTTCCGGGCAGGGACCGACCTTGCTGGAGTGCAAGACCTATCGGGTGGTCGGTCACCATGAAGGCGACCCGGTTGTCGGCACCTACCGCGATCAGCAAGAGATCGATGCATGGCTCAAGCGCGATCCGATCGATATGTTCAGGCGGCGCCTGATCGCCGAATTCAAGGCGGCCGACGAGGCGGTGCTTGCGGAAATCGATTCAAAAATAGAAGCAATTGTTGCCGATGCGCTCGATTTCGCGCGCACATCGCCGCCGCCGGATCCGTCGACGGTAACCCGCAATGTGTTTGCCGAACCGATCAACCCGCCCAAGGCTTTGGCCGCTCCCGCAGCAGGGGCAACGGTCGTCCAGGGGTGGCTCGATGCCGTGCGTGACGGAATTGCCGAGGAAATGCGCGAAAACCCGCACATCATCTATTTTGGCGAAGGCACCGGCGAGCGCGGTGGCAGTTTCGCCCACACAAAAAACCTCTGGCAGGAGTTTGGCGCCGAGAGGATGGTCGATACACCGATTTCCGAACAGGGTTTCACGGCCGCCGCGATCGGCGCATCGGCAACCGGGGTGCGCAGCGTTTCAGACCTGATGTTTGCCGATTTCGTGTTCGAGACCGCGGGGCAGATCTTTCTCCAGGCGGCTAAACTTCGCTACATGAGTGACGGGCAGATGAGCGCGCCCGCGGTGATCCGCGTGGCGGGCGGTGCGTTGCGTAGCGCCGGGCCGCACCACAGTGGTCTCTACCACCCGATGTTTGCGCACATGCCCGGCCTGATCGTCTGTGTTCCCTCCACCCCGGCCGATGCCAAGGGGCTGATGAAAACCGCTCTACAGGCAAGTGATCCGGTGATGATGATCGAGCCCAAGGCACTGTTTTCCTCCAAGGGGCCGGTACCCGAGGGAGAACACTATGTGCCTTTTGGTGTCGCGCGGATCGCCAGGGCAGGCACAGACCTGACCATCGTCGCGGTCGGCACCGCTGTGCATCTGGCAACACAGGCGGCCGAAGCGCTGGAGCAGGAGGGGATTTCCGTGGAAGTCATCGACCTGCGCACGATCATGCCACTCGATATCAATTCCGTGGTCGAGAGCGTGACCAGGACGCACCGTCTGCTGATTGTCGATGAGGCCTGGGCGATGTGCGGCCTGGGTGCCGAAATCGCCCAGTCGATCAACGAACTGGCTTTCGATGAGCTGGACGCGCCAGTTGGCCGGCTGCATTCTCTGCCCACCTCGCACCCGTTCGCGCCGGGGCTCGAGCAGGCGATGCTGCTCAGCACCGAGAAAGTGATCGAGGCGGCCAGACAGGTGACCAGGGGAATCGCACCGGTGCCGATGCACTGGCGTGTCACTGGCCTTGCCGCATCTGCTGCGGCCGATCCGGTCGCGCCCGCCAAGGTGTCCAGTCAATCGGCTGCGCCGGTTGCTGCAGCCCCCGGCGCACAGCACGCATCACGCGGCGATGGCGAAGCCGTCACCATGCCGTTCGGTGATCTGACAGTGTCGGAAGGCACGGTCGTCAGATGGCTGAAGCAGGTTGGCGATAGCGTCAGCGAAGGCGAGGTGATGGTGGAAATCGAAACCGACAAGGCCGTGGTCGAGGTGGACGCGCCCGCGTCAGGCGTCCTGAGCGCCATCGATCAGGCTGCGGGATCGGTGGTTCCGATGGGAGCCGAACTCGGCTTCATCTCCCGAGCGGCCGGATAGGCTGCACTCCATTGTTTCTCCAGGACCGGGAAGTCTTATGTTTCATGATACCAACACGCCGCGTTTGAGAGTCTCGCCGCTGGCTCGGCATCGTGCCCGGGATTGGCATATCGACCTTGCCGGAATCGCGGGCACCGGGCCGAAGGGGCGGATCGTGCTCGCGGATGTCAAAGCAGGTCGTGACCGTCCGGTGACGGCTGAAACACAACCGGCACCGAGGCCCACTTCGATTGCGGTCTATGCTGCGTCCGGATCGACCGCGGCGGTAAAGTCGCTGCTGGACGATTTCAGCAAGGCCGGCGCAGCAATTGCCTTCGAGGCGCTGGTGCTGCGTTTGGTCGCGGTGGCGGCCGACGACTGCGGCCTTCGTGAAGGCGGAGCGGCGAAAATACAGTTTGAGCGCACGGATGGTCCGCTGGCGTGTCCGGCCATGGCGCAGCGTTCCATCGGCGCCATCACGCGATTTTTGGCTGAAGAAGATCATAGTGGCTTTGACGACCGGGAGATCGACTTGTCCGTTCGCATCGATCGGTACACTGGCCTTACACCCATGCTTGTCCCGTTGTGGCCGGGCGTCGCGCGCCGGTTGATTGTCTCGATTGATGAAGCGGCCGGCAGCTACAATTGCCTGCTGGTTTACGCTGACGGCCTCAGCGAGGCTGAGTGCAACCTGTTGGCTGCATTGCGACAACACCTGGCCAATCCGCTTGGCGGGATTTGCTGAGCGCTTGGCGAATCTGGTGTTATGATATTATAGCTGGACGCTCTTGCAAGAAGGGTGATCGCATTGGCACGGACAACAGAACTATCGGACGCAATGGCGGCACTTCCCACCGCGGAGTTGTCGCGAAAACGCGGCCCGCTTTATCAGCAGCTTGCCTCGGTTCTAAGCGGCGCTATCCAGCAGGGTGATCTGGCCATCGGCGATGAATTGCCGAAAGAAGCGGAAATCGCCGGCAAATATTCCGTCAGCCTCATCACCGTGCGCCAGGCACTGCGTGATCTCGAATCGGCAGGGCTGATTCGCAAGCGCTCCGCCAAGCCGGCGGTCGTCACCGGCGTCGGCGCGGACAACAATCTCAACTGGAGTTTTCAGAATTTCACCGACATGGCGATGTTCACCAAGGACGCCCGGCTGGAAGTGCTTGACTATGAGCGGTCGGACAACGTGATCCTGCAGGAGCGGTTCGGGCTGCCGGCGGGCGTGAAGGGCTATCGCCTGCGCAGCATCCTGCATGGGCCCGGCGGCCGGCGCACCCGCGTTACAACCTATTTCCCACCGGAAATTGGATCGAGCCTGAAAAAGAGTGATTTCAAGGACACCTTGATTTTCCGGACAGTGCAGAACCGGCTGGGGATCGAGGTTTCAGTCGCCAATGTCGTCATTCGCGCCGATATCGCCGATGCCGAAATGGCCGCGGATCTGAATATTCCGGCTGGGTCCGCAGCCCTTGTGGTGGAGATGCTGTTCGAGACCGATGATCAGAAAAAGATCGAGTACACTGTCGCTGAACACCCCAACGAGCAATTCCGGATTACCTACAAGGCCTCGAGTGCGGGACCGTAGGGTATCCCCAAATCAATCGAACGACACTCTGGATTGGCGTTGCGGCAGAAATCCGCTTGACTCTCCATAAGATTATAATAGCATAACTTTTAACGATGGTTGCCATGTCTGACACCGTCCTGATCGTCTGACGGACTTTGGGGGGAGACGGCGGGGTGTGGCGCCCTTCGGCCCGGCGGAGAAGTCGGGCGAGATTCGTTAACGGGAGGAGTTCATCATGAAATCAAGATCAATCCGCGCTCTTTGCAGTTTTGCGGTGCTGGCCGCGGCCACGACTGCGGCCATGCCCGGCGCTTATGCTGAAGACCCATATGTCATCTATCTCTCCAACAACTTTGTCGGCAATGACTGGCGCCAGCAGATGCTGCGCGTGGCTGAAGTCACCGCCAACAAGGAGCCGTTTGCCGGCCGCGTCGATCTGCGGATCGAGAATGTCGAAGGCACGGTTCAGGCGCAGATTAACTCGCTCAACAACATCATCCGCAGCAAGCCCAATGCGATTCTTGTCGATGCAGCGTCCGCGGAAGCGCTCAATCCGACCATTCAGAAGGCCTGCGATGCCGGCATTGTGGTGATCAGTTTCGACCAGACCATTTCCGCGCCTTGCGCCTATGCGGTTGAATCGGACTGGAACCGGATTCCCAATGTGATGGCCGAATGGATGGCCGATCAGCTCGGCGGCAAGGGCAAGGTCATCATCGACAGCGGTCTCGCCGGTGTTCCGATATCGGCCAATATCGAAAAGGGCTATCGCGGGGTTTTGTCCAACTATCCCGATATCGAGGTCGTGGGCACCTATAATGGCGACTATGCGCTCGGACCGGAGCAGGCCGGCGTCGGCTCGCTGCTGGCCGCACATCCGCAGATCGACGGCATCCTGACCCAGGGTTACGGCTCGGGCGCCATCAAGGCCTTGCAGGATGCCGGCCGTCCGGTGGTTCCGGTGACAGGATTTTCCTATAACGTTTCGGCGCTCACCTGCCTGGAAACCGAGGGCGCCAAGTGCATCCTGGCATCCAACCCGGCCTATCTGTCGTCCGAGGCAATCCGTCTCGCCGTGCAGATCCTCGACAGTGGCGAGCGTCCTGAAGAACGACACATCCTGGTCAATGGCCCGTTCCTGGCAACAGGGGGCTTCACGTCGAAGCTGCATCCCGAAGCCGATGTCGTCGAACTGGAGAACGGCAAGAACGCGTTCCCCGATCTGGCGCCGGGCCTGACCTTGCCGGTATCGCCGGACTGGATGGAAATCACACCAGCCGAATCCGCCGGCACCAACTGAAGGCTCGGGCTTGCCCGAACTGCAATCTCCCGGGAAACTTGCCGAAGACGATGGAGCGGAGTGATGGTTTTCCTGGATGTGAACGGTTTGTCGAAGCGTTTCGGTGGAATCGTTGCGCTCGACAATGCGTCTTTCAGTGGCGCGGAAGGTGAAGTTCACGCGCTGCTGGGCGAAAATGGCGCCGGAAAGAGTACCTTTATCCAGATTCTTTCCGGTGCCCTGCGGCCCGACAGTGGCACTATCAGCCTGGGTGGCGCCGCGTTCACCGCGGCAACCCCCGACATGGCTGCCAGCGCCGGCATTGCCGCGGTGTTTCAGGAACTCTCGGTTATTCCCGATCTCACGGTCGAGCAGAATATCTGGTTTCGCCGCGAGCCGAGAAAGTTTGGCGGCATGGTCGATCGGCGCGAGATGCGGCGCCGCTCCGAAGCACTGCTGACGGCCTACAATTTCCCCCCGCTTGATCTTGATGCCGATCTGCGCAGCCTCAATCTGGCCGAACAGCAGATAACCGAGATTGCCAAGGGTCTATCCAAGAATACCAGGGTCATCATCCTGGACGAGGCGACCTCAGCCCTGCCGGCAACGGAGGCACAATGGTTGCTGAAGACCAGCCGCAAAATCGCCGAGGAAGGCCGTCTTGTCATCTTCATCTCGCACCGCATGTCCGAAGTCCGTTTCGTCGCCGACAGGTTGACCATCTTTCGCAACGGTGAAACCGTCGGAACCCACAGGATCGATGCGGTGTCCGATGATGATATCGTTACCCAGATGATCGGCCGTCGATTGGCGAGCCTCTATCCGCACCGAACGCCAAGCGAGACCGGGCGAATTGCGCTCCGCGTCGATCGCATGCACAGCCGGCAGGGATTGAAGGATGTGTCGTTCGCGCTCAGCGAAGGCGAGGTTCTCGGCGTCGGCGGATTGCAGGGGCATGGCCAGCGCGAACTGTTTCAATCGATCTTCGGCGCCTCTTCGGCAGAAGGCGGTGTTGAACTCTGGGGCCGCCCGGCCAATATCGGCTCTCCCCGTGACGCGCTCACCGGGAAAGACGGGATCGCCCTGGTTCCCGAAGACCGCAAAGGCCAGGGCCTGCTGCTTGACAAGTCGGTGGCACAGAACCTGACCTTGTCGATCCTGCCGCTTCTGTCACGCTCGGGGCTTGTCGACCGCACCCGAGAAGCCTCCGCTGTCGATCAGATGATTGAAAAACTGAGCATCAAGGTCGGCTCGCGCGCGCAGACTGTTGGCACCTTGTCGGGCGGAAACCAGCAGAAGGTTGTTATCGGCAAGATGCTGTTGACCGGGGCCAAGGTGCTGCTGCTCTACGACCCGACCCGCGGGGTCGATGTCGGCACCAAGGCCGAGATATTCCGGCTGATGCGCGAGCTTGCCGCGCAAGGGTACGCAATTCTGTTTTATTCAAGCGACCTGTCGGAACTCGTCAATGTAGCGGATAGGGTCATTGTCATGCGGAATGGCGAAACGGTCGATACCATCGCCACACCCGATCTCACCGAAGAAGCGATCCTGAGCGCCGCTGTGCTGGACACGAGAGGCCACTGATTGATGTCGATACAGACAAACGATCTGAGCATGCAGACCGCTCGGGCGCCCAGCCGACGGATCAGGGCGGTTATGCGCAACCACATGTCATTGCTGTTTGCGGCTGCGATGTTGCTCGTTATCCTGATGGTCTACGCCTCGCTCGGGCGCGGTGTGCTGACCATCGAAGAGCTCAACATCGATTCAGCCGCGGCGCTGACGCTGGTGCTGGCGGCAACGGCGCAAACCATCGTCATGATGCGCGGCGGCATCGATCTGTCGATCGGCGGAATCATCAGTCTCGGCACCTCGGTATTTGCGACCCAGGTCGGAGACAGCGCCATTTCGGTCATGGTCTGGTCGGCGATCGTGCTTGCCGGTGGGGCGCTGATCGGCGCGCTCAACGGCTGGATCATGACAACCTTCCGGTTGCAGCCGTTCCTGGTCACACTGGCGATGTGGTCGATCCTGAGCGGCGTGGCAATGATGGTGTTGCCCACCGATGGCGGAAAGGTTCCCGGCTGGTGGATCAGCTTTGCCAATGAAAAGCTTTACGGAATAGTCATGCCGGTCTGGTTGATTGCTGCCTTGCTGCTGTTCTGGGTCTGGTTTGCCGCCACCCGCACCGGCACGACCATCAAGGCGGTCGGCTCGAGTGCCAAGGCGGCGTATCTCTCCGGCGTCTCGGAAATGCGCGTGAATATGGTCTGCTATGGGCTGTCGGGTCTGTTTGCCGCCATGGCCGCCCTTTACCTCACCACCCAAATCGGCGCCGGATCGCCCAATATCGGTAGCGATTACATCCTTGCATCGGTGGCGGCGAGCGTGATCGGCGGCGTCAGTCTTTTTGGTGGACGCGGACACCTGCTTGGCACCGTCATCGGCGCCTTCATCCTCACTATCATCGGCAATCTGATCTTCGTGCTCAGGATCTCCAGCTACTGGCAGCCGGTGGCCTCGGGAGCCATTCTTTTATGCGCCGTTCTCGTCACCTCGATCATCGAGAAGAAAACCAGGGCCTCAAGCTCATGAGATCACTTCTGGAAGGCCGCAGCCAGATCCTGCTCGCCTATGCAAGCGCCATCATCCTGCTGATTGCGACGAGCTTCGTCTCGCCTGGTTTTCTTTCCGAATCCAATCTCAGGCTGACGGTGATCCTCGCCGCCTTCATTGGCATTGTCAGCATCGGGCAGACTTTCGTCGTCATCGGCGCTGGGATCGATCTCTCCATTCCATGGGTGCTCAATTGCGCCGCCGTGACGATGGCGATGCTCGCCGGCGGACAGGACGGGAATCTGGCCTGGGTGGTGCCGCTGGTGCTGTTCGGGGGGATGGCTGTCGGCATCTTCAACGGCATCGGCGTTGCCATTGCCGGCGTCCCGCCGATCATCATGACACTGGCCACCAATGTCATCCTGCAGGGTGTCATCCTAGTCTTCACGGGAGGTCGCCCGACGCCGCCGACGCCCGAATTCATCACCTATCTCGCCGTGGGACGCATCGGTCCTGTCCCGGTTCTCGGCCTCATCTGGCTGGTGCTTGCGGTGGTGGCAACATTCGTTCTATCGCGGACGGTCTTCGGCAGGCAACTCTACGCAGTCGGCGACAATGCCGAGGTCGCCCGCTATTCAGGCGTGCCCACGGTTCGAACGACAATCGCCACCTATGTAATTTCCGGATTTACCGCGGCCCTGGCGGGCATCCTGCTGACTGGCTATTCCGGACAGGCCTATCTGGGCATGGGCGATGCCTACTTGTTTACCTCGGTCGCAGCCGTCGCCATCGGCGGCGCATCGATCCTCGGTGGAACCGGCACCTACGTCGGCACCGTCGCCGGCGCCCTCATCCTGACGATCCTCAACGGCCTGTTGCCTGCCCTCAACCTGAGCAGTGGAGCATTGCAGGTGGTTTATGGCCTTGTCATATTGGTGACGGTGGCCGCAAGCGGCGAGACGGTGCAAAGGCTCGGTCAGGTTTTGTTTCGCAAAAGGTCACGCCCACAGGGAGGGGAGTAGAAGCCATGGAAATCCAATGTGTCGTCGATGCGGGCGCCGAACTAGGCGAGGCAACGGTCTGGGATCCCTCAGCCGGTGTCTTGTGGTGGATCGATATTTACGGTCCAACGATTTATCGCTTTGATCCCGCAAGTGGTGAGAACCGCAGTTGGACCGCGCCGGAAAACCTCGGTTGCCTTGGCCTGCGCCGTTCGGGAGGGCTTGTGCTGACGATGGCCACCGGCTTCCACTTCTTCGATCCCGACACCGGCAGCTTCACGCCGATTGTCGACCCGGAGCAGGATCTTCAGGACACGCGCTTCAATGATGGCAAGACCGACCGCCAGGGGCGTTTCTGGTCCGGATCGATGTTCGAGGCGCCGGGCAAGCCGGCCGCGAAAATCGGTGCGCTGTACCGGCTCGATACCGATCATTCCGTTCACAAGGTGATTGACGGTGTCGGTTGCGCCAATGGTCTGGCCTGGAGCCCCGATGGTGACAAGATGTATTTCACCGACAGTCACACCCATCTGGTCTGGGTGTACGATTTCGACCCGGAAAGCGGCGAGGTGTCGAACCGCCGGATCTTCATCGATCTTTCCGATCGTGATTTCATTGTCGATGGCGCCACGGTCGATGCGGATGGCTGTTACTGGCTCACCATTCCATTCAAGGGCAAGCTGCTGGCCTATGATCCGGACGGAAAGCTCATGAGGGAAATCGACATGCCCTGCGACCTTCCTACCTGCTGCGAATTCGGCGGCAAGGATCTCGATGTGCTGTATGTCACCACTGCACGCTTGCGCCGAAGCGACAGCGAGTTGACAGGCCAGCAATCGCCGGGCGGTTTGTTCGCTATTTCCGGCCTTGGCAGCAAGGGGCTGATCTTGCCGCCCTATGGCGGTTAGCTCATCGCGTTTCCCTCACATTACCGCACTGTCAAAACCAAATTCTTGGGTGGGCAGGGCGGTCGCTTAGCGTCGCGGAATGACCCAGCGACCCCCATTCCGGTACTTCGAAACTTCGCCCGAAATTATCCGCCTGGTGGTGGTTCCCTTTGTCGCTCCGCAATGTCGAGGACCTGCGGCATGAGCGGGGCATCGACATCAGCCACGAGACCGTGCGTTTCTGGTGTAACAGGTTCGGTCCGGTTTTCGCCGCAGAAATCAGGTTTTGGGAACGCGGCCGAGCCTCTGGCGGTGGCATCTGGATGAGGTCTTCGTGACGATCAACGGTCAGTGGGACCTGCCGTGGTTCACCAAGCCCCAACAAGTCCATAAATGATCAAATTACCAGGCGTTTATCTGGCATTGATGGGCGTCATAAGCGGCTGCCCTGCGAAGAAAGCGGATAGATTTGCCTTCGCCAAGTCGCAAGCATCCTCCCAGGTTTCGATCGTACCGCCGCCGCGATGAGGCATCAGAACAACGTTGTCCATTTGGAGTAACCGTTGGGGGACTGCGGGCTCGTGCTCGAACACATCAAGGCCCGCCCCGGCTATTGTTCCCTCATCCAATGCGTTGATCATCGCCTGTTCGTCGATCACAGAGCCCCGGGAAATATTCACAATGATTCCGTCCGACCCGAGAGCTTCCAGGACAGCGCGATCAATCAGGTGATAAGTGGCACGGCCTCCGGGACAGGCTACGACGAGAATATCCGACCAGTTTGCGAGTTTGATCAGTGAATCAAAATATGTGTGTGTTTGGTCAGGCACCGGTCTCCTGTTGTGATAACCGATGGACATGTCGAAAGCCGCGGCACGTTTTGCAATTGCTCGTCCAATGCGGCCCATGCCGAGAATGCCTACCCTGCGTCCCCCGACCTTGCGAACTAAAGGGTAGCCTTCCTGCAACCACCGTCCTGATCTGACAAAGCGGTCGCCGGCAATCAGGTCGCGCGCTGTGGCAAGGATGAGGGCAAGCGCAAGGTCGGCAACGCAAGCGTCGGTTACATCTGGTGTGTTGGTTACCGCAATCGAGCGTTGAATGGCAGCGTCCATATCGATCTTGTCGTATCCCGCGCCGGCATTAACAATCAGCTCCAATTTGGGCAGCGAGTTGATCAGCAACTCCGTCACTGGCCCTGCAGCCAGGATTGCCCGGACCCGTTCTCTGACATCCTGTTCCAGCTTGCTGGCATCGCCGTCATGCAGCCTATGCAGGATGAAATCATCGGCGAAGCGTTGGATATACCAGTCCGGGCCACCTCCCACGAACACAATTTCAGGCTTGGGCATGGTGCTTCCCTCATTCGAACCCTGTTGACAGTCGTATTATTGTATACGATGGTTCGGTGCGTGCAATGGGAGAATGCAACGCACTGACGCCACACGGAAACAATCCAAAACGCGATAATCACCGGGGGAACTGCAACATGGCCATGAAACGACGCGACTTCTTTAAAAGCGCTGCCACGATTGGTCTGGCAGGCCAGTTCTCGAGCTATTCGTTGCGAGCGTTCGCTCAAACCATGGAGCCAAAGCGGGGCGGAACAGCAATCGTTGCGATGAACGCGGCGACCGAAACCATTGATCCGCATTTTTCGCGTTCGCAGGCGGCGCGCAATATCCTTATGCATATTTATGAGACGCTTGTAACGATTGACGAGACGGGCGCGCCCAAGCTTCAACTCGCCAAAGGGCTTGATGTTTCAGACGATTTTCGTGTGTACACCTTTACGCTGAGGCAGGGTGTAACATTCCACAACGGCAAGGAGATGACGTCAGAGGACGTGCGCCGGTCACTTGAGCGTTACGCTCGTGTCAGCCCCGAAAAGGTCCGGCTCACACCTATCGAACGCATTGAGACGCCGGATCCTTACACCGTCATCGTGACGCTCGACAAATCGATGCCAAGCTGGATCGAACTGATCAAATCACCCGCTTCACCCATCACCATCATTCCCTCGGAAGAGTGTGACAAGGGTCCGAACGAGATCTCTCCGATCGCAACCGGTCCTTTTGAATTCGTCGATTGGGATGGCGTCACGCAGTTACGTATCAAACGCTATGAAGATTATGTTCCTGACGAAAGCTACGAAGGACGCGACGGCTATGGTGGGCGACGGACTGCCTATCTTGATGAAGTGATCTTTAAAGTCGTCTCGGAAGCCAGCAGCCGCGTAAGTGGAATTCAGGCTGGGGAGTTGACTATTGCCGATGATATTCCGGTTCCCGCAGCAAAGCGTCTGGCGTCGAACTCGATGCTGACCACATATGACCGCCTGCCCATCTCGATCAACCTTGTTCCCATGAACGTTCAGCGAGCACCGACCGACAATCGCCTGGTGCGTAAGGCAATACAGCAAGTGCTGAATACTGAGGAAATTATGGGCATCGCCACAGATGGCCTGTTCAACCTCAATCCTTCTTTCGTCTATCCGGACAGCGAATACTATCCGGACGACATCGACCGGCTGGTTTACAATGCCAACGATGCGGATCGCGCAAAAGCATTGCTTCAGGAAGCGGGCTATCAGGGCGAGGAAGTGGTGATCCTGACAAGTTCGGACATAGTGTCACTGGAAGAAGCTGCAGTCGTAATGTCGGAGCAGATCAAGTCCATCGGCATTCCCGTTCGCGTGCAGGTGCTTGATTGGCCAGGTGCGAACGCCATGCGCGCCGATCCGACTGCTTACAACATGTTCAGCACGGCCTATGCCATCCAGCCCATGCTCGGACCGTTCCAGTATCAGCGCCTCATTTCCGGGCCGGACAACTGGTTCTATTACGAGGAAGACCCGAAGATGGAATCGGCATGGGTCGAGTTGTTGGAGGCCAAGTCACTGGAGAACCGCCGTGCTGCCTGGGACAAGATCGAATTCCAGCTAAACGATGAAGCCTATCTGCTGAAACTTGGCGATAGGGGCATCAAGCAGATCGCACAAGCGGGCTTGCAGAATTTCAAGCCATTCGACGCCATGCGCATGTGGAACGTCTGGATGTCATGAGCGGCACCGGAAAGGCGCCTTCATGCTAGAGGTAATACTGCGCCGCGTGATCAGCATCATACCGGTGTTGTTCGGGGTCAGCCTGATTACGTTCGGGCTGATCCATATCATTCCCGGCGATCCCGCCATCGTGATCGCCGGGCCAGATGCATCCGCCGACCAGGTCCAGTCGATCCGCGAACTGCTTGAGCTCGATCGGCCGCTCCATATTCAGATGGGCGCCTGGTATATGAACCTGTTCCAGGGTGATCTCGGGAATTCGTTCATGTTGGGGCGCAGTGTGGTGCAAGCAGTTCAGGAGCGCCTGCCGACGACTCTATTGCTAACCACCTATTCGATCATCATCTCGATGCCGATCGGGATCGCCGCCGGTTTGCTCGCTGCCTACAGGCAAAACACATGGGTGGATACGACCGTGATGACCGTTGCTCTGCTCGGCGTCTCCGTGCCCAGCTTCTGGTTGAGCATCATGGGTATTCTTGTATTCTCAGTGGCACTGGGATGGCTTCCCTCAAGTGGATATGTACCTCCAAGCGAGGGGATTATAGCCTGCCTGCGTTCACTTACCTTGCCTGCCATCTCGCTGGCGGTCCTGCAGATCGGACTTCTGGCACGGATGACACGTGCCACGACACTTGAAGTGCTCAGACAAGACTTCATTCGCACGGCGCGGGCAAAGGGTGTTTCCGAATGGAAGACCGTTGGCAGGCACGCGCTCTCCAACGTCATGATTCCAATCGTTACTGTTGTCGGGTTGCTCGTCAATATCGCTATTGCGGGCGCAGTCGTCATCGAACAGATCTTCGTTCTCCCCGGAGTCGGGCAACTTGTGGTTCAAGGCATACTTCGGCGCGATTATCCCGTTATCCAGGGCTCCATTCTTGCAGTTGCCGTGCTGCTGGTTCTTATCAATCTCGTCGTTGACCTGCTTTACGCCTATCTTGATCCGAGACTGCGCAATGACTGAGCTGACGTCCACTCCCGCCACGTCCCGGAAAGCGCTGCGCAACCCTCTGACCGAGCGGGCGCTTGGTCACCGCGGACTTGTCATTGGTGTCGCGATTCTGACGGTAATGGCGGTGGCCGGGATCATCGGGCTGCTAGGCCTGGCCGGGGATCCACTCAAAATCAGTTATCAGTCCCGCTTTGTCGAACCTTCTGCCGAGTTCCTTTTCGGCACTGATCATTATGGGCGCAGCATCTTGAGCCGGGTGGTAGCAGGTACGCATCTATCGCTTTTGATTGGTATCAGCGTCGTTGCCATTACTGCCGTTTTTGGCGTTCTGATTGGTGCAATCGCTGGATATTTTGAGCGCCTGGACGGAGTGATCATGCGTTGCATGGATGCATTAATGGCATTTCCATCAATCATGCTGGCCATCGCCATCGCCGCCGCGTTGGGGGCGGGGTTGCTGAACCTCATTGTGGCATTGGGCATAACCTATATCCCCCGAACCGCGCGGATCGTTCGCGCCGCCGTTCTTGGTGTGCGCAAATCGGAGTATATCGAGTCAGCACGGCTCTCTGGGGCGAGCGATCGCTTCATTATCTTCAAGCATATTCTACCCAACACCATGGCGCCATTGATCGTTGATCTGACCTTTGTGTTTGCCTATGCGATTCTTGCAGAAGCCGCGCTCAGCTTTCTGGGTGTCGGGCCGCCTCCGCCTGTCCCGACCTGGGGCAACATCATTGCGGATGGTCGCGATTACCTTGTGGAAGCACCCTGGATCAGCGTGTTCCCAGGCCTTGTCATCGGGTTCAGCGTGCTGGGATTGAACCTTCTGGGTGATGGATTGCGTGACGTTCTCGATCCCCGGCTGACATCGAGATGATCGCATCACAATGACCAAAGCAAATGCAACCATGGCTCCATTGCTCAAGATATCCAACTTGCGGACCGAGTTCGGCCCAGCACGCAAACCGATTACAGTGGTTGATGATATCAGTTTTGAGATCGGCGCCAACGAGCGGCTCGCAGTCGTCGGCGAATCCGGCTCTGGAAAGACGATGACAGCGCTCTCGATCATGCGCTTGCTTCCAGATGCAGCGCGCATATCTTCCGGGACGGTCAATTTTGCCGGGAAGGACCTGCTCAAATTGTCACGCTCCGAAATGCGGAGGATGAGCGGCGGCGAACTCGCGATGATTTTTCAGGAGCCAATGAGTTCGCTGAACCCAGTTTTCACTGTGGGCGCTCAGATCAGCGAGGCCATCACGCTGCATCAGGGATTGCGCGGTCGTGCAGCACGGATGCGTGCAATCGAACTGTTGTCATTGGTCAAGGTTCCGTCACCCGAGCACAGAATAGACCAGTATCCGCACGAGCTTTCAGGCGGGATGCGGCAGCGTGTAATGATCGCTATGGCGCTGTCGTCACAACCGAAGCTTCTCATCGCCGACGAGCCGACAACTGCCTTGGATGTCACGGTTCAAGCCCAAATCCTCCAGTTATTGAAGCAGTTGCAGGCTGAGCTGGGCATGGCAATCCTGTTGATCACCCATGATCTTGGTGTTGTCGCACAGTTCGCTGAAAGAATGATTGTAATGTATGCGGGCAAGGTCGTTGAAGACGCAATGGTGTCGGAAGCGTTCCGCCGGCCCCTTCATCCCTATACGGAAGGACTGCTGCGCAGCATTCCTCCGCTTTATAGTGACGTTGACCGCTTGCTGGCGATCGAGGGGGTAGTGCCGCCACCCACCGAACTCCCGGCAGGGTGCAGGTTTCAGCCGCGATGTCAGTACGCCAAAGCAGCCTGCACCGCACAGGTTCCACCGCTGAAACTCTTCGGCAAGCGACATAGCGCCGCTTGCATAAGATACGACGATTATGAGGTAGTCTAAACATGACTCCAGAAAGCTTACTTCAGGTCAGGGACCTCAAGAAGCATTTTCGTATTGGCACTAGCCTGTTCAAATCGCGGCGCCAAGTCGTTCAAGCCGTGGATGGTGTCAGCTTTGATCTTGTGGCTGGCGAAACACTAGGGCTCGTTGGCGAATCCGGTTGTGGCAAGTCCACTCTTGGCAGGCTGGTTGTACGATTGATTG
Source organism: Hoeflea algicola (assembly GCF_026619415.1). Classification (NCBI taxonomy): domain Bacteria; kingdom Pseudomonadati; phylum Pseudomonadota; class Alphaproteobacteria; order Hyphomicrobiales; family Rhizobiaceae; genus Hoeflea; species Hoeflea algicola. The sequence goes on from NZ_JAOVZR010000001.1 coordinate 4,397,578, forward strand.
AACCGACAGAAGGCAGCGTGACCTTCGGTGGGCAGGACCTGTTGAATCTCAAGGCGACCGAACTTCATGCCGTGCGCAAGAAATGTCAGTTCATTTTTCAGGATCCATACGGCTCATTGGATCCGCGAATGCGCATCTGGGACATCGTAACCGAACCACTTGCGATAGAAGGAAAGATGAGCAGGCCTGAACGGCGAGCCCGAGGGCAGGAACTGCTTGAGAGGGTAGGGCTTTCCAGCTCGGTGGCGGATAGTTACCCGCACGAATTCTCTGGCGGGCAACGTCAGCGTATCGGTGTTGCACGCGCCCTTGCGCTTGATCCTCGTCTGATTGTCTGCGATGAGCCCGTTTCCGCGCTTGACGTCTCTATTCAGGCTCAGATTATCAACTTGATGACCGACTTGAAGAATGAACTGCAACTCAGCTATCTTTTCATTTCGCACAATCTCGCGGTCGTCCGTCATATAGCCGACAGAGTTGCTGTCATGTATCTGGGCAAGATCGTGGAGCTCGCTCCGAAATCAGAGCTCTACAACCATCCCCAGCACCCCTATACTCGCGCTCTGATTTCCGCAATTCCAGTTCCTGAACCGGATCGACCGGCAGGCACAATCGATCTGCAGGGGCATGTTCCCAGTCCGATCAACCCACCAACGGGCTGTCGCTTCCACACGCGCTGTCCATTTGCGTTTGACCGCTGTCGAACCGAAGAACCTCAATTGATTGCGCAGAGCACCGATCATCTGGTTGCCTGTCATTTGTGAATAGAAAGAGTGGTCGCAGAGGTATTCTCAATACACGCAATATTCGGCGGCCAGTTCCGACACGGTGCACGCTCCCTTGTCGGCCTCCAACGCAATGCAAGCCTTGAAGCCCGTGTCATGGTTCCTGCTTTTTGACATGGTCTGATCGTAGCTTCCGTCACTGTCCGCTTTTGGGGGGACGGCTCAGGGTGGGATGAGAGCTGGCAATGAGAAGCCCCCAGTTCCGGTTTGCGATAGACAAGTTTGCGCGCGTTTAGCCAGGCGACTTAGCAGAAGAGCAAAATGACACCCGGGGCGTGTGTGGATGCCCCCTGTTTGGCAAGCTTTATCTTCGATTTTTCGGCGGGGTCTTCGATCGGACGTGTGTCAGGCCTCAGGTTGTGGCCTTCGATGACGCCACGGGCCGGTATGCTGTTCGGAAAGCTGGGTTCACATCGGTTCAGAGAGCTGCAAGCGCTCGAGCCCCGGGTCTGAATTTCCCTGCCTTGAACTTCGAAGTCCGTGTCGCGTACTCCTCGTCGATCGCTCACCCCGGCCTTGCGGCCATGTCGTGCCTTTTCCCTTCTCGGTTTCAGGTCACGCCATTCGATAATTCTCTTGCTTGGTCGACATGGCCCAGATCATTCGGGCCATCTTATTCGCCAGCGCAACGGCCGCGACCATCCTTGGCTTGCGTGCTACGAGAGCAGCGAGCCAGCGATTCGAACTGCCACCCTTTCGGACGACCCAGCGGATCACGCTCATCGCTCCGACGATTAGCAGTCGGCGGATGTCGGTCTGCCCCATCTTGCTGACCGACCCCAGCCTGGCCTTGCCCCCCGTGGACCTCTGCCGTGGCACCAGGCCGAGCCAGGCCGCAAAGTTCCGCCCACTGTCAAAAGTGTCGAGGTCGGGCGCAAACGCCGCCACGGCGCCTGCCGTCACGGGGCCGATCCCGGGGATGGTGCAAAGCCGCCGCAACTCACAATCTGTCTTCGATGCATCTTCCAACTCGTTTGCCAGCCGTTCGATCACGTCGGTCAGCCGCGCGATCTGCTCGAGATAAACCGCCCCCATCTCACGAACCGGGTCAGGCAGGTCGCTGCTCTCGTCCGCCAACGCATTCTCGAGTAGTTTCAGGCTCGCCGGTCCCTTCGGCGCCACCAGCCCGAATTCGGCCAGATGTCCGCGGAGCGCGTTGATGAGCTGCGTGCGCTGCCGGACCAAGCATTGATGGGTGCGGAACGCCACAGCACGGCCTTGGGTTTCGGCACTCTTCACTGCCACGAAACGCATGGTCGGGCGCATGGCCGCCTCTGCGATAGCCTCCGCGTCCGCGCGGTCATTCTTCTGGCGCTTGACGAACGGTTTCACATACGCCGCCGGCACCAGACGCACTTCATGACCGTGAGACTGCGCCATCCGGCCCCAGTGATGCGACGTGGCGCATGCCTCCATCGCGACTACACAGGCCGGCTGCTCGCCCAGAAGCGTCGCCAACCGGTTCCGAGACAGTGCCCGATTATACAGTACCCTCCCATCAGATCCGACCGCACAAGCCTGAAAGCTGCCTTTTGCTAAGTCGATTGCCAGAATGCTGATCTTCGATGTCATTGATGCGCCCTCCGCTCGGTGAATATAGAACCGTCTTGGTATACCCGATGCCGCTGGGTGGGGGCATCCACCGCATCAGTTCATTGCCTTCGTCTCGACATCGCCGATCTCCTTTGTGTTGAAGAACAGCAGACAACAAATCGCAGCTCACGTCAGCGTCCGATTTTCGGGGGAGCGGAGCTCAGGTTGCAGCAGTAAATGTTATCTATTGGAACTCATTTTGTCTGTTGACACGAGTTCGATCCCTATCCTATCTTTCCATCTGAGGTGTGCGGGAGGGTGTCATTGGGGACAGTCTTTGGCCGCGGCCTGTCGTAGTGCGGGTCAGGGAGCAGCAATGAGCATACGTAATCAAGCCTGCATCGCCGGGATCTATGAACATCCTACCCGGAACGCGGCGGATATCTCATTGGCCGCGCTTCATGGGGATGTGATCGCCGGAGCGCTTGCGGATGCGGGCCTTGACAAGGGTGATGTCGACGGCTTCTTTTGTGACAGCGATGCGCCGGGCCTTGGCGCACTTTCCATGCTGGATTATCTCGGCATGCGGGTGCGCCATGTTGAAGCTTCTGAAAGCGGCGGGGCCACATATTTGTCCCAGGTTGCCCATGCTGCAGAGGCAATTGCGGCGGGCAAGATGAAGGTGGCGGTCATCTCGATGGCGGGGCGACCACGTGCCGACGCGGCGGCCGGGGGCGTCGCGCCCCGTCCTTTCCCGCCTTCCACACCGGATTTGCAGTTCGAACTGCCCTATGGCGCGGAACTGGTCAATGAATATGCGCTCGCGGCCATGCGGCATATGTATGAGTATGGCACGACCGCCGAACAACTGGCCTGGGTCAAGGTTGCCGCCTCGCACCACGCTCAGCACAATCCATTAGCCATGCTTCCCAAAGTCGTGACTGTGGAGGATGTACTTGGTTCGCCGATGATCGCGGATCCTCTGCACCGGATGGATTGCTGCATCGTCAGTGACGGCGGCGGCGCAATCGTGGTTGTCAGTCCTGATGTCGCCGCAAGCCTCAAACAGCCGGTCGTCAAGGTTCTTGGCCATGGGGAGGCGGTCAAGCATCAAAATGGTGGACAGATTGATCTGACTTTCTCTGCAGCAGCCTATTCCGGAGCGGACGCCTTTGCCGAGGCAGGAGTCACCCCTTCCGATATAGATTACGCGTCAATCTACGACAGTTTCACCATCACCGTCATCACGCAATTGGAAGATCTGGGGTTCTGCGCCAAGGGGGATGGTGGTCGATTTGTTGCTGATGGCGGCCTGATATCCGGGGTCGGGCGCCTGCCGGTCAATACCGATGGCGGAGGGTTGTGCAACAATCACCCGGGATACCGTGGCGGGATGACCAAGATCATCGAGGCTGTGCGGCAGTTGCGGGGGCAGGCGGCGCCGCAGGTGCAAGTGAAGAATTGTCGGCTCGCACTGGCGCAGGCCATGGGTGGTTCGCTCGGCACGCGCCATGCGGCAGCGACCCTGATTTTGGAGCGCCATTGACATGACCGAACCTCTTGGAAAACGCATTCCTGCTGCCCCGGAGCCGACTGTTGAGACGGTCGAATATTGGCAGGCCGCCGATGCGCATAAACTGATGATAGGGCGATGCCATGGTTGTGGCGAAGCTTATTTCTATCCACGTTCGCGCTGTCCCCGTTGCCTGTCGGCCGACACCGGACTTGAGCAGGCTGAAGGCAGCGGGACGGTGTATTCCTATAGCATCATGCGCCGCGCCAAGATCCCTTATGCGATTGCCTATGTCACGCTGGCGGAAGGTCCCACGATGATGACCAATATTGTCGATTGCGCGATAGACCATATTAGCATCGGCATGCCCGTGAGCCTCGTCTTCGTGGAATCCGACGGGGGTTCTCCGGTGCCGGTGTTCAAACCGGCCGGCGAGTTTGCCGGCTAGCCCTGCACGGTTGCCTGTCGTCGGATCATCAAGTGTAGAAGCGAACCTGTCATGCAGACCCACCATAACTTCGACCCACGCGTTCTGCCACAGGATGAGTGCGTTCTAAGGGCGATGCTCGAACGCAACGCCGCCCAGCGGCCCGATGATATCTATGCGGTATTTCAGGATGGCACAGAATGGAGTTTTTCCGAAACCTTGCGCCAGGCGCGGCAAGCCGCCGCCGGCCTGCAATCGCTCGGAGTTGCGCAGGACGACAGGGTCCTGATAGCCCTTCCCAACGGCAAGGACGCACTCCGGATTTGGTTCGGCGTCAACTATATCGGCGGTGTCGCCGTGCATGTGAATCCGGCTTACCGCGGCGCACTGCTGGAACGCGTTATTTCCAATTCAGGTGCCGAGCTTCTGGTCTGTGTCGCGGACATGGTGGAGCCGGTTTCTCAGGTTGCCACCGCCGATTTGAAAACGGTCGTCACTTTGGGGGAAACATCTACGCTGTTGCCGGGTATTTCGCTGCTTGATGTCGGTGTCCTCGATGGTGTCGGCGACCAGCCTGAAGCGCCAGCGCGAGAAATCCTCCCGTTTGATCTGCAATGCATAATCTATACGTCGGGAACCACAGGCCCATCGAAGGGCGTGATGTGTTCATACATGCATGTCACCAGCGCAGGGAAGGCGGTCTATTTCCTTGATGCCGAGGACCGTTATCTGGTTAATCTGCCAAATTATCATATCGCCGGCATCCTTCCGTGCATGTTGATGATGTCACTTGGTGGCTCCATCGCCGTTATAGAGCGCTTCAAGACAGACCAGTTCTGGGAGACCATCGCCGCCACAAAGGCGACATTTGCCATTCTGCTCGGAGTGATGACGCGGTACCTGCTTTCCAGGCCGGAAACCCCAGCGGAAAAGGCCGGGTATCTCCGTTACATCATCCAGCAGCCATTTGATGACGATGCTCCCGCTTTGCGAGCCCGTTTCAACATCGACATCTACACCTCTTTCAACATGACCGAAGTTTCGCTTCCGATCGTATCCGAACCCAACCCGCCGGTTCCGGGAACCTGCGGTAAGGCGCGTGATGGCGTCGAACTCAGGATCGTTGATGCCTACGATTGTGAGGTGCCGGTGGGCCACACCGGCGAACTGATCATCCGGACCGACCAGCCGTGGGCAATGATGCACGGCTATTATCAGGATGCCGACGCCACCGCGCGGGCTTGGCGCAATGGCTGGTTCCACACCGGTGACATCTTCCGCAAGAATGCGGACGGCTACTATTTCTTTGTCGACAGGCTGAAGGACACGATCCGCCGCCGCGGAGAGAACATCTCCTCCTTCGAAGTCGAGGCGGCCGTGATGGCCCATCCGGCCATTCGCGAGGCGGCGGCGGTGGCTACCGAGAGCGAAATCAGCGAAAGCGAGGTCATGATTGTGGTCTCACTCAACAAAAATGTCTCGCTCGACCCGGCCGACCTGATCAGGTTCCTAAGTTCAAATCTGACCTATTTCATGATCCCCCGTTACGTGCGCATCCTTGCGGACTTGCCGAAAACCCCGACGCAGAAAATTGAAAAGCACGTTTTGCGCAGCACCGGACGGTCTCAGGGGGACGTCTGGGACCGTGAAGCGGCCGGCATTCGAATTCAACGAAACTGAGTGCCGAAAATGGGCGTCATTGTCCCAAATCCGCAAGTTATCCACCAAGGTCAGATTATGAAACAAGCCCACAGCAAGCCCAATGTCGTCCATATTACCTGGTCAAATCCGCCGGTGAATGCACTGTCACTTGCAACACGCAAGGATATATACGAGGCGGTCGGTGCCGCGCTTGCAGATGACCGGGTTGACGCTCTGGTGCTGTCGGGTGAGGGCGGACGCTTCAGTGGTGGGGCGGATGTTCGCGAGTTCAATACCGAAGACGCTTCCGCTTTTCCCAGCATCATCGATATAGGGCGGCTGCTGGAGGAATCCGAAAAACCGTGCATTGCCGCCATAGAGGGTGTTGCGCTGGGTGGCGGGCTCGAGTTGGCGTTGTTCTGCCATGGCAGGGTTGCCTCGGGGCAGGCGCTTCTCGGCTTGCCTGAAGTTAAGTTGGGGGTCATGCCGGGGGCGCAGGGTACGCAGCGTCTGCCGCGGTTGATCATGGCCGGCATTGCGTTGGAGATGATGATGGAGGGTCGGTTCATAACCGGCGCAGAGGCTGAACAGCTTGGTCTCGTCGAAGCGGTTACTGAAGGCGAGCCGGTTACCCGCGCCATGCAATTTGCGGCGGAAATGGTAATTTCGGAAGAGTCGCCACCGCGGGTACAGGACATGCCGGTTCGGTTTAACGGCGAACCGGAAGCAGAACTGGCAAGGGCTATGGACAAGGCCCGTTCCATGCGCCGTGGTCCCGCTCCGGAGGCAATTGTCACCAGTGTTGCGCGGGCAGCAGGATCTCGCCCGGATGAAGCAGAAGCTGCCGATACCGCAGCATTTTTCGAACTGGCAGCAACGCCCGAAGCCATAGCTCTGCAGCATCTGTTCTTCGCCGAGCGAAGCGCGAACCGAATTGAAAGCGTGGCCTCAGGGGCAACGTCCCGGACGATCAAACTTGTCGGTGTGGTTGGCGCCGGTACGATGGGTACCGGAATTGCGATGGCTTTTGCCAATTCTGGCTTTCGGGTTCATCTGTTTGACGCAAATGCCAACTCGCTCGCAAGGAGTGAGGAGATTCGATCAAAAGCCTATGCATCAGCTCAACGCCGCGGCAAGATGGACAACGCGGCCGCGGAAGCGGCGCAAGCCCGCATTGCCACCGTCACTTCGCTTGACGCGATGGCCGATGCCGACCTAATTGTCGAAGCGGTGATCGAGGACATGGCGGTCAAGAAAACTATCTTTGCCGAGCTCGATACCATGGTTCGCCCCGATGCTGTGCTTGCCACCAACACGTCGTTTTTGGATGTCGCCGAGATTGCCTCCGTGACAGAAACCCCGGCGCGTGTTCTTGGGATGCACTTCTTCTCACCCGCCCACATCATGCGGCTCGTCGAGGTGATCCGCGTGCGGGATACATCGGATGCGGCATTGCTGACCGCCATGGCTGTCGTCAGGAAACTCGGTAAGATTGGTGTGGTTGCGGGCAATTGTGATGGTTTCATTGGAAACCGCATGATCGACCAGTACTTTCTGCGCGCCAACGAATTGCTGATGGAGGGGGCGTCACCGCGCCAGGTGGATGATGCCATGCGCGGTTTCGGATTTGCCATGGGGCCGTTCGAAATGTCTGATATGGCGGGCAATGATGTCGCGTGGCTGAACCGAAAGCGTCATCTGGCTGAGGACAAATCCTACCGGTTTCCCGAAATCGCCGATGCGGCCGCCGAGCGCGGCTGGTACGGTCAGAAGACGGGCAAGGGGTGGTACATTTATCTCGAAGGCAGCAGGCAAGGTCTGGATTCACCGGAACTCCTGGACCTGCTTGATGATGTGCGTGCGCGTGCCGGTATAGAGCCGCGTAACATTGATGCTGAAGAGATTGTTGATCGTTGCATTTACGCTCTGGTCAATGAAGGCGCGAAAATACTTGAGGAGGGGCACGCCCAGCGTGCTTCCGATATTGATGTCGTCTACGTCCGCGGCTTTGGATTTCCAGACCTCAAGGGCGGTCCGATGCATCATGCCGAGCGCATGGGCCTGGCCCGCATCGTGGATCGTATCAACGAATTTGCATCGGCCTCCCGGTTTCCCGGTTGGGAGCCTGCCCCGTTGCTGGTCGAACGCGCCGGGACAACCGGCAGACTAGACTAATCCGTATTTACCGGGCGTGGATGGGATCTGCGTCGTTTGGAAGGCATGCCGATGGAAAATCCAAGGTCGCTATTGATTGCAAACCGTGGCGAGATCGCAATCCGGATCGCCAATGCTGCGGCGTCTCTCGGTTTGCGCAGCGTGGCTGTCTGCTCCGTTGATGACCAAGAAAACCTGCACTTGCTCAAGGCAGACAAGAGCATTGTCCTGCCCGGTCGCGGCCCGAGCGGTTATCTCGACATGGAGGCAATCGTCGCCACGGCAGTGGCCGAGAAATGCGACATGATCCACCCAGGTTATGGCTTTTTAAGCGAAAATGCCGACTTTGCGCGGCTTTGCGAACAGTACGGCATTGCTTTTGTGGGCCCGTCCTCCGAGGTCCTGCAACTTTTCGGAGATAAGGTGGCAGCCCGAAACCTCGCGATTTCGCTTGATGTCCAGGTTCCGCGTGGAACTGTCGGTGAGACGACCCTGGAAGAAGCTCAAGCTTTCTTTGCTTCCTTGGGTGAGGGCGGAGTGGCGATGATCAAGGCTGTCGCGGGGGGGCGGGCGAGGCATGCGAGTTGTTCGGTCGGCTTCGGAATTGCCCGAAGCCTATGAACGGTGCCGCTCGGAGGCCTCTGCAGCGTTCGGAAATGACGTCGTCTATATGGAGGAATTCATCGTTTCGGCGCGGCATGTTGAGGTCCAGGTGCTTGGCGACGGCGAGGGTAATGCGATCCATTTCTGGGACCGGGAATGCAGCTTGCAGCGCCGTCACCAGAAGCTTGTCGAGATCGCGCCTTCATTGGTGGTCGAGCCGCAATTGCGGCAAGGCATTCTTGATGCCGCGCTGCGCATGGCGCGGCAAACACGGTATCGTGGACTGGCCACTTTTGAATTCCTGGTCGAGGCTGATCATCAACCGGCACGGTTTCATTTTATGGAAGCCAATCCCCGGATCCAGGTCGAACATACGGTGACCGAGGAAGTTACCGGATACGATCTGGTCGAAGCCCAACTGAAAGTTGCGATGGGTGCGACCCTCGATGATCTTGGCCTTGTTCAGGAGCAGATTGCATCGCCGAAAGGCTACGCGGTGCAGTTGCGCATCAATATGGAGGAATTGCAGGCGGATGGATCCGTGTTGCCGAGCGGCGGGGTGCTCCACGCATTCGATCTCCCTTCAGGTCCGGGCATTCGTGTCGACAGCTTCGGCTACACCGGATATCGCACCAATCCCTCCTTCGATCTCGCTGCTGGCAAAAATCATTGTGCGCTCCCGTTCGGGAGATTTTTCGGAGGCAATTGCAAAGGCCGATCGTGCCTTGGGCGACACCCGAATCGAAGGCGTGAAGACCAACACCGGCTTTTTGCGTTGCCTGCTGGCGCAGCCGGAGGTTCGCGCCGGAGAATTTGATACGCGATTCATCGAGATGCACATGGGCGACATCCTGGCGGCGGACATCGCCGATACCCGGCGGCCGGCGGTGCTTGACGTTGGAACAGATGGCTTGACGTCAACGAAACCACAGGAGGTGCCGGTTGATCTTGCTCCTGACGCGATCGCCGTGAGCGCGCCGATGCAAGGTCTGATCGTCCGGATGGATGTTGCCGTGGGTGACATGATTGCAGCCGGATCGCAGGTTGCCATCATTGAGGCCATGAAAATGGAGATGCCTGTGCTAGCGCCTTTTGCCGGTCGCGTCTCACATATCGGGTGCAGCGTAGGTTGCACCGTCGATCTAGCTGCTGCGCTCGCCTATCTTGAACCCGGTGACGACCTCACGGCAGATGCCGGCGATGTCATTGTCAGTGATCCCAAGGCGATCCGCCCCGAACTTGCGGAACTACGCGTGCGGCGAGAAGGATTGCTTGATAGGGCTCGCCCGGAGGCCGTGGAGCGTCGTCGCCGTATTGGCAAGCGCATGATACGCGAAAACCTCGCGGATTTTTTTGATGGTGGTCAGTTCGAGGAATATGGCAGCCTGACATACGCGGCGCAGAAGTCGCGGCGCAGTGTTGAGGAATTGCTGCGGATCAGCCCGGCCGACGGCTTGATTGCAGCTGTTGGTCATGTCAATGGCGATGCTTTCGGTAAAGATGCAAGCCGCTGCATGGCGCTCGCCTATGACTACACGGTGCTTGCCGGAACGCAGGGCATCAATTCCCATCACAAGAAGGATCGCATGCTGCAGTTGGCTGAGCAGTGGCGCATTCCGGTGATGTTGTTTGCCGAAGGTGGTGGTGGTCGCCCTGGCGATACGGACTACACTGGGGTCAGTGGTCTGGATTCCATGACATTTCGACGTCTGGCCAAACTTAACGGACTGGTGCCGCTGGTTGGTCTCGTGACTGGCCGTTGCTTTGCCGGAAACGCCGCGCTGCTTGGGTGCTGCGATGTCATCATCGCCACGCGTGACGCCAACATCGGCATGGCCGGCCCGGCAATGATCGAGGGCGGGGGACTCGGAGTCTTCAAACCCGAGGAGGTTGGGCCCACAACGGTTCAGGAGCCGAATGGGGTTATCGATCTGCTGGTCGAGGACGAGGCAGAAGCGGTTGCCGCCGGGCGTCGTTATCTTGGCTACTTCCAGGGTGACCTGGCCGAGTGGGAGGTCCCGGACCAAGATGCGCTTCGGCAGGCTGTGCCAGCAAATCGGCTCCGTGCCTATGAAGTGCGCACGGTGATCGAGTTGCTGGCTGATACCGGAACAACAATGGAATTGCGACACGGTTTTGCGCCGAGCCTCGTGACAGCGCTGATCCGAATCGAAGGGCGGGCCATTGGCGTGATTGCCAACAACTCCCTTGCCCTTGGCGGAGCGATCGACGGCGATTGCGCCGACAAGGCAACCCGGTTCATGCAGTTGTGCGAAGCCTTTGGACTTCCGATTCTGACCCTCTGCGACACGCCGGGATTCATGGTCGGCCCGAAGGCCGAGGAAAAGGCGCTTGTCCGCCATGTTTCGCGCATGTTCATCACTGCGGCTGGCCTGACCGTGCCGATGGTGACAGTCGTGCTCCGCAAAGCCTATGGCCTTGGAGCGATGGCGATGGCGGGCGGTAGTTTTCATGCCCCGGCAGCATCGCTGTCGTGGCCAACGGGTGAGTTTGGCGGGATGGGGATTGAGGGGGCGGTCCGGCTGGCCTATCGCGCTGATCTTGCCGCTGCCGCGGAAGGCGTGGAACGGGACAGCCTGTTCCGCACGCTCGTCGATCAGATGTACCAGAAGGGCAAGGCGCTCAATGTCGCCAGTACGCTTGAAATCGATGATGTCATCGACCCGGCAGAAACACGCGCCCGGATCAGCGCGACCTTCCGGGCGGTGGGGCGCCGTGAGGGCACGGTTGGTTCTCCGGCTACACGCATTGATACCTGGTGAGTAATGCCTGCGGTTTGATTTCATCAATAGGTTCATCAGATGAAACAAGCGTCGTCTGATAACTTTTGCCTTGCCTGGCTGCAAGGATTGTGCTTACTTATTTTCCGATGAGGAGCCCGCAGAATGCGGCCAGGGAGGAAATGCTGAATGCTTAGAAATCTGAGGAAAATTGCGCTTGGCTGTACCGCTGCAGTGCTCGTGACTGGGTGGGCGCAGGCAGAAACCCTGCGTTTTGCCATCGGTGTACCGGAAAACTTCACCGTCGTGTCCGCGATGAAATATTTTGCCGAGACAATACCGCAGCGTACTGACGGCAAGGTGGACGCGAAGCTGTTCACCGGCTCCTCGCTGCTCAATTTCACCGAAACCTTGTCGGGCGTCCGAGATGGTATTGCCGATATGGGTTACGTTGTGGCTGCATATCACCGCGCAGAGCTCAAGGAATCCAACCTCATTGGTGATCTGGGTATGCTCGGTTCGAACCTCGTGGTGATGGCTGGCGCGGCGAGTGAATATTGTTTCTCGGATGCCGAATGCGCCGCTGAGTACGTCAATCAGGGACAGGTCTTTCTCGGCTTTGGATCGACTCCGCCCTATCGTCTGATTTCAACGTCGCCGCTCAAGTCTCTCGCCGACATCAAGGGCAAGCGGATTCGCAGTTTTTCGGCGTATGGCCGCTGGGTGGAAGCTTTGGATGGGGTTCAGGTGAACCTGCCGGCGGGCGATATTTACCAGGGTTTCTCGCAGGGGACGATCGACGTCAACATGCATCCCTATGAGGCATTGGTGACATTAAGCCTGAAGGACGTAGCCAAATATGTGACGGATTTGCCGCTCGGTACGTTCTACATCAACGCCTTGTTTGATACCAATCTCGATCTTTGGCGCGAATGGGATGCCGAGACGCGCATCGCGGTGATGGATACGGCTGTCGAGGGGATTGGCCGCGCAGCGGCGGCTACCTATGCTGAGGATCTTGCATTTGCTGATGGCGGCGTTGCCGAACTGGGAGTCGAGGTTGTTCAGCCCGACCAGGAAGTCATCGACGCGACCAAGGCATTCGTGGACAAGGATGTGCCCGCCATAGCTGCGCTGAACGAAACTACGTTCGGGGTGATCGATGCGGCGTCGAAGATCGAGCGTTTTCGTGAACTGGTAACCAAGTGGGAAGGGCTGGTGGACAAAATCGACCCATCTAACGCTGACCAAGTTGCCGATCTCTATCGTGAGAACGTCTTCGGCAGCATCGATAAGTCGACCTACGGCATGTGATTGCACGGTTTCGGCGAGCCTATTTAATGGCTCGCCGACGACCTGTAGAAAAAGGCCAACCGCATGTCAGGTTCCCAAACACTTTTTTCAGGGCAGGTCGCCTGCTTTCCCGCACTCTGGATGCCACCCAAGTCATTGCCGCAATCCTTGTTATCGCGATGATGCTGCATGTGGTCTTTGACGTCATTCTGAAATATTCGATCTCTAACGGCTTTCCCGCGACGGTCGAGATAGTTTCCAATTATTATCTGGTGGGGTTGGCGTTCTTGCCGCTTGCGCTGGCCGAAAAGCAAAATGCTCAGATCTCAGTGGAGGTGGTGACCTCGATCCTGCCCCTGTCGATCCAGCGCGGGCTGCTGATTGTGGCCTGGATCCTCTCGATTATTACTTTCGCGGTGCTGGCGCATCAGACATTTTTAGATGCCGTTGAAAAGCAACGTATCGGCGCATTCATCTTCAGCCAGGGCGTGCGGCTTTTCGTCTGGCCTTGCTATTATTTCCTGCCCATTGGTTTCGGTCTGATGGTGCTTACGCTGGCGTATAGGATCCTTGCTCTCTTCCGTCCACAGCATGATGGATTGGGTGCGGACTACCCGCTCGATACAGATGCTGTCCCTGCGAGTTATCATGACTGACCTAATGATCGGGTTTTCCGGTGTGGCGGTGGCAGTCCTGCTCATTCTTGCCCGTATTCCGATCGCGGTTGCACTGACATCAGTTTCGTTTGTCGGAATCCTGATCCTGCTGGGCGAGCGAGCTGCTTACGGTATCCTGTCCGCAGTGGTCTACGATTTTGTGGCGAACTGGACCTTAACCTCCATCCCGATGTTCCTGCTGATGGGGTTTGTCTGCTTCCATGCCGGTTTGACCCGCGGATTGTTCAACACCTGCAGGGTCTGGCTGTCGGGGTTGCCCGGTGGTCTGGCCATAACTTCGGTCGTGGGAGCCGCCGGCTTTGCCACCGTAACTGGTTCGTCTGTTGCCACTGCAGCCGCCATGGGCAGGATTGCGGTGCCGGAAATGTTGCGTTTGGGCTACAAACCCGAACTTGCCACCGGCTGCATCGCAGCCGCGGGCACCATCGGAGCCCTGATCCCGCCAAGCATCCTTCTCATTCTTTTTGGCGTATTCACCCAGACGCCCGTCAGCCTTCTATTTCTTGGTGGCGTCGGGGCCGGCCTATTGACGACGATCGCATATATCGCGGTCATTCTGCTGCGGGTGAAACTGAACCCGTCGCTGGCGCCCAGGTCGACCGTACCGATCAGCCGTGAAGAGCGGCGACAGGCAATGCGTGAAACCTGGCCGACGCTATTGCTGATCGCGATCGCTTTCGGCGGCCTGTTTAGCGGTATCTTCACGGCCACCGAAGCCGGTGCTGTCGGTGCCTTTGCTTCTTTCATCGTCGCGGCACTCAACCGAAGTCTGAACCGGAGCGTCGTGTGGAATTCAATCGTTGAAACCACGGTGACGACGGCAAGTATTTTTGTCATCACCATTGGCGCCAATCTTCTCACCCGTTTTCTGTCGCTAAGTGATGTTGCCACGGTCCTGTCGAAAACGATCGCCGGGTTTGGTGCCGAGCCATGGATGCTGGCAATCGGCCTGACCTGCCTGTACATGGTACTTGGTCTCATTCTGGAGCCTATCGGCGCAATGCTGCTCACCTTGCCGGTCGTTTTGCCGGTGATGGAAGCATCGGATGCAAGCTTCATCTGGTATGGGGTCCTCATCGTTAAGCTGCTGGAAATGGGCATGATCACCCCCCCGGTGGGGTTGAACGTCTTCGTCGTCAAAAGTGTCGTCGGCAACCAGGTTTCCACCACACAAATATTCCGCGGAATATGGTGGTTCCTTATGATTGATTTCGTTGTTGTTGGCTTGATGATTGCGTTTCCCGGCTTGGTAACAGGGCTTCCCAACCTGATTGGCAATTGACCAGAGAGACAGCTGCGGGCCGGTCGGGATCTCTCCATGTGCGTATTCCGGGGCGATCCGGCCACTGATTCCGATAGCATCCGGCCACCCATTCCGATTTGATCCGGCCGGGGATTCCGGGGCATCCGGCCACCCCCATTTCAACCCAGTTTAGGCTGCTGCGAGGCGATCTGTAACAGGGCTACTGTTCCGTTCCTTTGGATGGAGAGAGCCCTTTATGAAGAGATTGCCTATGCGGAAGATAAGGGAAGCCCTGCGGCTTCGGGCGGATGGATTTTCAGGCCGCCAGGTGGCGCAAAGCCTGTGCGTGGCCCGTGCGACGATTTCGGAATATTTTCGGCGCGCTGATCTGGAAGGTTTGAGCTGGCCTCTGTCTGCTGATCTGTCGGACGCCGACCTTGAGAACCGCCTGTTTCCCGTTTGCCCCGGCGATGTCCGTCGCGCGGTTCCTCAGCCTGTCTGGGCGCATGTGCATGCCGAGTTGCGGCGCAAGGGCGTGACGCTGTCGCTGCTGTGGGAGGAGTATCGCGGGGTTCATCACGATGGATACGGCTATAGCCGATACTGTGAGCTCTACACCCGCTGGGAAGGCAAGCTGTCTCCGGTGATGCGTCAGCGTCATCCTGCAGGCGAGCGGCTGTTTGTCGATTACGCGGGCCCGACAGTTGATGTTGTCTGCCCCAAAACGGGAGAGGTGCGCACCGCACAAATCTTTGTCGCGACGCTGGGAGCGTCCAATTACACCTATGTCGAAGCCAGCTGGACACAGGGCCTGCCGGACTGGGTATCCAGCCATGTGCGTGCCTTTGAGTTCTTCGGTGGCGTGCCTGCGCAGCTGGTTCCAGACAATCTCAAGGCAGGCGTCACCAAGGCCTGTTTTTATGATCCTGAGATCAATCGCACCTATGGTGATATGGCGGCACATTACGATACCGCCATCGTTCCGGCGCGGCCTGGAAAGCCGAAAGACAAGGCAAAGGTGGAAGGCGCTGTTTTGCTGGCCGAGCGCTGGATTTTGGCGCGGCTGCGCAACCAGCACTTTTTTGGCCTTGATGAGGTGAACGCTGCCATCCGGCCATTGCTGGATCAGCTCAACGGCAAAGTCAGTCGCCATCTTGGTGCAAGCCGCCGCGATCTGTTTGAACGCCTGGATCGGCCCGCTCTGAAGCCCTTGTCTATGGAGGCCTATGTTTATGCCGAATGGAAGCAGTGCCGCGCGGGCCTCGATTACCATGTCGATATTGGCCGCCATTATTACTCGGTGCCGCATCAGTTGCTGAAGCAAAAACTATGGGCAAGGATCACCGCACGCACCGTAGAGGTATACTTTAATGGGCAACGCGTTGCCTCTCACGCCAGAACCTCGGGCAATCGCCAGCACTCCACGATCCGCGATCACATGCCCGCCCATCATCGCTTCCGCGAGGATTGGACGCCACAGCGTATCCGCGGGCAAGCTGTGCGCATCGGCCCAAATGTTGAGGTCTTTGTCGATGTGATCATGCGCCAGCGCAAACATCCCGAACAAGGATACAGAACGTGCCTCGGTGTTTTACGGCTGGCCAAGACCTTCGGGCGGGAGCGCCTGGATGCCGCCTGTTTGCGTGCGCTTGAGATCAACGCCCACTCCTACACATCCCTGCATTCCATTCTGAAGAATGGTTTGGACCGTCAGCGCCGCGAACCCACCACGGACGGCCCTGCGATCACTCACCCCAATATCCGTGGTGCGGATTACTTCCATTGAAGAGGATAGAGAATGCTTGATCACCCAACGCTGGATCAGCTCAAAACACTCAGGCTCGACGGCATGGCAGAAGCCTTTGCCGAGATGCAAAAACAGGACGGCACAGCCGGGCTTAGCCACGCTGAATGGCTTGGGCTGCTCATTGATCGAGAGACCGCCAGTCGTGAGACGAGGCGATTTGAAAGCCGCATGCGTACAGCAAAACTGCGCCACGTCGGTGCCTCGCCGGAGGACGTGGATTACAAGTCGCGGCGCGGCCTCGACAAAGCCATGTTCCAGCAGATGCTGACCGGGCGCTGGATCAAGGACAAGCGCAACCTGATGATCACTGGCCCCTGCGGCGTTGGCAAAACATGGTTGGCCTGCGCTCTGGCGCAAGCCGCCTGCCGAGACGGTATCACTGTGCTGTACAAGCGCATGCCACGTCTCTTTGATGAATTGGAACTGGCCCATGGTGACGGACGCTTTCCGCGTCTGTTCAAGGCCCTTACCAAAACTCAACTGCTAATCCTGGACGACTGGGGACCGGATCGCCTCAATGCCAGTCAGCGTCGTGACCTTATGGAAATAGTCGAGGACAGATACGAGGTTGGATCAACCTTGATCACAAGCCAATTGCCCATCGACACCTGGCATGACGTGATCGGGGAACCCACCTTCGCCGATGCCATTCTCGATCGCCTCGTACACAACGCCTATCGCGTCGAACTCGACGGCCAGAGCATGAGGAAAACCAAACTCGGAACAGGTGACGAAAGCATCCAATCCTGATAACCAAATCATCAGGCCTCGCAGCCGCTATATAAGGGTGGCCGGATACCCCGGTTTAGGTGGCCGGATGTTATCGGAATGGCCGGCCGGATACTCCGGAATGCGCATCCATGCCCTGTCTGCATTTTTTAACGTAGCTATCTTCGACGATCTGGCTGTTTCGCGAGCGCCGCGGCATCACGTCAAAAAATGGCGACGCATGCCGCCGTACGGCACTGTCAGAACAAATTTCTTGGACCTGCGGCATGAGCTTGGCATCGACATGAGCCACGAGACCGTGTCGTTTTGTTGGAATAGGTTCGGTCCGATTTTCGCCGCAGCCATCAGGGAACAACGTGTTGAGGGGATGTGGTCAAGCGGCTGCCGGTGGCATCGGGATGAGGTCTTCGTAAAGATCAACGGGGAGCAGCACTATCTTTGGCGGGCCGTCGAGCACGCGCGAGAGGTGCTTGAATGCCTCGTGACGAAGACGCGCGACAAGAAAGCTGCGTTGAAAATCCTCAAGAAATCTCTGAAACGTTATGGTCGCGCCGATAAGCTGGTGACGGATCGCCTCCGTTCCTATGGCGCTGTGCTCAAGGAGCTCGGCATCCGTGATCGGTAGGAAACCGGCCGCTGGAGGAACAATCGTGTTGAAAATTAACACCAACCATTTCGAAGGCGTGAACGGGCGATGCTCCGTTTTCAGCAAATGGGAAGTCTGCAGAAATTCGCCTCTGTTCACGCATCGGTTTCCAATCATTTCAACCAGGAGCGTAACCTCGATAGCCGAGAAAACTTCAAGCCCAAACGCGCCATGGCGTTGAAAGATTGACATCAGCTAGCGAGCTGAAAGTACCGCAATGGATTTTCATTGATCGGCGTTCGTTTCTCTGACGACGCCGGTATCTGCAAATTGTCAGCCCCGAAAAGGCAAACAATGACAAAGCGGGAATTGCCCCCCGAAATCGGCCGCTTTAGGCGTCTCAGTTATCCCGACTTGTGGCTCAGCAATGTTGATTTCCACCCAGAAGTGACCCGGATTTTCCATCGAGAACTGACCCACCTTTAGGTTATGTTTCGTGGGTCAGGCTTTGGTCAAGGCATTAGTTTACTCCTTGGTTTTCCCCGCAGCTGCGGCCGAACTGGCCTTGAAGCGGAAGCTGTCGTTTCCGGTCTCCAGGATGTGGCAGCGGTGAGTGAGCCGATCGAGCAGCGCGGTTGTCATCTTTGCATCACCGAAGACCGTGGCCCATTCGCTGAAGCTCAGGTTCGTGGTGATGACGACGCTGGTGCGTTCGTAAAGCTTGCTCAGCAAATGGAAGAGTAATGCGCCGCCTGACGCGCTGAATGGCAGATAGCCAAGCTCGTCCAGGATCACGAGATCGAGGCGGGTGAGGCTTTCGGCAAGCTGTCCGGCTTTGCCTTTTGCCTTCTCCTGTTCGAGCGCGTTGACGAGCTCAATAGTCGAGAAGAAGCGGACCTTGCGGCGGTGATGTTCGACGGCCTGCACGCCAAGGGCTGTCGCGACATGCGTTTTGCCAGTCCCGGGGCCGCCGATCAGCACGACGTTCTGTGCGCCGTCCGTGAACTCGACGCGATGAAGTTGGCGCACCGTGGCCTCGTTGATCTCACTGGCCGCGAAGTTGAAGCCGGACAGATCTTTATAAGCCGGGAAGCGGGCAGCCTTCATGTGGTAGGCAATGGACCGGACCTCCCGCTCAGCCACTTCGGCCTTCAGCAACTGGGTGAGCATTGGCACCGCGGCATCAAATGCCGGTGCGCCTTGTTCCATGAGGTCGGTGACGGCCTGGGCCATCCCATGCATCTTCAGACTTCGCAGCATGATGATAATGGCACCGCTGGCGGGATCATGACGCATGGCGGCCTCCGGCGGTCCGGGCCCGCAGGCCATCATAGCGTTCGACATTGGCCTTTGGCTCACGGCGCAGAGCAAGGGCCTGTGGGGTGTCGATGTCGGGCGCGCCGATCGTCTTTCCGTCGATCAGACGATGCAGAAGGTTCAGCACGTGAGTTTTGGTTGCGACCCCCTCAGCCAGCGCCATTTCCACGGCGACCAGCACGGCCTGTTCATCGTGATGCAGAACCAGCGCCAAGATGTCGACCATCTCCCTGTCACCGCCAGGTTTGCGCAGCATGAGATCTTGCAGCTGTTTGAATGCCGGAGGGAATTCGGCAAAGGGGGCACCGTTCCTCAATGCGCCGGGCTTGCGCTGAAGGACGGCCAAGTAGTGGTGCCAGTCGTAAATCGTGCGTGGTGGGAGTTGATGACTGCGCTGGATCACGCGCGTATGCTCACACAGGATCTGTCCTTCGGCGGCAACTACCAGCCTGTCCGGATAGACGCGCAGACTGACAGGGCGGTTCGCAAATGACGCCGGGACGCTGTAGCGATTGCGCTCAAAGCTGATCAGGCAGGTCGGGGACACCCGCTTGCTCAGTTCGACGAAGCCATCGAAGGCAGGGGGCAATGGCATCAGCGCGGCTTGTTCTGCGACCCAGACGTCGGCAACGCTGCCCGGCAGCGCTGCATGCGGAATCTCAGTCCACAGCGCGACACAGCGCTGTTCCAGCCAGTCATTCAGTGCTGCGAGATCAGGAAAGCTCGGCATGAGTTGCCATAGACGATGTCGGGCGTCCTGCACGTTCTTCTCGACCTGTCCCTTCTCCCAGCCGGCAGCGGGATTGCAGAACGCGGCCTCGAATAAGTAGTGGTTTGCCATCGCAAGGAACCGCATGTTGACCTGTCGGTCCTTCCCGCGACCGACGCGGTCAACCGCGGTGCGCATGTTGTCGTAGATGCCGCGCTCCGGGACACCGCCGAAGACCCTGAACCCGTGCCAGTGGGCATCAAACAGCATCTCATGGGTTTGCAGCAGATACGCCCGGACCAGAAAGGCCCGGCTGTGCGACAGCTTGATGTGGGCAACTTGCAGCTTGGTGCGTTCGCCGCCGAGAACTGCAAAATCCTCGCTCCAGTCAAACTGGAACGCCTCGCCCGGACGAAACAACAGGGGGACGAAGGTGCCGCGGCCTGTCGTCTGCTGATCTCGCTGCCGATCGGCCCGCCAGTCACGTGCAAAAGCCGCAACCCGATTGTAGGACCCGTCAAAGCCGAGAACCACCAGATCGGCATGCATTTGCTTCAGCGTCAGCCGCTGTTTGCGAGACTTCCCCGCCTCCGTCTTCAGCCAGCCGGCCAGCTTCTCGGCGAACGGATCGAGCTTGCTTTGCCGCTCTGGCGTCGCGAACAGAGGCTCGATCATGCCCGAGTTCAAATACTTCTTGATGGTGTTGCGCGACATTCCGGTCCGCCGCGCAATCTCGCGCAGAGGCAACTTCTCTCGCAAAGCCATACGTCGGATGATGTTCAAAAGTCCCATGTGTATCACTCCAATGTCCCCCGTTGCGCATGGCGCAGGGGGAAGGGTCACATGGGTCAATTCTCAATGGAAATTAGGCCGCTACCCGGGTCACTTCTGGGTGGAAATCAACAGCTCAGCAACGGAAAAACACAGTTATTGGCGACAAAACGGTCAGTCCGGAAATGCAGAAGGTTGTTGGCTGGGGAGCCTGGATCCCCAGCTAAGGTTTTTCGACCCCCTCACAAGCATCTGAAATGGTTGGTGAAATCCGATCACCGCAGTTCTTGTAAGACAAAATTGTCATACACACCCGGGGGACAGTCGTGCAAGACAATTCCGAGGGAAGCGTAAAGACGAGGGTCAGCGCCGAATGATGCTTATTGCGCTGGGTCAGCCCTTCGTTCGGTGAAAACCGCGCTGACCTGTGATGGGTGCCACCTGCCGTTGGCCAGCCTCGAACGCACACGAGCCGCGTAGGTCACAGCATCCGCAGGGTTCTTTGCCTTGTGCCGTGTCGCGTTGCAGAAGCGGCAGGCGGCGACGATGTTCGGGCCCACATCCTTGCCGCCATCGCATCGGGCCTCGACATGTTCGGCGGTGCATTGAAAGCGTTTGGCGAGTCCCGGCGGAATTCGATAGCGCGCGATGAACTCCTCGGGACTGGAGTCCCACATCGGCATCTCGCAATAGTGGCAGCGCCATCCTTGCTGTCGGGCCGCCTGGTTTCTGAGGTTCTTGAGTCTGTTTCTTGATGGCATGAGTTCACGTCCTTTGCTTCATTTCTGAAGCGGACGTGCAATGACCCGTCTGGGTCATCCCTCAATTGGGAGGAATTATCCTCGCACAAGACGACGTATATGAAACACGTCACTCCGCAGTCTTTGAACGGTATGAACGACCAATATTGGCCTTTCGCTGACGAGTTCGGTAAAACTCCAGGCAAGCCAAATGTCTTGCCTCCATCCGATATCAACCTATCACGAAATGGGGTCCGATCAATCTCTCGGCCGGTGGCTGCCCGATCGGGAAGGATTTTATCTTCCAAACCAGAATCTTCCTTATCGGGAAGTTTGGATAGATTTTTGGGAGTTCTTCCTGTACGGTAAGCCACAGTTTGGAGAAACGATCATGATCCGTTCGGCCACAGAATTCGGCGCACTTGTCCGAGAGAACAGGAAAAAGCAGGGATGGACACAGGCCCAGCTCGCCGAACGCTGCGGGACCGGTGAACGCTTCATCGTCGACCTGGAGAACGGCAAGCCCAGTTGCCATCTCGAAAAATCGCTCATCGCGGCGCGCACCGTCGGCATCGATCTCGGCGACCTGAAATCCGCCACGTCGCCCGTTGTCCCTGAAGCCGATGACGATCTCGGCTTCCTGCCTCGTTTCTCCTGATCGGGTGCCCTTATGACAACGATCTACTACGAGACCTGGCCCGTCGCTCACCTCATCGACCGCGACGGGATTTTTCTTACGTACGATCCAAGCTGGGAAAGCCGCGCCTCTGCATTCCCGATTTCATTGACCATGCCTCTGAGGGCAGGTCCCTATGGGGCTGATCAGATCATGCCCTGGCTTGCCAATCTTCTGCCGGAAACGCACCTCTCCGAGATCGGCCAGCAGCTGAAGATTTCGCCTCAGGATATCGTCGGCCTTCTCATGAACCTCGGCCGCGATACAGCGGGAGCCTTCTCGATCGGCGAGCCCCGCCGAGACGGAAATAATTTCCGCGTTGTTCCCGATGAGGCAGCTCTTGAGCGCATCCTGAACGAGCTGCCCGAGCGGCCCTTCCTGGTCGGAGAGCAGGGCGTGTCGATGTCGCTGGCGGGCGTTCAGGACAAGCTGCCAGTCTACGTCGGTGAAGACGGCAAGATCGCCATCCCCGTAGATGGGACGCCTTCCACGCACATCCTGAAACCCGACATCAAACGCCTGGCCGGCAGCGTTCAGAATGAAGCCTTTTGCATGACCTTGGCCAAGCTGTGCGGTCTGGAGGCGGCGGAAGTGACAACCGACAGGGCGGGCAAGCGGGACTTTCTTCTGGTCAAGCGCTATGATCGCATCGCAGACAGCCAGGGCACGATCCGTCGCATCCATCAGGAGGATTTCTGCCAGCTGCTAGGGTTCTTCCCGACAGAAAAATACGAGCGCGCTGGGCTTGGTCAGCGCGGTGGCGCGTCACTCGTGCAGATGTTTGACGCGCTGGCTCGTTACGTTTCGCCCGCAGAACGGCTGAGGATGCTCGACGCGGTGATTTTCAACATTCTGATCTGCAACTCCGACTCCCATGCCAAGAACTACTCCGTTCTCATTGGGGCGGCCGGCACGGCCAAACTCGCACCGCTCTATGACTTGATGTGCGCTGCGGCTTACAAACAGGTAGACCAGTCGCTCCCTCAAAAGATCGCGACAAAGCGAAATGCTAATGAGCTTCACGGCGATGATTGGCGTCGATTTGCCGAAGCTGTCGGCTTGAGCCCAGTCTCGGTGATCAAGCGTGTGCGTGAAATGTTGGACCAGATTGCAAGCCAGCTGGACGCCAGACCTGACATGCTTTCGGGCGGGCAGGGCAGAGGCGTAGAGATGGCCGACAAACTAGGCCATCTGATAGGCAAGCGGTGTCGGCGGATAAACCGGCAGCTTCGTTAGCAAGACGCAGCCGGTGCAGTCCTCAAGTTGGTGATGGCGGGTCTGAAGAACACGGCCTCTCTCACTGAAGATTCGACTAACGAGCGCCGCAGGGTAAAGATTTCACCCCACGAGGAAATCATGAGCGCTATCGAGACAGGTGGGCCATAAAGTGCAGGAAATCGACAAGCTTCTTGCATCACGGATTTCAAGTATCCCCGACTTGTCGGTTTCTGGAGAGCCCGCGAGTCAAAGACCGAACGGGTCAGCATGCTGCGCGTCAAGCGCCGTGACTTCTGTCGTATCCATTTGGCATTGGCTCCTGCCATCCGTCGGGATGTGCCGTCGGTTTGTACACTTCGGCAAGGAGCGGGTAGCATGCGACTTCATCAGAGGAGTGCTTGGACGAGCAGTCCCCTCCAGGGCAGGCCGACATGTTGCCCAAAGTGATAGTTGCAATAGGACGCATGTAAGGAAAGTTTGAGAACAGCTGATCGCCAAGTCCAACGTGCGTGCCGTTAAGTTCGCGTGTCTTGCCGCTGTAAAAACGTTCATTGATGTTGTGGAGGTTATGCAGATTGAGATCGCCCACCTGAGGTCCGTCCGAGCAAACCAATCGGCAGAAGTGTCCGGCCGGGACGACCCAGGTGGCAGCATCGCGAGGGGGTATAACGATCGCCTCTATAAGTTCCATGTTGTCGCGCAGAGCACGGTATGCTGCAAGATCAGGGCGCGGCAGCATCTCTATTGGATAGCATACAACTGGCTTGACCGCTTTGCGAGCGGCTGCGTCTTCCGGAATTTCTGTGATCGGATCAGGCTTCATAAAATTCTCCGCATTAGCCTCTATCGGCCGTGACACAATCGCTGAGCGCCTCTCCTCATTCGGAAGGATCGTCCGCAAAAGACCAATTGTACGTCAAGCAGCAGTCACTGCGCCCGCTCATAAAGCGGAAATAATTTCCGCTTCGAATGGAACTAGTTGCTCCGCATCACGGTAGCTTAGCCCTGTCACGCGGCCTGCTTCACAAGCGCGATCAGGTCCGCATAGCTGGTGACGACATCGTACCTGACCCGGTCCTCGTTGATCATCCGGCCAATCTCGTCAAAGAACTTTCGGGCACATTTGACTTTCGTCTGTTCCAGCTCTCGCATTTTCATCGAGGGCTGATCGGACTTAGTCTCTGCTACGAAATAGAGGTGTTTAATGTCGCCCTCTTTGAAGGCAATTGCCCAGTCAGGATTGTAATCACCCACTGGTGTGGGGATCAGGAAACCGCGTGGCAGCTTGGAGTAGACGACTACCTCTGTGCTGGTGTCGAGGTCCTTGACGAAATCTCGTTCAACCTGTGAATCTAGGATGGCATAATCATAGATATGATTTTTCAGCTTATCTGAAGCTTTCTTGAAGTCAGCGCCAGTTTCGGCAGCTGTGAAAATCTCAGAGTCATATCGTTCTGTTACGGCATCGTAAGTCAGCTTTTCGATGATCGCGATCGCCTTCTGCTCCTGGATCATATGCGAGGCGTCCGCGATGAACTGCTCAGGGTTCTTCGCGAATTCACCAAATTTCACAGCCTGAATTCCGGACAGGATTTCTGTCACGGTCTTGCGTGTGAGGTCAGTGTTCTCGGCTATCGCACCAATCAAATCGTATGAGACACGGGAATGCGCGCTCTTGCCGGTTTCGGCGCGAAGCTTGCCTTGCACGAAGGCTTCGCCGGCACGTAGCTTTTCATCAGTCACCTGATCGGAAAGGCTGCCTTCTGTTACCAGATATTGCAGCGGAGCGACCTGCAAGTCCCGATCCAGCCGGTCGATACAGCTCCTGACGAGCGCAGCGCTGTCAAATTCGACCTGATAGATAGCCTTGCGGTTAATCCGCCGCCATAGTTCCTGAAACTCTTTCCGATGGAAGTTGTCATTGAGCCGGTTCTTTTTCGGCTTGCGACCATTGCTGAACATGTCCTCCACGGCTTTTCCGTTGAAGACCGTGTCAACCAAGGCAAAGACGGCGTCGCTATGCGCCTGGAATTCTTCAGGCAGCTCTGCCAGTTCGCCAGACTTGCGCGCCTCGTGGTAGGCCGCTGTGATGAGACCGTCGTCATCGACATAGTCGTTCTTGAGCAGGAAGCGTTCGAGCTTCTTGGCCAACTGTTTGTCAAGAACCAGCTCCAGATCATCGGTCTTGAGGGTCTTGCCATCGAAATACTCGGCATCAGCCTGCTTGGGTCGGGTTGAAAGGTTGTCGACGATCTCTTTCTGCAAGCCGGTGACAAACCCCTTGTAGCTTTCCGAAGCGACCACAGTGAGGACATTGATGTCATGCACAGTGACAGGGTGGTCCATTCGTTCGCCGTTGCGGTTGACCGCGATCCGCAGTCCTCGCCCGACCTCTTGCCGCCTTGAAATCGTATTCTGGCTTTCATTGTGCTTGAGCATGCAGATCACAAAGACATTCGGATTATCCCAGCCTTCGCGCAGGGCGGAATGGGAAAACAGGAACCGTGTGGGTTCTTCGAAAGACAGCAGGCGCTCCTTGTCCTTCAGGATAAGATCATAGTCGCTGGATTCAGTGGATTGCCCTGCCAGTTCGCCCCGAGCTGCAGCCTTCGGGTCAGTCATCCGGCCTTTCTTGTCAATCGAGAAATAGCCGCGGTGGGTTCTGCCAACCTCTATGCCCTGCAAATAGGTGCGATACTCATCATTCTCCAAGGGCAGCTCTCCCAGCAGATCATCCACGGCTTGAGCGTATTCCTCTTCAAAGACACGGGCATATTCACCCTGTTCATCGGCCTGGTCATAATCACGGTATTTCACCACCTCGTCGATGAAGAAGAGTGACAAAACCTTGATCCCGCGTGCAAACAATACCTGCTCGCGCTCCAGGTGGGCCGATATGGTCTCGCGTATCTGAATACGGCGGATGTCGCGCTCGGTCACATCTCCAGAGGCTTCACCGGCAACCAATACATCGCCATTGGTAAAATGGACCGTGTCGTCACGGGCATCAATATTGCTGACGATGAACCCCTTGTAGACTTCCAGCCCCTTAGACAGATCGAAAAGATTGCGCCCCTGCTCCAGCTTGCGGGGGACCCGCTTGATCCCAGTCTGGGTCTTCACTTCGATATCGACCCAAGCCACTGGGGCGGCGCGGGAGGTCTCAATACGGTGCAGGAAAAGATAGGGGTTTGTCCCGCTCAACCCCTTGGTTTCGACACCACGGACACGGATTTTCTTGACCAGCTTCTCGTTGAACGCATCCACGGCATCCAGACGATGCACCTTATTGTGGATCGTTCTGTGCGTTGCTGAGTAGCGCATGATAAACAGCGGATTGAATTTCGGAAGCGCTTCCTGGGTGGCAGGCCCTTCCATTTTTTGCGGCTCGTCCAGAATCAGGATTGGACGATTTTTGGCGATCACGTCGATAGGCTTGCGGGACTGGAAATCATCCAGCTCGTCATAGATACGGCGGTTATCCGCACCAGATGCATTGAACGCCTGCACGTTGATGACCATCACATTGATCCCCGCATCAGACGAAAAACTCTCAAGCTCGTGCAGCCGCTTGGAGTTGTAGACGAATGCCCGCACTTTCCGGCCGTACTCCTGCTGGAAATGCTCGGCTGTCATCTGGATCGATTTCGCGACGCCTTCACGGATGGCAACGCTTGGCACCATGATGATGAACTTCGACCAGCCATAGTTCTTGTACAGCTCAAACATGGTCTTGATGTAGACATAGGTCTTGCCCGTCCCGGTCTCCATCTCGACATCCAAATTGATCCGCGCACCAGGCTTGTACTTGGCCGGTTTCTTCTTGCCCTTGTCATCGATATGATGCGTAAGACTTTCAGAGAGCGGCAGCACTGCGCGGCGCTGGACTTTGCGAATGTTGTCCAGCAGTACGTCCTCGGGCAGCTTGATGGGAGAATTGCCGAAACCATCCACCTCCATCCGGGATTGGGCTGCTGCACCAGGATCGATTGTGTATTTCAACGAGTCTTGCCGGAGCTGGCTGGCAAAACAATCGACCACTGCGTCGACCGCCTGCGTCTGATAAGGCTGCGACTTGAACTTGATCTTCATGACTGCCGCTTTCGTAAATCAGGCGATTCTCTCATAATTTCTTTCGTAGGATGTTCTGGTTTCATTCGCAGAGCTTCCATCTTGGGGCCGTCCTGGAACCGGTACTAAAAATCTTGCCACCAAAGGCCAGCTCTCTGGCATCGACACCTTGCCCACTGTATCGCCAGGTGGCTAGCAGGGATTGCAGCTTCTGGCATAGGGCGAATTGCTTCATGGGATCAGATCGCCTTCACATCCGTATCCGGCGAGAGGGATTTGAAAATCTGCTTCACGTTGATCTTGGTGGAGTCGTCCTTGAAGCCAGTATCCTTGAACACCACGCGCAGCGGTTTGCGGGCAGCCAGTTCCTTCACCAGCACTTCGTCCACATTGTTGTCGAAACACGCAACCAGGGCGGCGCCGGCGACGGTGAACACTGTTTTGCCGGCCACAGTTTCACGGGAGATGGGCAGGGTCAGGTCCACGCCCCAATCGAGCAGCACCTGAAACAGCAAATCCTCGGGCGACCGGCCGGCTTTGATATTGTCCACCCGGGTTAGAAGGTCAGCTTGCGCGGTTGCATCCGGAGTGTAGTAGACCTCGGCCATATTCGAGCTGTCAACTTTCAGTACGCGAAAGCCAACATCCCGGTTCCAATCGGGATGACACTCCCCTTCGAGGATTTTTGCGCCAGCCCGACGGATGCGTTCTTTCGATAGATCGGCAATTGTCGCAAAGCCTGCCTTACTTGCTTCAGAAGCGTGTCCAGTTGATTCAGGAAGCTGAACCATGACAAATTTGCGTTTCCCCCCGTCGGAGGCATTTTTTTCATCACCGCATGTGCAGTAGATGAAGCGCCAGCAAAAAAGTCTAGAACGATGTCATCGCCTTCAGCACCCATATCAATAATGTGCTCAAGCAGGCCAACGGGCTTCGGATTCTCGAACATTACCGAGTTTCCAAATATCTCACTCATTTCATTCGAACCTGATGTGTTAAAAGGTGCAAAATCCCAGAGAGTTGTCCACGTCATTCCTTCTTTGACGTCACGTAGAAAACGTTTCAACTTTGGCGATGCCCTATCGTCTTTTCCAAAATAGATTTCGTCGTTTTCGATCAAGGCCTTTACGCGATCACTGTTGAACCGCCAATTCCCGTTGTTTGCTGGATAGAATTCCTGCCCCGTCCGTGGATTAGTAATTGGATAAAAGAGAGTTTCGACAAAACGCCCCCCTTTACGTTTGCTGTAAGATCACCTGCAACCCAAGGCCCTTTTGGGTGGTTGTCGGGATTTTTGTAACGTGCGATCTGGTCATCACTTCTGGGGCGTAATTTAATCCCAGAAAAATCCCTTCTGACGTAGGCAATAATATAGTCATGCTGTGTCCCAATTAATTTATCATTTGGAGGTGTGTTCCGTTTCTTCCAGATTATCTGCGCGGCGAATTGTTCTTCGCCAAACACTTCGTCACACAACTTCCTTAGATTTGACACTTCTCCATCGTCAATCGATATAAATATAATTCCATCTTTTTTAAGAAGTCTTTTTGAAAGGCTGATTCTTGAATGCATCATCGATAGCCAATCAGAATGAAATCTTCCGTTCGATTCTGTATTCGAGACAAGCTTATTTCCAACTTCATCTAGTTGAAGTGATTTTTTTAAGAATTGATTATTGTTTTCCGCGAAGTCGTCATTGTATACGAAATCTCTACCTGTGTTATAGGGTGGGTCGATATAGATCATTTTGATCTCGCCCAAATAGGTCTCCTGAAGCAGCTTGAGCGCCTCAAGATTATCGCCCTCGATAAAGAGGTTGCGGGTCGTGTCAAAATCCACGCTTTCATCCCGCGCCGGGCGCAGTGTTTTTGCAATCGGCGCATTGGCCGCGATCAACGCCTGCCGCTTGCCGGGCCAGTCAAGGTGATACCGTTCTTGCGGCCCTTCGACGATGCTGTCGGACAACTCCTGACGCAGCAGGTCAAAATCAATCGCACGGCGCAGTGTGCCATCTGGGCACGTGCTTTCCGTCACACATCCCGGAAAGAGTGTCGCAATCTTCTCGATGTTCTGCGCGGTCAGGTCGGGGCTGTGCATCTTCAGCTTTTCGATCGGAGTGCTTTCTGGACTATCTGGCATTCTGGCCTCTCTGCCGCCCGTTATTCGGGCTTCTTCAAATGATCAAATTCCGACTGCGCCTCGGCCAATTGGCCATGCAGGGTCACCTTCATGTTAAACTGGCTTTCGCGTTTCAGCTTGGACTGAAGCTGTGCAATTTCCCGCTCTTTTGCCCTGATCGCGGCCAGCCGCGCAAGGCGCGTTTCCACATCCTCACCCGGCAATGGTTGAACGGGTACCAGCGAAGACACCATCTGCTCATAAAGAGCGCCCATGTTGACCGCTACCGGCAGCGCCAGGCGGGGTGCATCCTGCGCAACCCACTCGCCGCGCAAGTGGTCTGACAAAACCCATTTGCCCTTCTCTGAATCGGATGGGCGCTTATGGGCGGCGGCGGCCATGACATTGTCTTGTGAATTTATCTCATACAGCAAAGGAAACGGAATGGCCCGATCAATGGCGCGCAGGATATCGTCATGCAGCACTTCACCTTTGAGTATCAGACGGAATACCTGAATCTCCGGGACAGCGGTGGTGGCCGGCAGGTTCAGGGTTTCAGGCGCTAGCTTGTGCGCCCACACAATCTGGTCGAGCTCCCGCGCAAAGCGCTCTCGCAGCGCTGTGCTTGCACCGACACTGTCGTAGATGCGGGATTTGGGGATAACGCGTTTGAGCGCAGTTTGGGGTGGGTATTGGTAGAGCCCGGTCATGTGTTTTCACGGATCACGATGAAAGCAATGAGTTCGAAATCATCCAGACCGGCGATGGTCTGGGTCAGTGCTGAAGTATGCCCGCCAGAAAACAGGCTATCGATCTCGCGCTCTTCCTTGACCTCAATCATTGAACGGATGGCATCGTTCAGCAGGCCCGAATAGGTCTCCATTTCCCGCCCATCCTGCGTTTCCGCATTAAATGATGCACAGAGGTCGCGGAATGGGGTGTCATTGCCTTTGCAGCCAGTCCGGATCAGGTCGAGCAGGCGTTTGACCTGTGTCTGATCAGCCACAATGTTCCCGTCGTGCCCAATATAGATCAGGTAATAGGGATGTAGCCGGTTCTGCTGATTTATGTTGACGCTGTCATGGATGTTGCGCAGCGCGAAAATCACCCCTGGGACAAGTCCCCGTTTTGGGTCCGCAGGCACAACCGTATGCAGCCCATTTGGCATCTGCGGCAGGTCATCATGGGTCTTGAGGTAATTCAGCAAATCCATACGGAAGTCGTTCAGCCCGAGATCGGTGATGGATATGCCGGTCTTGACATCCTCCAGCTCGATCACCTCGTTCTGCAGGCGCTGCAGCTGCTCTTTTCGGTAAGCGACGTCTGAGCTTTTTGAGGTCAGCACGTTGTCTTCGCCGGTGCCCGCCATGTCGACGATATGCATACGGTTCTCGACGCGCTCCTTGAGGTTGATGTATTCGTCCAATGTGATGTCGGGCCAATAATTTGACAGCTGGATTTGCGTGTTTGGCGAACCAATCCGGTCTATCCGGCCGAAGCGCTGGACGATGCGGACGGGGTTCCAGTGGATGTCGTAGTTGATCAGGTAATCGCAATCCTGAAGATTCTGCCCTTCCGAGATACAGTCGGTCCCGATGAGAATATCGAGCACTGCCGGATCATCGGGCATGATCATCTCCTTCTCCTTGGCACGCGGAGAAAACAGCGTCAGGACGGACTGGAAGTCATAGAATTTCTTGAGCGTGGTTCTCGGATTGCCCGATCCGGTGACAATGCCGGAGTGGATTTCTTGCGCCTTGGCAAAATGCGGGGCGAGCTGATCGAAGAGGTAATTCGCAGTGTCGGCATAAGCCGTGAAGACGATCACTTTCCGGTTGTCGGGGTTCAATGGGTTGGCCATTTTTCCCGCGATTTCGGCGATCAGGTGCTGGAGTTTTGCGTCATCAGCTGGCGTCACGCGTTCCATTTCGGTGATCAGCCCGTCGATGATCGCCTTGTCGACAGAGAGTTCTTGTTTCCATGAGGTGATGTCCATATCGGCGAGATCGATCTTGATCTTCTTGCCAACAGAGAAATCCGCGAAGTCGTCGTCTTCCTCGGCTACTGCCTCCAGGTCGATATCCAGGTCTTCATAGGTCGCACTGCCGCCCGAGGCCTCGAACCGGGCAATAGCATCAAGCGTATGGTCAATGTTGGCGGACAGTTTGCCAAGGGTCATCCGGAAGGCATGGACCGAGCTTTCCAACCGTTTGAGCAGATTGGTCGTCATAAGGGCCTGAAGGCTTTTCTCGCGGTCGGCCTGCTTCAGGGTGCCTTTGCCGCCCTCGGTCTTGGTATCGTAGAGGTCCTCATATTTCTTCAGCCGGCTGGGCTGGATGTAATTGACCGGCGCATAGACGGCCATTTTCAAGTCACTCAGCTGCGCAAATATCTCATTGAAACCGATGACATCCTCGCGATGGGTGATCGGCAAATGATGTGACAGCGGCTTTAACCGTGTGGGGAATTTGCCGATATCAGCGGTGTCATAGAAGGTTTCAATATGTTTGCGGGAACGGGCAATCGTCACCGCATCCAGAAGCTCGAAGAAATCGAAATCAAGGGTCCGCAGGATCGAAGCCGGTGTCCGTTGCTCCGGTGACAAGTTCGACCACGTATTGAAGGCCGCCTGCGCACGGCGGAATATCTCTTCCACACTGGTCTTGGTTTTCAGGTTCTTGCTCAGCGCGTCCGACTGCCCTTCATAGGCAAGAGCCAACTGGTTCCGCAGATCGGTGAAGCGATTGTTCACAGGGGTCGCCGACAGCATCAGGACCTTGGTTTTGACACCTGCCTTGATGACCTTGTCCATCAGCCGCTGGTAACGGGTCTCGCGGTCCTTGAAGACATCATTGTTTCGAAAATTGTGGGACTCATCGATGACGACCAGGTCATAGTTTCCCCAGTTCACGCGGTCCAACCGCATCCCGAAGGACTCGCCTGATGTGCGTGACAGGTCTGTGTGACAAAGCACGTCGTAGCGAAATCTGTCCTTGGCGAAGATGTTAGTAGTCAGATTGGCGTTGTAATTGCGCCAGTTGTCCGCGAGCTTCTTGGGGCACAGAACCAACACGTCCTTGTTGCGGAGCTCATAGTATTTGACCACGGCCAGCGCAGTGAAGGTTTTGCCCAAGCCAACGCTATCGGCCAGAATGCACCCGTTGTACGTCTCCAGCTTGTTGATGACACCAACTGCTGCATCGCGCTGGTAATTGAACAACTTTTTCCAGACGAGGCTTTCCAGATATCCGGTCCGATCCTTGGGTAGGACGTCCTCGTTTATCTCACTGAGGAAGTCCTTGAACAGGTTGAACAGGATCAGGAAATACACACGTTCAGCTGGGTTCTCCTGATAGACTGACTCGATGTGCTCCAACACCTCGGCTGTGACATCGCGCAGCTTCTCCTTGTCATGCCATATCTGGTCAAACAGGCTCAGGTATGTCTGAGCAAACTGAGGCTCGTCCATTACCTGCGTGTAACTGGAAACCGCATTGCCGCGTTGGTAACCCAGATCGACAGCCGTGAACCCCGACAGCGGCATGTAAGCAGCGCCTGTGTCGGGCTTTTGAACATGAGCGAATTGTTGCATTGGCGCAGAGGTCACGTTCGACCTGAAGCGGGCCTTGCGACGTATCCACTCCGCGCATTCTCGGGCGACAGCGCGTTGGGTCATCTTGTTTCGGAGTTGGATTTCGAATTCGCTGCCCGAGAGAGTCCCCGCAGAATTGTCTTTGGGAATAAAAAATTCCCGCCGTTCCTTCTTGATACGATCAATCGCGCCGTTGGGGACAAAGGTCGGAGCGGTAAAGATGAACTCGAATTCCTTGAGCTTCCCCAGTTCCGATTTCAGGGCGTCGAATGCGTAAATGGAAAAACAGGCTGCAGCCACGCGGAATTTGCTCGCCCCGCCAAGCTCGCGCTTCAAGTCATCACCCAAAAGGGTTGTAGAGTTGTCGACTATCCGCACCAAAGTCCCCCGTCGCCATCAAATCACCGGCTCCCCAATCTAATGACAACCTACGGATGCGCAACGCATTTTGAGCATCTTTTATGTGACATCATCGAAGTGGGATGGATGATCATTTGGTCAGAAAGTTCGCTCACCCCAGTACATTCGGGGACACAGGAATTACGTCATGGATAGGCGATTCTTTTTCAAACGTCGTTATAGTTAGTAATGGGGGGAAGACAGGCAGGAAGGACCAAACAGCGTTTGGATTGCGGTGCCAAAAATGAAGTCGATCATGCAGGCTTGAGATGCCGCTTCGGGCGAAACGGGAATAGGCCATCGGCATAGCGTGCAGCAAGGTCTTCAAAGACGTCTTCGCTTTCGCGGACATCAAACCCCTGAATATCAAGGCCATCGACGATCTCATCGCGCAATCGGTCCAACGCTTCCCGTCGCCCCCGAGGATGTTTCTCCGTGCTCATGATCATTTTCCAAAGCAGCATCCTGGCAAGATCATCCCGAGATGGACGACACCGGTCGCGGGCCTCGTCCCTCACTCTCTGCTGCCGTGCTCGCTGCTCGGCATTGATTTCTCGTCTTGATTTTTTTGACATCCTGATCTCCTGGTTCATCATGGATGACCCAGTGTGATGGCCGGCGATGCAAGGAACAAACGCCGTTTGCCTCGCAATGTTGACAATCTGGAAGGGGATTGGTCCGCAGGCTTGGTTTCGAGGTCTCCAATCCCACTGCCGCAAACGCCGTTCACAGAGGAATCGCGGTTTCCCAGTTTCGAATCGGCAAGACCGAATCCAGAATCGCGGCAGGATAAATTGAGATGACTTGTTTCGAGTTGCCCGCACGTCATTGCAGATTGAGCTGACGTCGCGATGACTTGAATCGGGTCCCCTGCACATTGCTTCGATGGATATCAAATTGCGGCGCGTTTGTTTGCTGGTTTCCCTGCAGCCGCCTTGAGTGCATGGAGCGTTGGCAGCACAAACAATTTCCAAGCACGCCGCCGCCACTTGCCGTTACCAGAATCCACGGGCCTGAATTACCGTTGGCGTCAACGGCTGATGCGGGGCTGCATCCATTTGGGTTCATCGCCCGAGACGTTGCGGATTGTCCGTGCCAGCGCATCGCTCAGGTCAACGACAGCATTGTAGTGCTGGCCCTGGGGCTTCAGGTCGCAAAGCAGAGGGATCAGGTCTTTATGCAAGGCTGTCGTTCGGGCGACGAGGTCATCAATCTGTGAAGACGTCAGTTCCGGTTTCCGCTTATGCCTTTTTGTCATCATGAGCCTTCCTGAATGAGGGCCCGTCCTGAGTCTGGGTTAGCTGATTCACGCCTTAACGCAAATCATGACGGTGAAGGCCGCTGATCGTCTGACGTGAACCGCAGTTTCCTGGGCTGGAAACGGCTGCGCTGAATTCGGAATCGCCAAGGCTAAATCTGGCAACGCGGGGACTGATTTCCGAAACGGCGAATCTTGGGTCGGACTCGCCGTTTCAGTATTCAGAATCGCAAAGGCCGACTTGGGAATCGCGGGCGCCGAGTTTGGTAACGCGGGAACCGAACTCTGAATCGCAGTTTCAGGGCGCCGCTTTTTTGGAGCCCGTTGCAGTGGCATTCATTTCCTGAGCAAGCAGTGCTCTCACTTCGCCGCCATCAAGGGTCTTTGCTTCTGCAAGGCGGGTTGCCAGTGCTAACAATGCATCGTGATGCCGAGATAACAGTTCGAGAGCCATACTCTCTGAAGCTTCAAGCCGGTCATGAACATGCTGCGCAAGCTGCCGATCCAGTGAGAGCATTGATGGCTGTTCTTCCAATGATCGATAGAGCAACGGCTGAGCCCTGCCGAACCCAACGTTCGTTTCAGCGTCAGTCGCAATCTTTGTCGCTCGCGCAAGATCAGACCTTTCACTTCCACCAGCGCCAACACCAGCTTCGCCAAAGATGAGCTTTTCCGCTGCTTGTCCGGCAAGTGCGCAAGCAATCATCTGATTGAGCCAAGATTGAGTTTGGACAACACCCTGTCGCATTTCGCTTTCGACATAGCCGCCAGACCCATTTCCAACGGTCACAGTAAAGACGGTTGCGATGTCGAACGCAGTCCACGCCAGCGCGTGGCCTGCTTCGTGGACAGCGATGCGCCAGACAAGGTCTGGTGGCATAGCTGCCTGGCCCGCGGTGAGCGCTGCGTGGATGTCGCTGTAAGTGAGCTGCCTTTTTTCACGGCGAGCTTTCTGACGTGCTTCGCGGATCAGACGCTCAATGTCTGCACCTGTGCTACCAGCAGCAGCCAACGCCAAAGGCAGGAGTACCGGGTTCACATCGGGCGCTGCAGCCGAGAGATGAGAATTATCCATTGATGAGCACTCCTTCCTTGCTGTCGTAGAGTTGATCACTGCCGTTACCGGCAATCGTGGTGTTGCTGTGTCCGGGCAAAGTCCCAGCCGGACTGGTACGACCGACCAACCTGCCCATCTCACTGCTGTTCAAGATCGCATTGAGATCGTTACCCAGATGATGGGCAATGATTGTCGCAAGAGCCGCTGTGTCTGGCTGCGGGATTACAATGTGTTTCTCAAGACGGCCTGAACGCAAGAGTGCAGGGTCGATCTTGTCTGGCCTGTTGGTCGCGCCAACGACGATGACGCCTTCGGTTTTTGCGGCACCATCGAGCAATTCGAGCACGCGGTTCACAAGGCTCGACCAGTAATCATCATAAGGCCGGTCACTGCCGCCGCGGTTTCCGATGTTGTCGATTTCATCGATAAACAGGATGCACGGAGCTGTCCGAGTGGCATGTTCGAATGTTGCATTCATCGCAGCCAGAACATCGCCAAGGTTCGACGACTCCAGCCATCTGGCCACCGACGTCGCGACCAGCGGAACCTGAAGCGTGTTGCAGAGTGCCTTTGCGAATGTTGTCTTGCCTGTGCCGGGCGGCCCGGAGAGCAGCAGCCGTGAACTGAGATCAGACCATGCGACTTCCTTATTGCCGAACGCCCCAAGGTCGCCCTTGAGATCAAGCGACCACTGCCGGGCATCGCCATATCCGGCCAAATTTTCAACGAACAGGTGATCCTTTCCGGTGGACGGTTTGGCAGACTGCTTCGCGGTCTGCCCCTTGGCTGGTTCTGACGCGGTCGGTTCTTTGACTGGATCGATGATGTCGAAGCAGCCCGCATATTTCTCGCGCTTCTTTGTTTCCGACCGTGTCATAAGAGTGCCCAATCGGCGCTCCTTGTCTTCGTCCTCTTTGGCTTCGGCCATGGCCCGGTTTTCGGCTTCAAGCGTCAACAGGATTGCGATGATCCTGGTCAGCGATCGTCCAGGGCGGATTGCGATCGCGAGATCATCAATGCCGAGATGACCGGGCTCGAAATCGAGTTCCGTCATGAGGAACCAAGTGCGACTGATCGGGATGTTGTGGCAGATTGCAAGCACATCTGCGATCAGGCTGGCATCAATTCCACCTCCCGAGATCACCATGTCCGCGACAGCGACAAGCCGAGCCGGTAGGGGCTGATCACGCTCGTCGCAAATGATGAGTGGTTTGAACGCCGTGAGAACCCGCTTCGATACGATCGTGCGAAGTTCGTCATCATCATCATACCGCTTTAGCGAAGCGCTCCCGAAACAGCTGAAAGATTTCCGTGGCGTTGTATCCGCAAGTGCTTTGAAGCGGCCAGTCAACGTTGGGCCTTCTGCTATCGGTTCAAGCGACACATGAAACGGCAACGCCGAGCCGTCTTCGAGCAAATAGCCGAAGTGTCTTTCGAAGTCCCTGACTGGGACTTGGACAGCAACAATGGATTTCTTCCGTTTCATGATCGAGAGCAGTCGGTCAATGGCATGCTCATCCTGCTCAAATGCCCTTGAGAGCAGCAGCGCCGCAGCAACTTCCGGAACCTTGGGTGCCGACGCAAAGCCCGCTACAATCGACAGGACATGATCCCGAAGTGCAGCCATATTCCGGAATGGCAGATTGGCCGCCGTACCCTCTCCAGGAATTGGACCACACGATGTGGACGTCAGGTTTGCGGGCGGCTCACTTTCACCGCCAGCTTCAGGCAGCGTGTCGGAATGTCCCGCAGCGTTTCCAGTGGACTCGGTGGATACCTCGATGACAGTTTCGTCAGCGCCATCTTCTTCATCCATGTTGAATGCGTCCTGATCAACAGATTCTAGCTTACGTTTGATCTGCTTCCTTTTTCGCGAAGAAGCTTCCAGAAGCGAGCGGATCAATTTTCGGTCCTTATCGACATCACCGGAAAAGAGTGCGGCCGTTTCCGCCGCGAGATTCCAGACCACCCCATTGTTCTCGCTTTCGGCGAGCGGCTGACTTTCAAGAATGCCGGCGTCAATAGCTCGACCGAAGGCTTCTAGCCGAGCGGCGCGCTGCTGACGTGCAATGAGATATTTGGAGACGCGTTTGCTGATCTTGCTCATCACTTTTCCTCCTCGGCGCATGTGGAAAAGTCTACAATTGTCTGCAGGTTTGCTGGCAGGAACCGCCGATTTCCATCGAGCCAGTCTTTCAGGATCAGACCGGCCGGATGTTTGAAGCGACACAACAGATCAAGCCGGCGCTTCAAATGCTTGGGTAGCTCGGCCTTGCCGGTATCACCTGTTCCAGCACGACGAAGGATTTTGCGAACAAGTCCCGGAGCGATCTCATCGATCAACTCAGGCGTGGGATTTCCCTTATTCGTCAGGATTTCAATTCGCTGGCGATGTCGATGCAGCAGGTCATCTGCCGTGCTTGGATGAAGAGGAGGTCGGAGCTCGGGTGAGGATTTACTCTGCCGCCGCTTGGGCGTGCGCGTGAGAGGCTTTTGAGATTGTACCGAGGTATCGGAAGGATGCTTCCGCTGCGGCTTTGGAAACGCGATGACATTGCTGTTGGTGGTGGGATCGGATTTACGCATGACAGATTTCTCCCTGCGCCAGATCGTTGGGATCGGCGGGTGTCGTGAACAAAAAGTTTGATGTTTGAGTGGAGCCGCGTGCTTGTCAGTGGCGGGTGGGCGCTTGAGCGAAGCCCAACCTGATTAGCTGCGGTTTGCCGCTGGCATCCATGATGTTGGTGTCTTCAAAGGATTTGTCATCCTCATCATCAGCCTCAACGTCATCGAGCTCGACCTCGGGCTGAACTGGGAGAGCTATCGGCAATTGGGAGGACTTTGCGAACGCCTCGCAAGCCTGTTTCCAGTGTTCGT
Organism: Hoeflea algicola; assembly: GCF_026619415.1. Taxonomy (NCBI): domain Bacteria; kingdom Pseudomonadati; phylum Pseudomonadota; class Alphaproteobacteria; order Hyphomicrobiales; family Rhizobiaceae; genus Hoeflea; species Hoeflea algicola. Next base: position 4,436,113 of record NZ_JAOVZR010000001.1, read on the forward strand.
CAACACGAGAGCGAAACTCTGCCTGCAAAGAAGCGATCGCTGCGCCAGCACCTTCAACTTGAACCAGATGGTCCAGCTGCGACAGATGCCAGATACCGCCGTTCAGGTCCGTCTTCCGATTGTCAGCTGTCAGGATGACGACCCTGACTTCTTTGACGTTCAGGCGTCGATGTTCTTTGTAGAGAAAGTCCGGCAACACAAGGCCCGCAGCTTTCATCCGGTTTTGCAAGTCATCAAGTCGCACGCGGTCGTATGTGTAGACACTGCGTTTTGCATCGACGATATGCGCCGTGTTGGTTCGCTGATTGAGAATGACGAAGTCAGGCGTGTAAGTCTTTCGACCGCCCATATCCGCATCGAACGTCAGTGCCCTGAAATTCAGGGCGTCATTCATCTCGACGATTTGCAAGGCCGTCGGCGAAATCGGCAAGCGCAGGTTCTGCGTCAAAACTTTGAGGTCTGGGTTGCACCTCGCAACGGCAGCGATGCCGAGTTCGATGAGTCTGCCTTCAATTGCAGGCAGTGGCCGAAGCACAGCGGCAAGGGCATCAATACCGCCAGATAGTGCTTGCGCAATGGCGTCTACCGACAGCGAGGGATCGACGAGTTCATTGATGAACGCATCGAACTGCAGCTTCAGTTCCAGAGAGTCTGCAGAATACGCATACACGGGTGCGGTGGTTGTCTTAAGTGTGGTCTTTGTCATGGAAACCTCCTGTTGGAGAGCGATGACGGCAGCCGGGCAGACACAGAGGCTCAGATGCGGAAATAATTTCCGCATTCGCTGCTCAAAACGAGCAGCCGAACCGCTGATGTCGGCGAGGAACGGGCGCTATCGCAATGAAGTGAAATGATCAGTGACGAGAGAACGAGATGGGTGACCGTAATGGGTCGCCAGTCCGCGTTTTGCGTTGCCGTGATCGAGCTTCAACAGGAGATGGGTGCGATTGGTCTTCCCCATGAGGGGAGATAACGATAAAGGTCAACATAGCCTTAGGCCTTTCGAGAGAAGGTTGCGGGTCAGGCCTCTGTCGGTGTTGGTAGCACCGGCGGGGGCCGTTAAGTCGCTCTAGAATATGCAATTCTTGCGACGACACACAGATAGTCCGGAGTTGATTGTCCGGCAAGACGAAAAAGAACGTATCCGGAACAGAGCTCCGGAGTGGTTAACAGATGACGCGGGCCTATTAGAAGACAAAGCCAAGAACGGTCACACGACAATCATGTTCTGCGGCTCCCTTGGAAGCTGGCAGCGCTTGAAGCAGTTCTAAGACAGACAGGATTTGCTTATGGTCGCCGCCCCTTAGGTACCTGATAAATGTTTCTGTGATCTGGCTGCCGGTTTGAGACTCCGACCCCACGCTGACAATGCCGATCACGGAAGAGCAGGCGAAGGCGGACGTCCGTTGCACACGCGAGCAGATCAGCCGTACGGTCTGGATTGCCGCCATTCGCTGCATCGCGCCCTATTTACTGATCATGCAACCCGAAGCTGATCTTTATGTGCTACTCAACATGAGATAACCTGACCTTCATTACTGCATCACATTCATTGGAAGGACTGTTGTGACCGAAGAGCAAGATGAACCTCTATCGCCAACGGTTAAGAAGGTCCTTGATGCGTACCTCAATGCGCTCAAGGAAGATAGCGAGATTGATGATGAAGCCGCCGGACGGCTTAATGATCTGCTGCGGAAAGGGAAAGTTCCGAAGCCCGAGAATATTGATGTCGCGCTGTTTCCCGCCCATGATGACAAGGCGGCGTCATGATCCGTATTAAGACAATCAAGATCGAAGAATTTCGCGGTATCAGGGAGTTGTCGCTCGATCTGGAAGGAGACAATTTTGGGGTTTGCGGACCCAACGGCACCGGAAAGAGCGGTGTTGTTGATGCAATCGAGTTTTGCCTGACCGGAAATATTACGCGTCTTTCGGGACAGGGCGCGGGAGAGCTCAACGTCAAGGGTCACGCGCCGCACGTCGATCAGAGGGACAATCCCGATAAGGCCAAGGTGACCATCACAGCGTCAATCCCGGCGCTTGGCAAAGACGTTACGATCAAGCGGAGTGTGAAGTCTCCTCGGGCTGTTTCAATTACGCCCGCTGATCCGGCAGTCAAAACGGCGGTTGAAGAACTGCGGATGCATCCGGAATTTGCACTCTCCCGCAGAGAAATCGCGAAATACATCGTAACGCCGCCAGCTCGTCGCTCTGACGATGTTCAAAATCTTCTGCGCCTTGACCATGTCGGCAAGCTGCGTAGCAGCTTTGTCACTTACGCCAACAAATGCAAAGGCGATGCTGACGAGGCGGAGCGCACGCGCAAGAGGGCAGAAAACGATCTTAGGACAGCGCTTGGCCTCCCTTCGCTAGATCGTAAGGAACTGCTCAAGAAGGCCAATGAACAGCGAAAAATTCTGGGCCTAGCCGAGATACCCGAGCTCCAGCCGGATACGAGTTTCAGCGATGGTCTGGACGACGATGATGACGACAAGTACAAAAAGCCCGGCATTGCCAAGGTAGTTGCACTTGCTGATCTGAAAGCCCTCACCGAGGCGCTTGCGGCCGGTGAACCGGAAAGCCACAAGCAGCCTCAACAAGACGCTTTGGCGGCGCTCAAAAAGCTCAAAGAAGATGAAAAGGCGCTGCTACATGCGCGGCAGCACGGCTTGATATCAATAGGGCTTGAACTCGTTGAGGCCGATGCCTGCCCGCTTTGCGATGAGCCGTGGGATGCCGAAGAGCTTCGGGCGCATCTAACAGAAAAGCTCTTGAGCGCCGAGGCTATGGGCGAACTCCTCGAAACGCTCTTCGGCAATCTTGACGCGATCAGCGCCGAAATCGAAGGACGGATTGCAGCGATAAAAAAGGCCGCTGAATACGCCGATAAGCTGGAACCGAAGGTCGTCCGCGCTGATCTCGATGCCGCGGTTGAGACACTTCAGGCACTTGTCGAAGCGTTGAAGGCGTTCAGCGATGATCCCGCCAAGATCGATGACGTGCTATCGGTTATCAAGACGGACTGGTGGGCATCAAAAACCGAAGAAAATTTGCGTATTGAAGAAGTACAGAAAGGCCTAGCGGCCCTTCCTGAGCATTCGGCGCACAACAAGGCCATCTCGTTCCTGAGCGAGTTGCAGGTGCGCTACGACCAACTTCTGAGAGCAACCAAACAAGCCAAGGCCAAGGCTGCCCGAAACAAGGTCGCACAGAAAGTCCGCAGTCACTACGACACGGCTTCGAATGCGGTGTTAGAGGGCATATATGATGTCGTCGCCAAGGAGTTCACTGACTTCTACAAGGCGATCAATGACGACGAGGGCAAGTTTGTCAGCGAGCTTAAGGCAGAGCCTGCAAAGCTCAGTTTCAATGTGGATTTTTACGGGCGCGGTACCTTTCCGCCGGGGGCGTATCACAGTGAAGGCCACCAGGACGGCATGGGGCTTTGCCTCTACCTCGCACTGATGAAGCACACGCTTGGCGACAAGTTTACATTCGCGGTACTCGATGACGTGTTGATGTCCGTTGATACCGGCCACCGCCGCGAGGTTTGCCGTCTCCTGATAACGAAGTTTCCGAACACGCAGTTCATCCTGACAACGCACGATAAGGTCTGGCTCCAGTATATGCGGACCGAGGGTCTCATCAAAAAAGGCCAGTTTTTCGGCGGATGGAACGTCGATACGGGCCCGCGTATCTGGGACGACACCGACATCTGGACCGAGATCGATGCAACGCTCACCAAGAACGATGTGCCGCGTGCGGCAGCGCTTCTACGCCGCTATCTTGAGTACATCGCGACAGTGCTCGCCGATAACCTACGGGCCAAAGTCGAGTACCGCGGTGATGCTAACTACGATCTCGGTGATCTCTGGCCGCCTGTCACCAATCGCTGGCGCGACCGTCTCAAGCACGGCGTGAAGACCGCCGCGCATTGGGGGCACGATACCGTGAAGGATGAACTCGAAAAGCGATTGGCTGAGGCAGAAGAGCTTATTAAGAAGACTAATGCCGAGCAGTGGGCCATCAATAAATCTGTGCACTTTAATGAATGGGAAAACTTCACCGCCTCTGAATTCAGGGAGGTGGCAGACGCACTCAAGGCGCTGCTCGAACATATCCGTTGTTCGAATCCGAAGTGTGGGGGCTATCCCTATCTTGAACCGCGAAAAGGTACGTCCGAACAACTTCGATGCAGTTGCCTGAATGTCAATGTTAACCTGAAGATGAAGTAGCGGTTGATTGCCAACGGTTGCACTGAACTGGAAATCACATGCGTATCGCTCAGCCCGAAATGGGTAGGGTATGAAAAAAATGGGAATGAGAATTTGGTTAGGTTTGCTTGCCTTGGTTGGGGGTCGTTGATTTGGGAGCCCCGCGACTTACCTATTTTGCATGAATGGCGCGAAGACGGGCCACCCCTGCCGCTTGAATTCGCGCGAAAATCTCATGATGGCCGCATGACGCTTGTTGTATGTAGAAAAGGAACTTTGTGTTCGACACTTTGGAACACTCTGTCATCGACTTCGTTGGAGCAAGCGCGCGAGGCACTTGCCGTGCGCGAAGACCTTCCAAGCAACAGGAATGCTGCATTCTGGACCAGTTCTGGAGCATCTGATCATTACGGTGCGGAGCTTGTTGGGGCTTGGGCGAATAAACATGGTTTCGCTGGCGTCGTATGGACTGGTCTTCCGCCAAAATCACCAATCACGAATCAGAACAACGATCATCCCTCTATTGAGAATGTCATCTCGCACCTCAGCGGTCTCCAGGGACTCTCTGCGAGAAGGGCCGAAGAGTATGTCCGTAGAGCACCAAGACAGATTGCCACCGCGTATAGAAACCGGATTGTCGAAGCGTTTGGTTGGGACGGACCGATTGAACTATAGGAAACTAGCAGGCGCCAAGGTCAGCTTTGGGGAAGCTGCAATGCAGCACCGGCCGTCAAGACAGATGTCTGCAAAGGGGCCGCAACTTGTCAGAATGCTTGTGTGGACGAAGCTGGCGAAGTAGACATTCAGCTTCAACCTTAGCAATGTCACTTCCGGCCCGCTTAGTTTCTTGGGGCTCGTGGTGCCGCCACGAAACTATCGCCCAAAGTCGGCTAAACCGACCGCCTTCGAATTCTCCTCTGAGGTTCACTATTTGACTATCAAGCCCTCCTAATGCTCCAACCGCGTGGAATAATCAGCACGTCGTTTTCACCGACGGCAGCGGGTGCATAGGTCACTTTCAGTAGGCGCTGAGGAACTACTAGCTCACGTGACAGGGTGCCATTCAGTTGCTCGATAACAGTCTTTGAGTGGGATGGTATGCCATCGAGATCATCCCATTCGCTTTCCGAAGCCTGCAACAAATCCTTTCCACCAATAAATATTGCTTCAACGAGGTAACCTGCCTTTATCTTCTTTGTGGAAACAGTCACGTCCAGCTCATGTCCACGACCAGGCAGTTCAATAAAGTCCGCCCCCGCAGCATCGAGCGCGTCCGCAATAAAATCAAAGCTGGCCTTCAGCGCAGGAATTTTTTGAAGGTCGAACACCTCATCAAAGTATTCCCCTTTTATCTTCGAACGGAGGTTCCCTGTGGAGTCAAAGAACACCTCAAACAGCATCCCATCCAGCAAAGCCTTTCGCTTCGAAATTTCGAACTGTGCGGTTCGCGACACAAAGTCTCCGATAAAGACTTCCGCTGCCCCAGATGATCCGCAAGCCGCTTGGTAGATGTTTCGACCTAAGACAAAAAGGTTGTTCACCCCCATTCGCTTAACGCTATCCGCATTAAGCTTCAGCAGCGCGGGGTTCTGGACATACCAGTTATAACTCTTCAGGCCTTCGATGATTTTATGTGAAGGCTTTGATGTATCGAGACCAAAAAGACCGTCAGCTAGAGCGGTTTCATCGTATTCAGAAATTATTTTGTCGATTCCGAGGTTGAAATAGAACTCACCAGCAAGAGACGTGTGTTCCCATGTTGTCTGCTTCCCTTTGGTCGCTCCGGCGACTGTATTCCGCACCCGCTTAAACATTTTCTCGACTGGACAGTCCTTTGTGTCTATGTGCTGGAGTAAGGCTTCTGTATAGGTACCATTGCGGCCGGAACCATCGGCAGCAAGTTCGCCCGGAGACGTCGCAAACCCAATAATCGTTCCTTTTGGAGCATAAACCGACGCCAGGCCCCGCATAGAGATATCCCGGTGCCATGCCCTTTCCCAAGGGTTGTTTCGACATGCGTCCAGTACAATTATCTTGGTGGAGGCTTTCGACTTGGCCATCACTTCGACGACTTTGTCCAGGGAAAGCGAACTGTGTTTTGCATCAATCTCTGAAGAACAGTCCGTATCAATGGCGAGCAGATAGTTGCTGCCATCAATTTGCATCCCATGGCCAGCAAAGAAGAATAGCCCAACTTCATGGGTCTTTAGAAGGGTGGCGAATTCCTTGAGCTTCTTTTCCATGTTTGAGTTTGAGCAATCCGTGCCCAGGATCACCTCGAAATCGTAAGATTTCAGTTTTGCGCTGACGTCCAAAGCGTCGTTGACGGGGTTGTTCAGTTTGTCATTTCCAGGATAATCCGCATTACCCAGGACGAGCGCTGCCATTTTTCTCTTCATCGTTGCTCTCTTTCCAAAAGCTAAAAACCAAAATCAATTTTTTGCGAAATTTCATCATCGGGAAACATGAAGCACCATAAGCAGGCATACGCCAGCGGGATGGAAGCTAGCGGCCGCATTGTTAGCATTGATGCGGTTGGGGCAATCTACATCTAAGGTCCGCTTGCCGCCCCTGTCCGAACCTCAGCGCGGCGCGCATTGAATGGCCGCTTACGGGTGATTGGTCCGCGGTCGCGAACGGCCGAATTGGCGGCGCAATGCGGACATTGATGTACACCGCCTGCGGAGACACTTTCGGTCCTAAGCCGCCGTTTACGATAACAATCTGAAGCTGTGGTGCGGTCCATCAGACAGGATATTCTTACTCAGATATCTCCTCCTTGGAAACACCGCTGTGGATTGCTGCAATACCGGCAAATCCGCGTTGCCAGGCTCTTTAACTTCTCGAAAGAGTGCACGACTGCTGACGATGCTCCAGTCACGGGGAACCTGCTCAATCCAGTCAACGCCATAGTCGTTATAGCTGTCGTATTTAGATTGCCCATCCAGCATCACATTATCTCTTCTCCCAGCAGCCGTTCTGGCGTCCAGATCAGTGCGGCGAGTTTGGAATAGAGCTTGGATCGCTTCTCCATCTCGGTCAGCCCGAACTCATTCAGTGGTTTGAACTCAAGTCCGTATTCTTGCACCGTCTGCCGGAAGCCGGGGTTTTTGTCATAAAATGCCTCGTGCAACGATTGGGCCAAGGCATTGGCCTTGAGGTAATGCGGCAGCTTTTCCGCATAGGTCAGATCGCTCAGGCTGGCATTAATCTTTTTGGGTAGCAGCAAAAGCCCACCGATGTGATTCCGGGTGCGGTCGAAGTCGCCCAGTTGATCAAACACATCAGCTAACCGGTCATAGTGATTGGCCCAGATATGCTCGACCTCATAGGCATTCTTGCCCGACCGTACGATGTAATCTTCGTATTTCCCCGGCACCCCTGATTTCTGTTCCAGCCAATCGGTAAACCGGGCGAGTTGACGGTGGATCGCCTTGGACGTGAACTGATTTAGATGAACCGGTTGGGAGAAGTCGATCTCGGCCATCTCGCGTAGCAAATGGTCGTGAAGGATGGTGCGAACCTTGGCCAACGACTGACCACGGATTTTCTGGATCACCAGAAACACGGCGTAGGACATGGTGGAATAGCTGTTGGATTTGTAGTTCCAGAACCGCAGGTTCAGCCAAGAATCGAGGAAATCAGCAACCACGCCGACCTTGGCGGTTGCGGTGTCTTTATCGTCATCGGGCGTGATAGCAGCGAGTGTGACATGGTGCTGTAGCGTGAAACCTGCATCCGCGACATAGCGGACACTTTCCAATCCATCCTTGCGGGTGCGGGCCGCATCCAACAGTCGCAGATAGAGGGCGGCATAATAGCGGAAGTTCCGCATCACAAATTGGTGGAAGTCGCTGCCTTGGTTCAGCCCCAGATCAGCGGAGTGATTTCTGATCCAGCGATGGTATTCGGTGCCGATCAGGTCGAAGTCTTCGGGCTTGGCGTCCTTTTTCCGTTCCCTGATCTTCTGCGCGTACTGCGACCGCAGCCATGCCTTGAAAAAATCGGAGTCGGATTCTTTGCCGTGCTCCGCAAAGAGCGCCAGATATTTCTTGATGAGTTTATCTGCCTCAAGCCGCTTTTCGGTGTTGTCGATGTTGGCCAGCAGGTAGCCCTTGAGCATGTCAGTCGGGGTCAGAGACAACCCCCTGTCGTTCATGGTCTCAAAGATCGTGTAAGCGTCCTCGTCCGCATAGGCGATGATCTCGATCAGCTTCACCTTCCGCATTAGCCAATAGATAAACAACGGCAGAGCGTCACCTTGGAGTTCCTGAGGAAATAGCTCGTTGAGGTCTTGGTAACGAGCTGTCAAGTTGCGAACCGACTCCGAAGCGTCATCGGTGTTGAACGGCGTGTTATTGAACAACGCCTCCATGCAGTCGTTGCGTTCAGGCACATCCATCTTGAATTTTTTCTCGCCGAAATCATCAGCGTAGATCATGGATTGGATGGACACCATTTTCTCATGGCCCTGCTGGAGGTTATTCAGATAGATCAGCATGATCGACAGGGAAGTCATCCGCTGTTGGCCGTCCACAATGTGCCGGACGTCACCATTTTGGCTGACCACGATTGAACCCAAGAAGTAGTGCCCATAGTGCGCAACTTCCTTGGAAGCATCCCCCGGCTGATAGCTGTCGAGGAAGCGCCCCGTCAGGTCATCAACGAGTTCCTGAAGCTGTTTGCGGCCCCATTTGTACTCCCGCTGGTAATAATCAATTCCATAGCTGCCACCGGACAGTAGTTCTTGAATGGAGCGGTCATAGCCTTTGATTTCCTGCATCTGGTCAACCCTCCACCGATATCAGTTTGAATTTGCAACGCTTTTATATCAAACTAGTCGACCGCTGAATGATATCACCGATCTTACGCTGCGAGTAAACACCTCTTCCGCACGAGACCTATCGGGTCGTATTTCATCTGACAAGAACAGCCCGATTACGGATCAAAGTTCTAGCTTAGAAGGTGAGCTTTCGCTGTATGTTGGGAGAGGATGTGAATCCGTAGCGAAGGTTTGGTTCCTGCCCGCTTGAGACCTCTGCTGGATTCTGTCGCACAGTAACTCACGGCCCAGAGCGGTCATGGAGTGCTGAGGGGCAGGGGAACGTTCCTCCAGCGTCATGCCCGTCACCGCCGCCGATATCCGGCAAGATCGAAGTGCATTATGAGTGATTTCGCTTGTCGGTGGGCTGCTACTTTTTTATCAACTTCTGATCGTCCGGGCGGGTTTTCTCCCATTCTTTCAGTATGTCCGACAGGTTGTCCTGCACGGCTTTGATTGCCGCAGCCTCGCCTCTCAGCCCCTTCTTTCCAGCAATGACTTTGGGGTCAGGTTTGGCGGATATGTTGATCTTGCCGTCTTGCAGACAGACGGTGACATGCGGAAATCCAGCATGCTTAGACTCGTTAGGATAAACGAACATCCGGAAGCTCGTGTTAAGGAAAAGTTCTTTCTCGTCAAGGCGGACCGGTCCCTCGGCAATGGTTTGCTCAGCGGACTCAAAGCTCTCTGTCAACGCAGCCTCAAGCTCATTGGAAAACACCAGCTCTTCGCCGTCTGGAAAGACGGCAAGTCGCCCTATACCGCGCTCCCTGGCAAGTTCGACAAGGTCTCCGTCGTATCCTTGGGTTAGTAGCTGGCGCGCGGCAACCTCGTATGCAGTTTGTAGCGCCGCATCAAATTCTACGCCTGCCTTGATCGGCTTAGCAGCCAGTTTCCCCACCCGTTCTGCCATTGCTTCCTCGACCATGTCGAGCTTTGTTTTCTCAGTCATGGCCATCCCCGACCCAAATGAACGAAGGAATCCCAGACGCCGTGTTCGACCGATTTAATGGCATTCCTGACGAGCTTGTCCGCGTGTCCTCACACTTCCGCAACCCGGCGCAATCACTTGGTTGCGTCCCCGATTTGCGGGTGTCGCCGCTTGTATCATCTGAGTCGGGTGTTACAAGCGACCAGAGACCGATGGGGTGGAGTGATGAGTACTGTGTGGGGCGTAGGAAAGCTATTCCATAAAAGAACAATTGACGTGTGGGAGTGGAAACAGTCCGACATCTTGAAAAAACGACTGCCGAATAATCCAAACTGGTCGGCTCTGGCGGAGAAACACGCCGCTATGTCTTTCACCCCACTGCAATTGGCCCATGCGGTTGTGAAGGCCGACTTTCTGAATCCGACCAGTATCATCCTGCCTGGGATTGGGTTCCTTCTCCAAGCGAGTCAGATCGTCGACTTCAATCAGGTCGATTTCCGACTTGCGAATGGAGGGGCAACTGCGCTCAATGACTTCTCTGGTACGAGCCTCTGCGGTCGGCTGGCACAAGGCTTTACGCTGCTATACGCCGACAAGAAGGGTTATTCCTTCGTTGGCCCTCTCAGAACCCATCTTGTCGCATGTGGAGCACTCTCTCCCGGGGCCAAGGCGGTCAAGGCGGCTGACTTCCTGTTCGAAGACGCAAACAAGGATCGTATCATAGTCGAATCGAAGGGATCGTTTGCGGACACAGGGAATGATCCAACGATCGTGAAAACCAAGCTGAAGCGGGCGCTGGAGAACCAAGTCGCCCCCTGGATCAACAAACTGACACCGCCTGCCTCCAAGGGGTTCGTGTTTTTATCACAAATGCGGGAGACGGGTCACAAGGAGAAATCGGCACTTATCTTCGTCGACCCGCCCTCCGACCAAATCATTGACCCGGTGGATGTGCCAGAGGATTGGCTCAAAAGGCATAACTACGCCGCTTGGCTTACGATTATGGGACTCCCACGACCTGCCCAGCGACTTCGGGCTAGAGACGAGTCCCGTCTGAGGAAAATCTCATTGCCCATTTTTAAAGTGGGACGATGGAAGATCGTGGCTACCCAACCATACTATCATTGGGGGTTCGGGACTGGCTTCGGTGTCGGCATGGAAGCAAGCGCGCTAGAGATGGTGAGCGACGCTCGATCGGGCCGTGTCGAGAATCTGATTGGATACCGTGGCTTGGAAGGCGTGGATGATGAAGGCATGTTTCGCGGTAGCCTCATGCACGACGGCAGTTATCTGGGACCGTTGCGCGGCCGTGACCTGATCGGCTTCCGAACATTCATATTGTAGCCGTCCCCTTGGTCGGCACAGCCGAGGTCTGCTGTTGGCGCACTGGCGACGTAACCTAGTCTGAAACCACGACCTCTTCCAGGCGACGGCCAAGATGGCCTCAACGGCAGTAATGGCGGCGCAAAGCGGAAATAATTTCCGCTTCGGGGCTGTTACCAGTTCGGCCGCTTCCTGAACAAGAATGACACAAGTGGTCAAAACGGCGCGGCCTACCCACGTCGGCTATCGGCCCCCTTCCAGTCATTTGGTCATTGAAAACAGCGGTCACTACAGACCTTCGAATCGTCCCCAAGTATGGAACAATTACCGGGTCGGCGGTTCCACCTCGGGAGGCTTAGCCCAAGGGTGCATAGCCGCGATACGGCATTAATGATGGTCTGCCAGACCGCTCTGGGCCGTACGCTCCAACAGAGTCGCAGGTCATAACCATTGTTCGTCAACTCGATCGTTGACGACAGCGTGAAACAATTTCCGGCCACAAAATACATCGGTTCAAGGGATTTTCCCATTGCGTGGGAACGCAATTAGGACGCTCTTCGGGCCGCATAGGGGAGATCAGATAGCGTCGAACCGTAAATATAAAAAGTTGTAAGGATGTATAAAAAGAAGAATCTAAGATAGAATTTGACGACTAATAATCATGAAACTCCACAGACGGCAAAAATAAAAGAATTGCAATTATTTATTATATGATATATAATAGTAAAGCCTACCTATATCCAGATCAATACTAACAGGAGATCAGAATGACATCTTTAAACAGAAAAACACAGCGCACTGTCGCTGCCAAGAAGGCAAAAGAAGTACGTACAGAAAACATAGCTTCCGCGAACAAGAAGGTGCGCGCAGCTCGGGCACCTAACGAAAATGACGAGCCGCTTTCGCCAGAAGCTGAGGCGCGTCTGTCTGAACTCGTCAAGCGAATCGTCTCATTGCATCGCAGGTCAACCGGACAGGTTTTTGAACTCGGTGAGTGCCTTGCCGAGGCAAAAATTGTCCAGCCAGAAAAACGCTTTGGCCACTGGCTCAAAGAAAATTTCAGCTATAGTGTCCGTTCAGCTTGGAATTTCATCTCGGTTCACGAACGGCTTTCTGATCATCGGGAGCGCCTTGAACAGCATGCCATCGGTTCGACCGCGCTCATCGCGCTAGCGAAATGTGAGCCGGATCAGATCGAGGACGTCATCAAGCAATTTGATGAAGGCAAGAGCCTCAAACCTCAGGAAATCAAGGCGCTCGTTGGCGGCAAAAAGGACGAGGCTGAAGAGCTCACCGATCTCAGACAGCTGGGTGGTAGAACAGGGCTACAGAAAATGGCTGCTGCAAAGCTCAAATCGAGCACGGCAGAGTTTCACCGACTTATTGCTGCTGTCCTCGCCGGATTGGAAGAGGCTGTTGCGCGTCACGAGAGCGGAAAGAGAATCGTCATGAATGCGCTGGCAGCTGATGTGGAAATCAATGCACGCCACGCATCTGATCTCTTCAAAGACGTTGTGGCACCGTTGGTGCCAGTCGAGCGTATGCCGAAAGCCAATCTTCAGCATGAGCAATTCGGACTGAAAACCGGCTGGGGCGCGGTGCAGCACAGCCTCTACCGGTTGGGTGGCGTTGGGTCATGGCCAGTGCGCGATGAGATGGAAAAATGGGTCATCGAAGTTGCCCACCCGGCGTTGCGCTTCGCAGTCCACGGCGAACCCTACGTGGTCAGTGCGCCTTCGGCCGCTGCGCCCCTAATGGAAGTCGCAAAAACAGAAAACGACGTCACGAAGAATGATCAAATCGCGGCCGAGAAGGAAGTCAAAGCCGATGAGACCACACCAGCCATTTCGGACGACCAACAGGATGCAACGCTCAAGAGCCTTGTTGCAGCCGGCACAACAGCCACTGAAGCACGCATCTCACAGTAAGGCGGGACAGCAGGACGTCGGTTGCACCACGTCATGCCTGATCCTGACACCTGCCAAAGCCCCGCTGAATCCCGCAGTGGGGCTTTGATCTTGATGGTCACACGCCAGTTCATTGGCCCAGGCCTGTCGGCTGTTTCTTGCTCTTTCGTGTCCTGCGGGGCTGGTGCGACATAACCTCCGGGCGAAGTCGAATTGGAGATGCCTTGAGCTCGGATGTGGGAGTGGGAAGCTTCCCCAGGGCAGCCTGCATTAGCCTGAGGTGCGCCACTTCCGTATAGGTCCCTTCGTTCACGTCCTTGTTCACATGTCCGAGGATGTCCTTGCGGATTTCTGAACCGACGCCTGCCTGTTTCATTTCATTGTTGCACCAGTGACGGAACGAATGAAACACCTTTCGTTCCTCCTTTGCCTTTGGCAGTGCAGCCTCTTTCATCTTCCGCCAGTCATCGTGGAAGACATCGCCCATGGGAGTGGATTCTGCGACAGCCAGAAGTTCAGGAAACAGCAGTGTGTGCTTTGCCCTTCGGATTGCTTGGACATAGTCCAGGATGCCCAGACGAATGAGTTCCGGATGTAGCGGGACATGACGATTCGACGCTGGTGTCTTCAAGCCGCGCACGTCGGTGGGGGTGAGCTTTATTCCCCAAATGCCTTCAAATTCGGTGATGTCATCAAGCTGGAGGCCGCAAATCTCTTCACGACGTGCACCATGGTAGGCTGCAATAAGTGGCACCCAATAACGTGCGTCATGAACGATGACGGCGTCATTGTAGTCATCGTTTTCGTCCAAGGTTGTGCCGGTCCAGATTGGGAGCCGGAACAAGGCCTGAAGGTCACCGGTTGTAAATGGCGGACGTTCACTCTCGGAATTTCCACGAGCCTTGGCCCTGAGTTTGGAAATGCCATCGTAGCTCTCCCACGAATAGCCATATGCCTCGCACATGCCCGCAATATTGGCCATGTTGTTCATGTGACGATTGATCGTCGACCTTGTCAGGCCCACTTGATCTTTTGGAAGTTTCTCTGCGCGGGCAATAATGTCGCTGACCGAGATGATATGGTCCCGGGGCGATTTGCCATAGTTTTTCGGGAACTTGAGCAGGATGTCGCGAAACTGTGCGAGGTGCTTTTGTCCGACACGGGTCGGGTTGTCGTGTCCAAGGAAGCGCTCGAACAGCTTGGCGAGTTGGATATGCTGTCTGAGTGTCTTGCTGTCCCATTCCCCGAGCGCAACCTTTGCTTCGCCGGCCGCCGTGACGATATCGATCAGGCTGCGATAGCTCTCATCCTCAATGTCGATCGTGCTGTCGAGATCATCGGCGTCGTAGCTGATATCCACCTCCGCGGTGTCTGGCGCAACGGAAATCGCCGAGGGCGGGGTAAGCGTCTTTGGTTTTTCAGCCACAGGCACGGGGGCGGGGATCGGTGGGGCAAGAGCAGGTGTGGCCGGCCGATTGGTTGCATCATCAGGAAACGATTGAGCGACCGGCCGTCGTGCCTCTTCCTGAAGGCCCGTCTGGAGGAGCAGGTCGTCGTCATGACGCATGCCAGTCCAGCGGCGATCGGCGTCGAGAAGGGCTGCAGCCATGCCGCGCAAGTAGAGCTGTTCAGCCTGCTGCACATTGACCCTTGTTTCGGGAATGCTGAACTCCGCCATCAGCCCCATGATACGGTTGCGATTTGGTGGCATGGCTCCACTGTCTCGCAGGGTCGTGATTGTCTGCGCAACAGCTGCAATCATTTGCTCGTCGAGGTCTGCGGCCAGCATTTCGTTGCGCTCGGTCTCGCCTACCGCGGCATCCATGCCTTGGGCGGCGAAGAGGCGGTATGCCCAGCCCGTCACCAGGTCCATGGTGCGCCCGCTTTGAGCACTGTCTCCATAAGCGAGTTCGGCCGCAGCCACACGGTCAAGCTTGGCGCTATGGGTGATAGCCACTTTGGTCAGGATACGTCGGGCGTCATCGGCAGAGATCATGGATTGGCTCATTCCGTGTAGTAGGTGCTCGCTGGCCCTCGTGACCTCGGCGGCGACCGAACGGGCAATGTTAAGCGACGTTGTCCGCAGGCTGACTTCAATCCTCGAACGGCAATCGGCCCGAAGCTGAACCGGCAGTCGCCGTCGCCACCAATAGACCGCTCCACGCCGAAACACATATTGCACATTACTCATGCCAACCTCCGTTTGGAGGTGACGGATTCTCCAGCTTTTCCGTCCGTTGGACACCAATGTAAGACACGCGTGGGGGACACCCGTGTAAGACAGTACTGTCCACCAGACGACAAAATCTATCCCCAGCTAACGAAAAAACGCTGGAAAATCAATCTTGTTCAGAGCTTGAAGAGGTCGATTGGCTGGGGAACCTGGATTCGAACCAGGACTAACAGAGTCAGAGTCTGCGGGTCTACCGTTAACCTATTCCCCAATAGGAGCGGACCGAGAAACCTCGACCAGCGCGGCGGCTTATACCCAATATTGAATGGCGATGCAAACGCTGATTGCCAAGTTTTTGTCATTCGTTGGCGAAGCCGTCTGAGCTGCGGCGGCCATCGCTGTCGAACGCCTTTACGCGCACGCGCGGTCGGTCTGCTCAAAAAAGGCTTTTGCGTTCTCTATCCGGCTTTGCTAATCTTTGCCCAACACAAATCGTGACGCGCGGTGCGGGCTCCATGCCCGCCGCGCACGACAGGACAGACCGTGAAAGACCTTCGGGACGGCGTAACGCCAAACGCGGGGGTATCGCTGGCAGATGACAGGTCGTCCGGACGCGCCACAGAGGCAGCGTCGGATGGCATGGAACAAGGACGCGGGAATTCCGCGACCTCGGGCTCGAACCCCGGCGTTTCGGCGCCGGCACGGGCAGCCGCCAGCGAATCCGCCGATAATTCCAGCCGCACCGAACCGGTCGGACGCCGAAGGCGTCGCCGTCGCAAATCCGCGCAGAAATCGGCCCAGAGTACGCCTCACCAAGGCAAGCGTGAAGGCACGGCAGAGGCTACGGCCGGGTCCGGTGCACAGTCACCTCCACCCACGCCCGGCACGTCTGCTGCCGGTGGCCGCGTTTCTGAAAAGAAGAAGGGCCGTCGCCGCCGTCGCAAATCGGGTCGGGCCATTCAGGGCCGCCCGCTGGCCACACAAAAAGCCACCGACCGGGCCGAGCGCCATGACGCGCAGTCGGGTTCCATGCAACTCCCTGGGCAGGCAGGGGATGCCCAGGCACACGGCCAGCCGTCTGATTCGGAGGCATCCGCGCCGCGCAGGCAGGCTGATGATCTCTATGCCGCGCTCGATCTGGGCACCAACAACTGCCGCCTGCTGATTGCGCAACCGACACGCCCGGGCCAGTTCCGCGTGGTTGACGCCTTTTCGCGCATCGTCAGGCTGGGCGAGGGACTCGACGCCACCGGTGCGCTGTCCAATGATGCCATGGAACGTGCTGTGGAGGCATTGAAGGTCTGCGCCAGCAAGCTGAAGAATCGCCCGGTACGGCGCCACCGGCTGATTGCCACCGAGGCCTGCCGTTCGGCGCGCAATGGCCAGGAATTTCTGGACCGGGTGCTGCGCGAAACTGGCCTGGAGCTCGAGATCGTCACCCGCGAGACCGAAGCGCGGCTGGCAGTTGCCGGCTGCTCGTCGCTGGTCGGCCGGGATACCGATGGTCTGGTACTGTTTGACATCGGCGGTGGTTCCTCGGAGATCGCAATGATCGATCTGACCGAAAACCGTTCCAACCGGCTCGCCAATCATATCAAGGCCTGGACCTCGTTGCCGGTCGGGGTGGTCACCCTGTCCGAACGACATGGCGGGTGCCTGGTCACGCCAGCGGTATTCGAGGCGATGGTCGCGGAAGTGGACGGGATGCTCGACGCTTTCACGCCGCCAACGTTGCCGGCGTTTTCCGGCCTCGATGTCAGCCGCATGCATCTGCTTGGCACCTCCGGAACGGTGACCACGTTGGCCGGCTTGCATCTCGACCTGCCGCGCTATGACCGCCGTCGGGTCGATGGGCTGTGGATGTCGAATGCCGAGGTCGACCTGATGCTCGACAAGCTGCTGTCGTGGGATTTCGCGGCACGTGCCGCCAATCCCTGCATTGGCGCCGACCGCGCAGATCTGGTACTAGCCGGTTGCGCCATTTTGCAATCGATCCGCAAACGCTGGCCTTCCGAGCGGATGCGGGTTGCCGATCGCGGGCTTCGCGAAGGCCTGCTCAATGAGATGATGGCTGCCGACGGCGCCTGGCGTGGCCGTGGCCGCAACAATCGCTACAGGCATCCGCGCTCCAATCAGGGAACAACATCATGACCCGTCCGCCCTCCGGCCCGACCGGCCGCAAACTCGGACAGAAGGTCAAGAAGGGCAAGCTCAAGTCCTCCTCCAGACGCTGGATCGAGCGACACCTCAATGACCCCTATGTGCAGCAGGCCAAGCAGGAAGGCTACCGTTCGCGCGCCGTCTACAAGCTTCTCGAAATCGACGCCAAGCACAAGATTCTCGACAACGCCAAGCGCATCATCGATCTCGGCGCCGCGCCGGGCGGCTGGTCTCAGATTTCGGCTCAGGTCACCGATTCCTCCGACGCGGATCCGAAAGTGGTCGCCATCGACTTTCTTGAAATGGACGGGCTTGCCGGGGTCAAGTTCCTGCAGATGGACTTCCTCGACGATCAGGCGCCCGAAGCCCTGATGGCGGCACTCGGCGGCGCGCCCGATGTGGTGCTGTCGGATATGGCCGCGCCCACCACCGGTCATCGTCGCACCGATCATCTCAGGACCATGCATCTGTGCGAGGTTGCGGCTCATTTCGCCATCGAGGTTCTTACCCCGGGCGGGCATTTTCTCGCCAAGACCTTTCAGGGGGGCGCCGAGAATGACCTGCTTGTCACGCTCAAGAAGAATTTTAAATCGGTCATTCACATCAAGCCGCCATCCTCGCGGGCGGAATCGGTGGAGATGTTCGTGCTCGCCAAGGGCTTCAAGGGTCGCCGTGTTGCGGCGCCCGACCACGGTTTTGATGATGTCGAATCGGTGACGGGTACTCCCAATGCCAAGGAGGCTGGTGGCGAAGACTAGGCGATTGTGCCTAGCTGCAAACACATTGTTCAATGGCAAATAACGCATCCGTGTCTTGCCCTGACGAGTGAATGCGCCAATTCTCTTCTGCGACAACCTTGGAGAGAGCCCATGACATTGACCAGACGCACGTTCATTCACACAGCGGCGGCCGTTTCCGGCGCTGTCCTGATCCTGCCCTACAGCGCCCGCGCTGCAACCGGGGACAGTGATATGTTTGCTACCGGTGCCGGCGACATCACTGTTCATCCGGTCGCGCATGCATCTTTCGTTCTCGAAACACCGCTTGGGGTGATCTATGGCGATCCGGTCGGCGATGCCGAACAATATGCCGATCTGCCTCGACCCGATCTGATCCTTATTACCCATGAACACGGCGACCACTTTAACGTCGACACGCTGAATGCGCTGCTCGGCGAAAGCACCGATCTGATCACCAATCCTGCCGTCCATGCCATGTTGCCCGAGGCGATGCAGGCCAAGGCGACACAGATCGGCAATGGCGATTCCACCGATTGGAAAGGGCTGAAAATCGACGCCATCGCCGCTTATAACACTACCGAGGAGCGCAAGAATTTCCATCCTGAGGGGCGCGACAACGGGTATGTTCTGAGCTTTGAAGGCTTCCGCATCTACATTTCTGGCGACACCGAGGATACGCCGGAAATGAAGGCGCTCGAAAACATCGATCTTGCTTTCCTGTGTATGAATCTGCCTTTTACGATGAACATCACCCAGGCAGCGGGCGCCGTCAGTGCCTTCAAGCCCAAGGTCGTCTATCCCTATCACTACCGGGGCCGTGATGGCGGAACTCAGGACCCTGCCGAATTCGCCAAGCTTGTCGGCGATGCGGCCGAGGTGAAAATGGGTGAGTGGTACAGCCCCGCCTGATTTGATTCTCTTCCGGCGCACTGGGGGCATGTTCCGCAGTGCGCCGGGCCTGCGTTTGCACCGGAGAGGGGGTCGACACTTCGTCGCAGCCTGAATTTTTCGGTTTGCTGTTTCGAATTGACCTTTCACAGCCTCCGCTTGCGTGGTACCTGCCACTGCCAACGCATAGACCTCCTGGGACGGTCTCCACACGGCGCTGTCCCCGACAATTTGGAACAGACAGGCGATGGCAAAAATCATACAGACGATCACCGGCGTTGAAGCGCTGACCTTTGACGACGTGTTGTTGCAACCCGCCCATTCCGAGGTCATGCCCGGCGAGGCCAAGATAGCCACCCGCATCGCCCGCGATTTCGATCTCAATCTGCCGATTATTTCGTCCGCCATGGATACCGTGACCGAAGCGCGGCTGGCGATCGCCATGGCCCAGGCCGGCGGCATCGGCGTCATTCACCGCAATCTGACGCCGGAAGAGCAGGCCGAGCAGGTGCGCCAGGTCAAGAAATTCGAAAGCGGCATGGTCATTAACCCGGTGACCATCGGTCCCGACGCGCCCCTGTCGGAGGCACTGGGCTTGATGAAGGCGCACGGCATTTCCGGCATTCCGGTGGTCGAGCACACCGGCAACGTCATCACCGGCCCGGGCCGGCTGGTCGGCATTCTGACCAACCGCGATGTCCGCTTTGCCACCGATCCCGATCAGAAGATCCATGAGTTGATGACCCATGAGAACCTGATCACGGTCAAGGAAAGCGTCGAACAGACCGAAGCCAAGCGGCTGCTGCACAGCCATCGTATCGAAAAGCTGGTTGTGGTGGACGGCGAGGGGCGCTGCGTCGGGCTGATTACCGTCAAGGATATCGAGAAGTCGCAGCTCAACCCGCATGCCTCCAAGGACGAGCAGGGCCGTTTGCGTGCCGCCGCCGCCACATCGGTCGGCGAGGATGGGTTTGAACGCGCCGAGCGTCTGATTGCCGCTGGTGTCGATTTGCTTGTCATCGATACCGCGCACGGTCATTCGCAACGGGTTCTCGATGCGGTCACCCGCGCCAAGAAACTGTCGAACTCGGTGCGCATCATGGCCGGCAATGTTGCCACCGCCGAGGGCACCAGGGCCTTGATTGATGCCGGCGCCGACGCCGTCAAGGTTGGCATTGGGCCTGGCTCGATCTGCACCACCCGCATTGTTGCCGGGGTAGGCGTTCCGCAGCTCAGTGCCATCATGAGCGCGGTTGAGGAAGCACAGAAGCACAATGTTCCGGTGATCGCCGATGGCGGCATCAAGTATTCCGGAGATCTGGCCAAGGCGATCGCTGCCGGCGCCTCGGCCTGCATGGTCGGTTCGCTGCTGGCAGGCACTGACGAAAGCCCGGGCGAGGTCTATCTGCACCAGGGTCGTTCGTTCAAGGCCTATCGCGGCATGGGCTCGGTCGGTGCGATGGCGCGCGGTTCGGCCGACCGCTATTTCCAGGCCGAGGTTCGCGACACGCTCAAGCTGGTTCCCGAAGGTATTGAAGGCCAGGTTCCCTACAAGGGGCCGGTCTCGGGCGTCCTGCACCAGTTGGCAGGCGGCCTGAAGGCAGCCATGGGCTATGTCGGCGCCGCCGATCTGAATAGTTTTCACGAGCGCGCCACTTTCGTGCGCATCTCCGGTGCCGGCTTGCGCGAAAGTCATACCCATGATGTGACCATCACCCGTGAAAGTCCCAATTACCCCGGCTCCATGTGATGAAACGGACCTGGCCGGGCTGGATACTGTGCGTGCTCACGGTCGCGTTGCTGGCCTATATGGCAACGGTTCAGGGTCCGGAGATCAGCGCCAGCATCGGCGGACTCTATCTGCCCGACGCTGTGCCGCTGGGGTATGGTACGGAGGCTGCTGCGGCGCTGCATCAGGCTTTTGTCAGCGAAGCTGCTAAGGCGCAGGCCACAGGTCTCCGCAGTGCGTCGGCAGCCTATGTGGCAATGCATGCCGGGTCGGATCTTCTGTTTCCACCGATGCTGGCGGCAAGCCTTGCATTTGCCGGGTTCGCTGCGCTCAATTCGCGCCGTAATCAGGCCGGCAGCCCGCTCTCGGCGCGGATCGGATTGGGTCTGGTTCTGGCCCTGGCGTTCGCCTATCTCGGCTGCGATTATGTCGAGAATGCCGTGGCTGATGCAATGTTCGGCCTACCGTCGCTAAGCCGTGCGTTCAACGCCCAGTTGGTGCCTGTGTTGCGGGGGCTGACGGCGGCAAAGTTCCTTACCGGCGCCCTTGCTCTGATGCTGA
This sequence comes from Hoeflea algicola, assembly GCF_026619415.1. NCBI lineage: Bacteria > Pseudomonadati > Pseudomonadota > Alphaproteobacteria > Hyphomicrobiales > Rhizobiaceae > Hoeflea > Hoeflea algicola. The sequence continues at coordinate 4,457,561 of NZ_JAOVZR010000001.1, forward strand.
TTGTTGCATTGTGGATCGGTCGCTGGCGCGCCGGGCGCAAGCCGGCCGGCGAGACTGTCTGAAAGCGCGTTACAGATAAAGCGGGGCAAACCCCGACTGCAAAGAATCCTTGGCCGTGCGGGTCATGTGTTCCGCATAGCCCGGATGCAGGCGGTTCTCCTGCCCGGATGCGGCATCGGAATCGGATTCATCCGGCTCGCTGGTGTCAGCAGGTGTTTCGTCCCTGGCAGCCGCGGCGGCGGATTGCTCGGCGGCAGGTATTGGCACCGCTTCTTGCTGCTTGGTCTCGTCAGCGCTCTCGATGTCGGAACTGACCTTCGTCAAGGTTTCGAACGCCTTGGCAGTGTCGATATCGGCTTCATCCTCCGCCTTGGTTTCCGCGTCGATTTCGTCATAGGGCTTCTTATCGGCGATATCCTGCTTGGTTTCCGCAACCGAACGCAGTCCCTTGATGGCGTCTTCCAGCCGTTGCGAGACTTTGGAGCCGTGCTGACCTGCGAGCGCTTCAGAGATGACGTCGCGGACTTTCTGATTTTTCGACCCTTCGGGATCAAGGAACGACTTGACCAGATCGGCCACGGTCATTCCCTTCAGGTCAAAGCCGATCATCTGCTCGAGATAGTTCTCAAGCTTTTTGCTCCGCGACAGTTCGTCGAGGTTGAAATTGAGCGAGATCTTCAGCGCCAGCCCCCGGGCGCTGTCGCCAGTATTATTAAAACCGCCCAGCGCAGCGCCCAGACTTTCCCTCTTGCCCTGATCCATTGACGCCAGATGCCGGGACAGTTCCGTAGTGGTATCGGGCGCTTCGCCTGCTGCTGCGGCGTCGTCCTGCGCTGAAATCTGCTTGTTCAGATAGGTGGCCAGATAGCCAAAAAGCTTGACCTGAACTTCGGTCACACTCATGTGGTCGCCAAAATAATAGTCGTTGAGCTTTTCGGTTGTCTGTGGCGAATTGGCGGACGCAACCCGGACGTTGGGGATCAGGTTGCTGTCGGTCTCGCGGGCACTTTGCTGTGCGTCAGCCTGCTGGCTGACGATCGACTGCATGATTGAAAGTGCTGGGCTTAGAGCCGAGTTTGAGGCGGGCATCCACATTTGAAAGTCTCATGCAGCGGTCTACGGGTACGGCGACGAAAATTGCAACCGAAGGTAACGCGGGATTGGTTAACAGGACATTGACGATCTTGTCCGGCAAGCCGCACCCATGGCGATCCCGGTAGAAGGCGTAAACACTGGCTATTGCATGTTGGCGCCAATTATCGTCCCTTAAGCGCAATTGCGGGTGGTTGCGCCAGTCCGCTCATTGAATTTGGCAGCTTGAGCTAACGACACGCCCCGATAAAATTGTCGGCGCGATTGACCTGCAGGGAGCCGGCATGACCCAATCCACCGCAATTTTCTGGCCGGTATTGGCCCAGGTGCTGCTGACCTACGCCATTTATATGCTGGTATCGGCACGCCGTATCGGTGCGGTGAAGGCCGGCAATGCCCGGCCGTCGGATTTTAGAATTCCAGCCGTCGAGCCAGCGCCAAGTGCGGCTGTGGTGCGCAATCTCTCCAACCAATTCGAGCTCCCGGTACTGTTCTACGCAGCCTGCCTGTCGCTCTATGTCACCGGCGCGGCTGACACCGCGGCAGTGGTCGCCTCATGGATGTTTGTGCTTGCTCGCATCGCCCATAGCTATGTGCATGTCACATCCAACCGGTTACGCATCCGCCGACCGTTGTTCATCTTGAGTCTGGTGATCAATCTGGTGCAATGGCTGCTGCTTGCCTTCCACATCGCCTGATTTCTCGTGGGTCAGATCATTTGCCGGATTGATCTTCTGTGCGCGCGTCAGGCCGGGAGTCCCATGCTCTTGCGCCCGGCGCTGAGGATGTCGTGGCCGATTCTTGCCGCGACTTCGGCAAAGGCTTCGTAGTCGCGCTGGCGATGGCTCGCCGAGCGGAAGAACACGGCGATTTGGCGTGACGGCGCTGGCGGTGAAAACGGCACGAAATGGATGCCCCCCGAACCGGTGTTTTCCGCCGCCACGGCAATTTCCGGCAACAACGTGCGGCCCATGCCGTGGGCGACCATCTGCAGCAGCGTAGTCAGCGACGTGGCGCCGAAATTGACCAGCGCGCTTTCACTGTGCCCCTCGCAGATCGACAGCGCCTGATCGCGCAGACAATGGCCTTCCTCAAGCAGGAGCATCCGGTCGAGCGCGATCTTGTGGCGGTTGAGCGGGGAATCGAGAACGTCCCGGTCGTTGCTTGCCACCGCCATCACGAACCGGTCCTCAAACAGCACCCGGTGGGTAATCCCGGGTTCGCGGATCGGCAGCGCCGCAATCACCGCGTCCAGATCGCCGCTGCGCAGCTGCGCCACCAGGGTTTCGGTAATCGCTTCGCGCACGCCGAAATCAAGTGCGGGAAAGCGATTGGCCAGTTCCGGCGCCAACGCCGGCAACAAATAGGGCGCCAGCGTCGGAATCATGCCGATCCGCATCCGCCCGGTCAGAATTCCGGCCTGCTGTTGAACCTGCTCCTCGATCGAGCGAACTTCGGCCAGCACCCGCCGGAACGACGGCAGTAACCGTTGCCCGTTTTCCGTCAGCACGATCGCGCCGCGGGTGCGTTCGACCAATCGGCAGCCGAGGCGGGTTTCCAGTTCGGCGATCTGGGTCGACAGTGCCGGCTGTGAAACATGCACCCGTTCCGCCGCACGGCCAAAATGCAGAGTGCGGGCGAGGGCATCGAAATAGGTCAATTGTCTGAGCGTTATCATGATAATATAAAGTTATCGATAAATCTCGAAAATACAATTGGAAATTATCGAACGAATGGGTCACATTGACGCTTAGAACAACAGTTGTCGGCAAATAGGGACTGCAAAGGTACCCTCGTCAGCGGCCTGATTGCAGCAGCCAACCGAGCCTTCATTCATCACCGTGCCCGCGCCGGTCATCAACGACAGGCTTGTTCACTCAATTCATTTTGAAAATCCCACGATACGACTGGAGAGAGATATGGAAGCGAAACTCAAGCAGTTAAACGAGAGTTCGGCGAAATGCCCGGTGGTGCACGGCGCCACCAATGTCGGTTTGCGATCCAACCGTGACTGGTGGCCCAACCAGCTCAATCTCAGGATTCTGCATCAGCATTCGGCCAAGTCCAGCCCCATGGGTGAGGCGTTCGATTATGTCGAAGAGTTCAAGAAACTGGATCTCGCAGCCGTCAAGCAGGACCTCTATGCACTGATGACCGACAGCCAGGAATGGTGGCCGGCCGACTACGGTCATTATGGCCCGTTCTTCATCCGCATGGCCTGGCACAGTGCCGGCACCTACCGCACCGCTGATGGCCGTGGCGGCGCGTCTTCGGGCTCGCAGCGCTTTGCACCGCTCAACAGCTGGCCCGACAATGTCAGCCTCGACAAGGCTCGCAGATTGCTCTGGCCGATCAAGCAGAAATACGGCAACAAGCTGTCCTGGGCCGATCTGATCGTGCTCACCGGCAACTGTGCGCTGGAATCGATGGGCCTGAAGACCTTCGGTTTTGCCGGCGGCCGCGCCGATATCTGGGAGCCGGAGGAAGACATCTACTGGGGCGCGGAAACCGAATGGCTTGGCGACAAGCGCTATACCGGTGACCGCGAGCTGGAAAACCCGCTGGCCGCCGTGCAGATGGGGCTGATCTACGTCAACCCGGAAGGGCCCAACGGCAACCCGGACCCGGTTGCGTCGGGTCGCGATATCCGCGAGACTTTCGCGCGGATGGCGATGAACGACGAGGAAACTGTGGCACTCACCGCGGGTGGCCATACTTTCGGCAAGTGCCATGGCGCAGCCGATCCGAGCCAGTATGTCGGAGCCGAACCCGAAGGTGCGGGCCTTGAAGAACTGGGCCTGGGCTGGAAGAGCAGCTTTGGCACCGGCCATGGCGACGACACCATTTCCAGTGGTCTCGAAGGCGCGTGGACTCCGAACCCGACCCAGTGGGACAACGGCTATTTCGATATGCTGTTCGGCTACGAGTGGGAACTGACCAAGAGCCCCGCAGGCGCCCAGCAGTGGCGTGCCAAGGATGTGGCCGACAAGGATCTGGCCCCAGCGGCCCATAATCCTTCGAGGCGCGTTCCCACCATGATGACCACCGCCGACATGGCGATGCGCATGGACCCGGCTTACGAAAAGATTTCCCGGCGTTTCCATGAAAACCCCGATCAGTTTGCCGATGCGTTTGCCCGCGCCTGGTTCAAGCTGACCCACCGCGACATGGGTCCGCGCGAATGCTATTTCGGTCCGGAGGTTCCGGCTGAAGTGCTGATCTGGCAGGATCCGGTTCCCGAACTTGATCACGCCCTGGTTGACGCCAGCGACATCGCCGCGCTCAAGGCCCAGATCCTGGCGTCGGGCCTGTCTGTCTCCGAACTGGTCTCCACCGCCTGGGCCTCGGCCTCGACCTTCCGTGGTTCGGACAAGCGCGGTGGCGCAAATGGCGCCCGGATCCGGCTGGCGCCCCAGAAGGACTGGGAAGCCAACCAGCCGGCGCAACTGGCAAAGGTGCTGGATACGCTCGAGGGTATCGCCAAGGCATTCAACGATGCGGCCACTGGCGACAAGAAGGTTTCGATCGCCGATCTAATAGTGCTGGGCGGCAGCGCCGCGATCGAACAGGCTGCCAAAGACGCGGGCCATGCGGTCGACGTCCCCTTCATCCCGGGCCGCACGGATGCCAGCCAGGACCAGACCGATGTCGAATCCTTCGCTCTGCTTGAGCCGGTGGCAGACGGTTTCCGCAACTATCTCAAGACCCGTTACACGGTGTCAGCCGAAGAACTGCTGCTCGACCGGGCACAGCTTCTGACGCTGACCGCGCCAGAGATGACGGTTCTTGTCGGCGGGATGCGGGCCCTTGGCGCAAATCATGGCCAGTCATCGCAGCACGGCGTCTTTACCAAGCGGCCGGGCACGCTGACGAATGATTTCTTCGTCAATCTGCTCGACATGGGCACGGCCTGGAAGCCGGTCTCGGAAGAAGAGCAGGTCTATGAAGGACGTGACCGGGCGACCGGCGAGCTGAAATGGACCGGGACCCGGATCGATCTGGTGTTTGGTTCAAACTCGCAGCTCCGTGCCCTGTCAGAGTTCTACGCGCAAGGCGATTCGCAGCAGAAATTCGTGGATGACTTTGTCGCAGCCTGGACCAAAGTCATGAACGCTGATCGTTTCGATATCGCCTGAGGCGCGGCCAACGAGGTTTGGAAAACGGAAATCGAGGCCATTGGCCCCGATTTGCATGTCTGCGTACAGGTACTGGTTCCCGTTTTCGCCGGAGCTACCAGGCAGGCACCGCAGCAATGTCCGACCGGCCCCTGTGCTCCCGCCGTGCGGCAGCGCCCTGACCGCTTGCATTGGTGTCGGCGCCCGCCGGGGTGATGTTGTCGAGGCTTGCAGCGATATGGCCACATATCGCGTTGACCAGCGCGGTGGGCGCGCCGGGCCTTTTCATCAGCCCGATCTGAGCCGGCTGCAAGGCCGGAAAGCCATCAGCCGGCGACAGGATCCGCATGCCCGGCCTGACCGCGCATTCGGGCAGCAGCGACACCGCCAGTCCCGACAGCACCGCCGAGGCAACCACGGTCGCCGACCAACTGGTAAACAGTACCTGGTAGTCACGCCCGGCTGAATCCAGTGCTGTGCAGGCGAGGTTGCGCCAGTTGCAGCAGCGACGACCGACGGCCAGCGGCACCACCGCATCCTCGTGCACATTGTGGTTCATCGATGTTACCCAGTAGAGCGGCTCGGTGCGCACCACTTCAGAGGTTCGCGCGCGCGGATTATGGGTCACTAGCGCCACATCCAGCTCACCGCGCATCAGCCGTGCCGCCAGTTCGCCCGAGGGTTCGCACTCGATATATAGTTCGACATTCGGGTTGGTCTTGGCAAAACGGGCGATGATGCCGGGCATGTAGCGGTCGGCGTAGTCATCCGGCGTGCCGATTCGAATCGAGCCTTCCAGATGCTGGTCATCAAAGGCGGTGATGGTTTCGTTGTTGAGCCGGATGATGCGCCGCGCATAGCCCAGCATTTTTTCGCCGTCTTCACTCAGCCGGTTGAGCCGGCCGTCTCGGATGAACAAGGTCTTGCCGATGCGTTCCTCAAGCCGCCGCATCTGCATCGACACAGCACTCTGGGTCTTGAACACCTTGTCTGCAGCCCGGGTGAAGCTGCCGGTGTCGACAATGGCCACGAATGTCTGCAACTGATCGATATCGAGCGGCGCCGGCATCGGAATCTCCTATCAACAAAATTGATATTAAAGATTAGAAACATTCGCTGGTGCGATCAATCGGTTTCTGAGAGATTGCGATCGAATTTGGGTCTGTGTCGGCCATCTATCATGCGGCGTCCCCCACAACCAAGGAAGACTACAATGAACGTCTGCAGTATTCCTGCTGCCTGTACATCCACCCGCCCCACGGGCATCGGCATGACTTTGCTGAAGGCACTGCTCGGAGTTGCCGGCAGAGCGCGAACCGTATTTTTCGCCATGGTCAATCGCCGCACGGCGCGCAAGATTCAGGAAATGCCGGATTGGCAACTGGCCGATATCGGATTGACCCGGCAGGACATGCACGATGTCCTTTCGAGGCCCGTGGGCACCGACCCGCTGGTCGAACTGGCGGATCGCGCGCGGTTTAATTGCCGCTGCATCCACTGATAGGCTGATTTGAAAGTTCCCCAGCGGGACACCGCCCTGTGTCCCGCCCTTAACCGGCCGCCTGAACCCTGAGGGGGTTGGTGCGGCCGGCTTTTTGCGTGTGTTACTTAGGCCGCTTCATGCCCTGCAAATACTGGTCGAAGATCGATTCCATATTCTGCTGGTAGCCCTTTTGCATTTCGCGTCCCGAATCAAACATCTTGCCGAACAGATCGTCATAGGGATTTCCCGCTTTATTCGACGCGCTGGGTTTCGGGGCTGATTGTTGTTGCGGTTCAGGTGATTGGCGAGCAGCGCCGCCCATCGCGCCGCCAAGCATGTCCTGAAAGATCTGCCCCAGTGGGTTGTCGCCGAACGGGTTGGCGCTCTGCTTGCGCGCCTGGGGCTCGGGCGCGGCTTGCTGACCGCCGCCGAACATGCCCTGCAGGATCTGGCCCAGCGGGTTGTCCATCGGCGAGGACTGTGGTGCGCGCTTTGCCGGTGTGCCGCCCATCCCCTGGCGCATCATCTCTGAAATCAGGTCGCCGATCGGATTGGCACCCCCGGCCGAGCTTGCATTCATTTGACCGGTTGATTGCTTGAACAGGCCACCCATCAGCGTGCTGGCGATCACCGGCAGCATCTGCTTGAAGATTTCCTGGCCGATGCCGGTTGCAGCCTCCGCCTGCGCCGCCACCGCCCGGCTGACATCCTTGGAGCCGAATAGATGGCCCAGAATACCGTTGCCGTCGGCCATCCCTTGCGAGGTGAAGGCATTCTGCATGTTTTCGAAATACTGGGCGTGGTTGCCGCTGGCCAGCGCCGAGAGAAAGTCCGACATGCCGTCGGGGTTCGAGGCATTGCGTTTCAGACCGGTCGAAAACGCCGGCATCAGCGCTGCCATCGCCTGTTCCATCTGTTTTTCATCGAGACCGAATTGCTGCGCCATGGTTCGCATCGCGTCACCATTCTGGGCGTTCTTCATCATGTCGAAAAGCGGCATCATCGGATCATGTCTCTCCTGCATCGCCTAAAGGGCTTTGCATGAGACTATACCGCCAGACCGGGCATTCCTAGAGCGCAATGCTGGTTCGGTCCCGCGCCACCGGCTGCAGACAGCCGGCGCGAGTATCGCCGTGGAGGCGTTCCACTAGTAAGCGTAGTCCCGGAAGACCGGATCAACGGAGCCGTTCCAGCGTCCCTCATAGAGCGCCAGCATTTCCTCGGCCAGAGTGGTGCCGCGCGCGATTGTTTCCTCCAGCGGCGCCAGGAAATGGCTTTCGTCATTATCATCGGAGTTGAGGCGTGCCCGGTTGACCAGCCCACGCCGGGAGATGCCGAGAACCTCGCGGCCAATGTTGCGCAGCGACTGGCCCTTGATCTTGGCATTGAGCCCGTCCCGCGGAGTCAGGTTGCGCAGTGAGTTGACCTCGTCGAGGTTCCAGTCGCGTGTCAGCGCCAGGGCTTCCTCAAGCGCGCTCTCGTCGTAAAGCAGGCCAACCCAGAATGCCGGCAGCGCACAAATGCGCCGCCACGGGCCGCCATCGGCGCCGCGCATTTCGATGAAGCGCTTGAGCCGGGCATCGGGGAAAAGTGTTCCCAGATGGTTGGTCCAGTCGCCCATGGTCGGCATCGGTTGATCCAGTTCGCCCTTCATGGCGCCGGCCATGAACTGCCGGAACGTCACATGCGTGGCTTCGTGGTAATGGCCATCGCGCAGCACGAAATACATCGGCACATCAAGTGCCCACTCGACATAATCCATGAATCCGAAATTGTCGGAATAGACGAACGGCAACTGTCCCGAGCGCTGGTTGTCGGTGTCCCGCCAGATATCGCCGCGCCAGGAAACCAGCCCGTTCGGCTTGCCTTCGGTAAACGGTGAGGCGGCAAACAGCGCGGTTGCCAGCGGCTGCAGTTTCATGCCCAGCTGCATCTTGCGGCGCATGTCGGTTTCCGACGAGAAATCCAGGTTCACCTGGATAGTGCAGGTGCGGTACATCATGTCGAGCCCCTGGCTGCCGACTTTCGGCATGTAGCGGGTCATGATGTCGTAGCGCGATTTCGGCATTTGCGGCGTTTCGGCCAAAGTCCATTTCGGGCTGCCGCCCATGCCGAGAAAGCCGATTCCCAACGGCGCCGCGATTTCCTGGAGTTGCGCCAGATGGGCATTGGATTCGCGGCAGGTCTGGTGAATGGTTTCGAGCGGCGCGCCCGAGAGCTCGAATTGCCCGCCCGGCTCAAGGCTGATGGCGCCGGCGCCGGTGGGTTCGACTAGGCCGATGATCTTGCCGGCATCGATGATGAGTTCCCATCCGAGCATCATCGCCATGCCTTCAAGCAGTGCCTGTATCGACCGTTCGCCTTCATAGGGAACTGGCTCGAGCGTGTCGCTGAAGAACACAAACTTCTCGTGTTCGGTGCCGATCCGCCAGCTTTCTTTCGGTTTGCAGCCGGCGGCCATCCAGTCGGCCAAATCTTCGACCGCGTTGATCGGTGTGTCGTCGGTGGTGTCGCGCGCCATAACAGGACCTTTGTTTCATATCCCTGGCGCGACCGTAAACTGCGCCGTTGCTGTTGATTGGACCGGAACCCGCCCGGCTTGCAAGTGAAAATCCCTGATCCAAGTATCAAACAATATTGATCTGGGTGGATTTGCCCGACTACCAGTCCCCGATGGTCATTTGGACTGCGGTCAGGGCCGCAACCGCAGCGGTATCTGCACGCAGGATTCGCGGTCCGAGCGGGATCGCCGTGACGAAGGGCAGGGAGGTCAACCTCTCACGTTCCTGTTCCGAAAATCCGCCTTCGGGCCCGACCAGCAAGGCCAGGTCGCGTTCGGTGATTTCCGCCAGTTGCGCCGCCGGATTGTTGCCAGCCTGGCTTTCATTGCAAAAGATGATCCGCCTTGCCGGATCCCAACCTTCAAGCAGGGTGCCGAGCCGCACCGCATCGCCAAGTTCGGGAATGGCAAGATTGCCGCATTGCTCGGCGGCTTCGAGAATGTTGGCTGCCAGCCGAGCGGCGTTGACCTTGTGAAGCTGGGTGTGGTCGGTAAACACCGGGGTGATCTGCCGCACTCCCATCTCGGTGGCCTTCTGCACGAGATAATCCAGCCGGCCGACCTTCAGCGGTGCGAACAGGAAATCGAGCCGCGATTGCGGTGGTTGCGCGCGGGTCTGGTCGCCGATCTCCAGATCCGCGGCTTTTTTGCTGCGCGGCTTGAGCGTCGCGGCGAACTCGCCGTCGCGCCCGTTGAACACCAGCACTTGTGCGCCTTCGCTCATTCGCAGCACGGTCATCAGGTAATGTGCCTGTTCCTTGCCGAGCGTGACCTGTTGCCCGGGGCTGAGCGGAACATCGAGATACAGCCGTTGCAGTGTGAAATTGGCGCGCATGCGGTCTTCCTTAGTCAAACAGGTCCGAAGATCAAGCACTCAGTCCTGTTCAATCAGCGGCTTTTGCTGCTGTCGGATGGAGAATCGGACGGTACCCGTGCCGCAGCACTTCGATGATGGCGGGCGGAGTTATGAGTTGCCAGTGCCGCGTGGATGCGAAGTCTGAAGCGTTCGTTTCCAGATAACCGCCAAAGCCCCATTGCGCCAGCCCGCCAGCGGTCACCAGAAAATATCGCGCCCCGTCAGAGATGATGGCGCCTTCGGGCAGCAATTCGAGCTGTTCTTCCGTAAGCAATCGTGACGGATGATCTGCGGGCCGGGTGCGTTCGGGTTTGAGGATCTGGTCGATCGCGTCGGCGCCCAGTTGATCCACACCTCGGCTTCGGGCCAACGCCTGCGAAAACGCCAGGGCTTCTGCGCGGCGGCATTCGAAGCAGGGCCTGTGCCCGGCTGCAAACGCGGTGGCCTCATCAAGAAAGAACAGTTCCGTGTATCGGCCCGGCTGCATAAGTTGACGTTTGCGGGATTTGAATTTGGTAAGACAGCATATCCAGCGATCCGTCGGCGGTTTGCGTCGGCTTATCTTGCCATGTGCGTCATGCAGGCAGCCGCGGTTGCCCATCAGCAGGCCGCGCTCTGAAACGGCGTGCAACCGGCCCGCCGGATCTACCCGGTTCTGTCGCGGCATTTTCAGCCCGCGCGCCGGGTCAGCGCCGCGGCGACACCGGCCATCATCAGCAGTGAACCGCCGGTGCGCAGTGCCGTCTGCATCACCTTGGGCCTGCGGATGGTCTGGCGTGCGCCGGCGGCCGCATAGGCGTAGATTGCGGCATTAAGGACGGCGAGCGCGGTAAACGTCAACACATAGGTGGTCGCCTGCGGCAGGTAGGGCATGGTGTGGTCGATGAACTGGGGCACGAAGGCCACGAAAAACAAAATGCCTTTGGGGTTGAGCGCGGTAACCAGGAAGGAATCGCGAAAAATCGTTGCCGACCGCCCGGAGGCCGGTGCGATATTCGCTTCCGACATGTCGGGAAGTGCCACCGGTGTGCGCCACATCTTGTAGCCGATCCAGATCAGATAGCCCGCGCCGACGAATTTGAGAGCCTGGAACAGACTTGCGGAAGCGGCCAGCAGTGCGCCTGCACCGGCAATCGACAGCGAGGTTGCCACCAGATCGCCAAGTCCCACACCCATTACACTGGCAAATGCGACCTTGCGCCCATGCGCGAGCGCCTGGGTGATGACCATGATGATGGTGGGCCCGGGAATGATCAGAAGGATGATGCTGGCCGCCACGAAGGCGAGGAAATGTTCAGGCGAAATGGGCATGGCGGTAAACTCGGATGGAAATCAAGCCGGAAGCAAGCCGCAAATTCCACCGGGCGTCAAGAGAGCCGGCCCCCGCTGGCGCGAAGCCTGATGCGGGGACCGGACAGTCGGGGCCGGTCCTATTCGACCTTGCCGGGCAGGCTTAGATCACCCGAGGCGATATCGAACACATCGGTGACGCACAGCAGCGGTGCATGAACACTGGCGTTGACCTTGAGCGCTGCGGTCACGCCGTCAAATGATATCCCCACTGCGTCTTCGGGATTGGCCAGCGCCACGGTAATGGCGATTTCCGGACCGTCAAAAACCGGGCTGAAGCCGGGACTGTCGATGAAGATCGGCAGACCGGGCCAAGTTGCGGGCAGGCGGGGCGTCTCGTTTTCTCCAATGTCACGCACCGACAACGCGCCGGTGCCGCAAGCCTCGTTAGGCGTCAACACCACCCAGTGGCTGTGCCAACCGGCGCCGTCATTGCCGATGTCGCCGTCACCGTTCTCGTCATAAAGGGGCGTGTCGTCGAAATCGGGGTGGCTGGTTGCCGCAAGCGCCAGAATGCCGGTTTTGTCTTCAAACCCCACGGCCGATGGATCAAGCGATGTCGGCCAGACATAGGACCAGACCGGCGCGCCGCCGAGTGCGCCTGTGGATGCTGGCCTATCGGCGCCGGCAGTGCCCTGGGTGGTCATGTGGAATTTGATCAGTGCGCCTTCGCGGTGGACATGGGCTGCAAGAATATCGAATGGGGCAACCTTGGTTGCGTCGGCGTCCGACAGAACTGCGCCTTTCTGGTCAACTGCGTGGTGTTCATCGGCATGCGCCACGGTGGCGAGCAGGCCTGAAAGAGCGAGGATTGGCAGGGATTTCATGATCGTCTCCTTTTTGATTGATCAATATTTATTAGTAGCGAGTCGAAACTATTGCAAGTGCTTTTTCGACTCGCTATCATTGCCGGTATGAAACCAGCTCAAACCAATCAGGTTCGTGCGCTGATCGAGCGGCTGTCCCGGCTTTCCGAATCGGAAGATTGGAACAGCGATCTCAACCCGGCGCAGATGCAGGCGCTGCGCTACCTCGCCAGTGCCAACCGCTTTTCGCGCGCGCCTTCCCATGTCGCCGCATTTTCCGGGGCTACCCGCGGAACCGTGTCGCAAACCTTGCGGGCGCTTGAGCGCAAGGGACTCGTCACCGAGGCGCGCTCGCAAACCGACCGGCGCAGCATTTCCTATGCGGTGACCGCTGCCGGGAGGACGTTGGCGCATTCCGACAGGATCATCGATCAGGCCATGGCTGATCTGACGCCGGATCAGGTTGAGGCGCTGGAGCAGGGGTTAGCCGATGTGCTGCGCAGCGTGATCGCAGCCCGGGGCGGCAAGACCTTTGGCCTGTGCCACCAGTGTCGCTACCATCAAAGGCGCGGCGATGCGGCCTATTGCCGGTTGCTGGAAGTCGACCTAGAACCGGTTGAAAAGGACCAGATCTGCCATGAGCACGAGCCCGCATGACCCACCAGCAGTTGAACTCCGCGCCGTCATCATCGGCCTTTATGTGGGTCAGCCCCACGAACGCTGGGCCGGCAAGCCGCCATCGGCGATCGGCAAACACCCCATCGACACGGCGCAGGAGCTGACCGACACCGGCTTTGTCGATGATCAGCAGGCGGACCTCAAAGTTCATGGCGGTCTCGAAAAAGCGGTCCATCATTACGCAGCCGAACACTATCCAACGTGGCGCTCGGAACTCGGCGCGATTGCCGACGAGTTTGGGCCGGGCCGGTTCGGCGAGAACATCTCCACGCGCGGCATGACCGAGGCCAATCTCTGTATTGGCGATGTGCTGGCAATGGGGTCGGCGGTGGTGGAAATTTCGCAAGGCCGCCAGCCCTGCTGGAAACTCAATGCTCATACCGGCATCCAGACGATGGCGGCGCTGTTTCAGCAAACCGTTCGCACCGGCTGGTACTATCGGGTGCTCGAACCCGGCGCCGTGCGCGTCGGCGACGAGGTCAGACGCCTCGAGTGCCCCAATCCGGACTGGAGCGTCGAGCGGGTTACACGCGCGAGACTCAACCCGCGAGTGGATCCTGAGATTGCTGCTGCATTGGCCGAACTGCCGCGGCTTGCGGGCGGCTGGGCCGAAGCCTTCCGCAAAAAGGCGCAGCGAGATTACCGCGAGGATATCGCGGCGCGGCTCGACGGACCGGCTTAGAGCCGCGCGGCCAGGCCAGCCCGGCCCCACCTTGCCTAATCGACGATGATGATGTGCAGCGCGCGCGGGCCGTGAGCGCCGAGCAGAATGGTCTGTTCGATATCGCCCGAGCGCGACGGCCCCGTGACCAGGTTGACCGCGCGAGGCATCTCGCCCTTGCCTGAATGCGCGCGCAGCATGGTCCACACGCCCTCCATGTCGCCGGTAACATCAGCGGCCTTCACCACCACAATGTGGTGCTCAGGCAAAAAGTTGATCGTCGTCGGATTGTCCTGTCCCGACAAAAGCGCCAGCGTGCCGGTCTCGGCGATGCCCGCCAGGGCGTGGCTGACGCCCGCCAGATCACCGCCGTCAGACGCGCCTTCGCGGATCTCGAGATTCTTCTCCGAGGCCCAGTCGGCCTGCTTGAGCCGCTGGTCGGCGCCGATACGGATCGCCGCCGGCAGGTTGCGTTCGCGCAGATAGTTTGACACCTCCGCGGGGATCTTGTCGTAGTCGCCGACCCGGCTCACGGTGGCGCCGTATTTGTCCGCCATGGTCGAAAACAACTCGATCTGCTCGGGTTGGGGCAATTGCGCCCGCGCCGGGATCACTCCGCTTGGCGCCGTTCCAAGCCGCGCGGCAACGGCTGCCCGACGTTCCGTGTCGGGGCCCGCCACCTGGATGGATTTACGAATCTTGCCCAGTACGGCTTCCCGCGAGCTCATTGCTTTGCCTCCTGCTTCAGCGTCTCGCGCTGCGCCCATTGCTGCTGGAAGGTCCGGCCTTCCGGCGCCGGCAGATCGCGATAGCGTGTCCAGCCACCTGCCATCGGCATTGACCGGAATCGTCGCGTCGAGCCGCCCAAAACCGATAGGATCGGAATGCCGAAGGACGCGGCGAAGCGGTAGAGCTTCGGCCGCTTGGCAAAGAATGCCCAGAACTTGAGGCCGTAACGCGCCACCGAGGGCGTCAAATTGCGCTCGAATTCGCGCTCGCGCCAATGCCGCATCATCTTCGGCAGTGGTATCCGCATCGGGCAGACTTCCTCGCAGCGGCCGCAGAAGGTCGAGGCGTTGGGTAATTGTCCGGTTTCCTCGATACCATTCAGTGAAGGGGTCAGCACCGCGCCCATCGGGCCCGGATAAACCGATCCATAGGCGTGCCCGCCGACAACATGGTAGACCGGGCAATGGTTCATGCAGGCGCCGCAGCGGATGCAGCGCAGCATGTCCTGATACTCGGTGCCGATCATCTCCGAGCGGCCATTGTCGAGAAGCACGACGTGATATTCGTCCGGACCGTCGGGGTCTTCGTGCCGCTTCGGGCCGGTAGAAAACGTGGTGTAGACGCTCATGTCCTGTCCGGTAGCCGAGCGCGCCAGCACCCGAAGGATCTGTGAGGTGTCTTCCAGCGTCGGGACGATCTTCTCGATCGAGGCCACCACCACATGCACCTTGCCCAGCGTCTGCGTCAGGTCGCCATTGCCCTCATTGGTGACGATCACCGAAGAGCCGGTTTCAGCTACCAGGAAATTGGCACCGGTAATGCCGACATCGGCGGCGAAATAGCGCTGGCGCAGCACTTCACGGGCCTCGCTGAGCAATGATACCGGTTCGGACAAATCGCGTCCTTCGGGCAGGTGGGTATGAACCCGGCGGAAATCGCTTTCGACCTGCTCCTTGTTGAGATGCACCGCCGGCGCGATGATGTGGCTCGGGTGTTCACCACGCAGTTGGATGATGTATTCGCCCAGATCGGTTTCCACCGGCTCGATGCCATTGGCTTCAAGGTGATCGTTGAGAGCGATCTCCTCGGTGATCATTGATTTGCCCTTGGTCACCGTGCGGGCGTTGGCCTTCTTGCAGATGGCGAGCACGATGCGGCGTGCATCTTCGGCCGTTTCGGCCCAATGCACGATCCCGCCCGAGGCAGTCACCTTGGCCTCGTATTCCTCGAGATAGAGATCGAGATGCTCCAGCACATGGTTCTTGATGTCGCGCGAACTGTCGCGCAGTGCGTCAAACTCCGGCAGTGCATCGACGGATTTCTGGCGCTTGCCGATAAAACCCTTTTCGACATTGCCGAGCGCTTTTTGCAATTGAGCGTCGACAAGTGCCTTGGATGCATTGGCCTTGAAATGTTTGGCGGTAAGTTCCATCGCTTGTCTCCCTTTCCGCCTATTTGCCAGAGCCGGCGATCGGCGGCTGGCTGGTCATGCCCGCGAGCACTTCAGCAACATGGCGAACCTCGACATCAGACCCCTGACGCTTGAGTTTTCCGGCCATGTTCATCAGGCACCCGAGATCACCGGCCAGCAGCAGTTCCGCGCCGGAGGCATCGATGTTGTCGACTTTTTTGGTGACGATGGCGTTGGAAACATCGGAATATTTGACACAGAAGGTGCCGCCAAAGCCGCAGCACACATCCGAATCTTTCATTTCATGCATCTTTACGCCGTCGACATTGCCGAGCAGCTTGCGCGGCTGTTGCTTGATGCCGAGTTCGCGCAGGCCCGAGCAGGAATCATGATAGGTCACCTTGGCTTCAAGCGCCGCACCGGTGTCGCGCACCATCATCACGTCGGTCAGAAACGAGATCAGTTCGTGGCATTTGTCGGAGAAGCGCTGGGCGCGTTCTTCCCATTTGGCGTCGCCCTTGAACAGCCCCGGATAGTGCTTCTTCAGCATCGACGCGCAAGATCCTGACGGCGCCACCACGAAATCGAATTCCTCGAAAGCCTCGATCACCTGCTCCGCGATCTCCCTTGTGTCGGCCCTGTCGCCGGTATTGTAGGCGGGCTGGCCGCAACAGGTCTGCGCCACCGGCACATGCACTTCACACCCGGCCTGTTGCAACAGCTTGGCGCTGGCAAAGCCCACCGATGGTCGGAAAAGATCGACCAGACAGGTCGCAAACAGCCCTACGCGCGGCTGCCCTGCGGCCTCCGAATTCGCTAATGTCACTCCGCTGTCTCCGATCGTTTCTGCTTGGTGGTTTTACCCGCACCGGCAATACCGGGCGAGCGTTGTTGAAGGCGGAGCTTGGACACCCGTTCCCGGTTGCCCGACCGCTCCGCGTCGATCATGGCCCTGGATACGAAATCGATATGGGCCTGCGTGGCCCTGCGCCCCGCATCAGGGTCGCCGGCCATCACGGCATCGTAAATTGCCAGATGCTGGGCAAGTAACTGTTCGCGCGCACCCGGCAGCATGTACACCATGGCGCGATTGTAGAACACGCCCTCGGTCAGCAGTCGGTAGCAGGAACGCAGGGTGTGGAGCAGAATGATGTTGTGGGCACATTCACCGATGGCGCTGTGAAATTCGACATCGATGGCCGCCTCTTCCGCGAAATCGTCCTTTTGATGGGCGGCCTTCATGGCCGTGATGATGCGGGTTAGAAGATCGCGGTCGGCGTCGGTGGCGCGGCGCGCGGCGAATTCGACAGTGACGGCTTCGACTTCGCGCCGGTATTCGAGATAGTCATGCGTTGCCTTCTGGTGCCGGGCGATCAATTCCATCACCGGGCGTGTGAATACCTGGCCAATGACATCGGCGACAAAGGTGCCGCCACCATGCTGGGTGTTGAGCAGTCCGCGGCCTTCAAGCACTTTCAGCGCCTCGCGCAGGATTGGCCGGGAAACGTTGAATTGCTTGGCGAGTTCACGCTCGCCAGGAAGCCTGTCGCCCACGCGCAGCACCCCCTCGAGCACCAGGACTTCGATCTGAAGGACCACTTCATCGGCGGTGCGGCTGTGCTCAATTCGTCCGTAAATATCGGTTGTCATGGGCGCGGTCGGTTCCTCTTTCGCACAGCGTAACAAGCGTCAGGAAAGCTGGTCAATATTATTATCCAATTACCTGCAAATTTGGTGGTTTTCTATCGCAAAAAATGGCCGAGAAGCGCGTGATCAAGGCCTTTTCCGGGTTGATCGCTGCTGGAGGCGCCAGCCGCAAGGCTCTTCCGTCAACCGCCATGATCTGATTCTAATAAGGTTTCTGATGACGTCGGATAATGCGGCAGAGTGGCGATGTTGTAGCGGCATCACCAATTTCATTCGATTATTTGGAACCTCACGAGATGATTGAGGAGCTTTGTGCCGGAGGGCTTGCGTCGGCAAGGTGGTTTGCGATTACATGACCACCAAGCAATGTTCGACTGCTGCGATGCGAACTGAATGGACATTGCCGAGGTGCGAAATGAGTGGTAAGGAAAAAATACCAGTGACCCGCGAATGGCTGAAAAGCTGTTTTGCAATGCGCTACGGGAGAAAGCCATGTCCGAGCTGATCGCCTTTCTGGAGCCTGATAAGGCCGTCATAGCGCGCCGACCCGAAATCATCGCCGATCTTGCCGGCTTGGTGCCCGGTAGCTGCCTGATCACCGAAGAGCGCGAGTTGGTGCCGTTTGATACCGACGCCTTCGTTTCCTACCGGCGCATGCCGCTCGCAGTCGTCCTGCCCGAAACCACAGCCCAGGTTGCCGCCGTACTGAAATACTGTAACGACAACGCCATTTCCGTGGTACCGCGCGGAGCTGGTACCTCGCTGTCGGGCGGTGCGATCCCGCAGGAGGACGCCATTGTCATCGGCGTGTCCAAGATGAACCGGATCATCGAGGTTGATTTCCCCAACCGCGCCGCCGTGGTTCAGGCCGGTGTGACCAATATTTCCATCAGCCAGGCTGTCGACGCCGATGGCTTTTTCTACGCGCCGGACCCCAGTTCACAGCTGGCCTGCACCATTGGCGGCAATATCGGCATGAATTCGGGCGGTGCCCATTGTCTCAAATATGGCGTCACCACCAATAATCTGCTGGGCGTCAAGATGGTCATGTTCGATGGCTCGGTCGTCGATATTGGCGGCAAGGCGCTGGATTCGGCTGGTTATGATCTGCTCGGTCTTATCTGCGGCTCCGAGGGGCAGCTTGGCATTGTCACCGAGGCGACCGTGAGGCTGATCGCCAAGCCCGAAGGCACACGTCCGGTGTTGTTCGGGTTTGAATCTTCTGTCTCCGCCGGGGCCTGTGTCACCGATATCATCGGCGCCGGCATCATCCCCGTTGCCATTGAATTCATGGATAAGCCAGCCATCGAGATCTGCGAAGCCTTCGCCAAGGCCGGCTATCCGATGGATGTGGACGCGCTTCTAATCGTTGAAGTCGAAGGCTCTGACGCCGAGATGGACGCGATGCTCGAGCGGATCATCGAGATTGCCCGCAGGCACAACGTCAAGACCATCCGCGAAAGCCAGTCCGCGACCGAAGCGGCATTGATCTGGAAGGGTCGCAAATCGGCCTTCGGAGCCACCGGCCGTATTGCCGATTATATCTGTATGGACGGCACGGTGCCGCTCGGACAACTCTCTCACGTGCTGGCCAAGACCAGCGAGATCATCGATCATTACGGCCTACGCGTCGCCAATGTGTTTCACGCAGGCGATGGCAACATGCATCCGCTGATCCTGTTCGACGCCAATGATCCCGAGGAAAGTCGCAAGGCCGAACTGGCCGGCAATGATATCCTCAAGCTTTGTGTCGACGCCGGCGGCTGCCTGACAGGTGAACATGGCGTCGGCATCGAAAAGCGCGATCTGATGCGGCATCAGTATGCCGAGGTCGATCTGGTCCAGCAGATGCGGGTGCGCGCTGCCTTTGATCCGAAATGGATTCTCAATCCCTCGAAGGTGTTTCCACTCGAGGGGCGCTGCGGCGGCCTTGCCGAACCTGGTGATGCCGGACCGGACCACGGGAAGGCAGCAGCATGAGCAGTGCGGATATCCATTATCCCGAAACCGAGGATGAGGTGGCCCGGCTTGTGGCTGCGGCCTTCGCCGCAAAAAATCCGCTCGAAATTCGCGGCGGCGGCACAAAGGCCGGTCTCGGCGGGCCGTCACAGTCAGCTTCTGCGATCTCGATGACCAAGCTTACCGGCATCACCAATTACGATCCGTCCGAACTGGTGATGGCCGCCCGCGCCGGCACGCCACTGGCCGAGATCGAGGTGGCCTTGGCCGCCAACAACCAGATGCTGACTTTCGAACCGATGGATTATCGCCCCTTGCTTGGCGTCACGGGTGAACCGACAATCGGTGGCGTGTTTGCCGGCAATATTTCCGGGCCCCGGCGTCTTTCCGCAGGCGCTGCGCGCGACAATCTGCTCGGCGTGCGGTTCGTCAACGGCTCCGGCGAAGTCGTCAAGAGCGGTGGCCGGGTGATGAAGAATGTCACCGGGCTTGACCTGGTCAAGCTGATGGCTGGTTCCTGGGGCACGCTCGGCGTTTTGTGCGAGGTCATCTTCAAGGTGCTGCCAATGCCGGAAACCTCGGTGACCGTGGTGGTCTCCGGCCTCAATGACGCAGAAGCCGCCGAGGCCATGGCCGCGGCGCTGATGATGTCGGTCGAAGTTTCTGGCGCCGCGCATCTGCCTGAAAGCGTTGTCGCAAAGGTAGCGGGCGGTCGTCTCAAGGGTGGCCCGGCCACTGTTCTCAGACTTGAGGGGCTTACGGATTCGGTCGAGGTGCGCACTGAGCGGTTGGCCACCGAAATGGGCCGTCGTGGCGAGGTTACGGTGCTGGATGCGGCGCAGACACACGAGTTGTGGGGCGATATCCGCGATGTGGCGCCATTTGCCGATGGCACCAGCAAACCGATCTGGCGGGTGTCGGTGGCGCCGCAGGCCGGCCATCAGCTGGTTGCCGCCTTGCGGCTCAAGACCGGCGTTGACGCCTTCTACGATTGGCAGGGCGGACTGGTCTGGCTGCGCATGGAGGCCGATGCCGAAGCCGATCTGGTCCGGCAATATATCAAGGCACTGGGTGGTGGCCATGCGACGCTGGTGCGCGCGGACGCGGCCACCCGATCTTCGGTCCCGGTGTTCGAGCCGCAACCCAAGGCGCTCGAAGCGCTGTCACGGCGGATCAAGCATCAGTTCGATCCCCAAGGCGTGCTCAACCCAGGGCGAATGGCGGCAACAATATGATAGGCTTGTCAGGCAACCGGCAACAAAGAGGAGCATGCAATGAGCAATGATGAACGAGCAACCGAACCGCGCCAGACCGATCGCTGGCTCGAGCCCGGCAAGCTCAATCTGCAGATCATCTACATCCTTTATCTGGCCAGTTTCGTTATCGGTATTTCCGGCATTGTTGGCATCGTTCTGGCCCATCTCAACCGCGGCAAGTCTGAGCCCTGGCTTGAAAGCCACTACACTTGGGCGATCCGGACCTTCTGGCTCGGATTGCTGGGCGCGTTGATCAGCGTCGTGCTGATGATTGTCATGATCGGCATGCTGACCATGCTGCTGGTGGGTATCTGGATCATCGTCCGCACCATTATCGGATTGCAGAAACTCAACCGCAACGAACCGATCGCCAATCCGCAAAGCTGGCTGATTTAAAGCGGGCACACCGGGCATTGGCAATCAGCACTATCCCGCCGTCCTGGCGGCGGGCGCTCCGGCTTGGCTGGACACAGGGAAGAGACGCGAAGGAACCGCGACATGCAGACCAATTTTACCGCCGAGCAGCTTGCCGATCCCGGCGTCGCCGAATCCGAAAAGATTCTGCGTAAATGCGTCCATTGCGGCTTTTGCACCGCCACCTGCCCAACCTATGTCACGCTTGGCAATGAACTCGACAGCCCGCGTGGCCGGATCTACCTGATCAAGGACATGCTGGAAAACGACCGGCCCGCCGACAAGCAGGTGGTTACCCATATCGACCGCTGCCTGTCGTGCCTGGCCTGTGTGACCACCTGTCCTTCAGGCGTCGACTATATGCACCTGATCGATCATGCCCGCGCCTATATTGAAAAGACCTACAAGCGGCCGCTGCCCGATCGGATCATTCGTGGGCTGCTGGCCATGGTGCTGCCGTATCCGGCGCGGTTCCGGGCTTCGCTTTACGCAGCCCGGCTCGGCCGGCCTTTTGCACCGTTGTTCCGGGCGCTGCCGGGCATGAAGCCGCTGGCGGCGATGCTGGAGCTTGTGCCGGCGGCGATCCCGGGCAAGTCCGGTTTCGCTGAACCCGGCGCCCACGCGGCTAAGGGCAACAAGCGTGGCCGTGTCGCCATCCTCACCGGCTGCGCCCAGCCGGTGCTCAAGCCAGGCATCAATGAAGCGACAATCAGATTGCTCAACCGAATCGGCGTCGAGGTCGTGGTGCCGGAAGGCGAGGGCTGTTGCGGCGCGTTGGTTCACCACATGGGTCGCGAGGACGATGCGTTGTCGGCGGCACGGCGCAATGTCGATGCCTGGACCCGCCAGATCGACAATGGCGGGCTCGACGCCATCATCATCACCGCGTCGGGATGTGGCACCACGATCAAGGATTATGGCCACATGCTGCGTCTTGATCCCGCCTATGCTGACAAGGCCGCGCGGGTCTCGGCGCTGGCCCGCGACATCACCGAATATCTCGCCACGCTTGACATGCCCGAGCCGGTCAATGGCGCCGGTCTGGTGGTCACTTATCATTCAGCCTGCTCGATGCAGCACGGCCAGAAAATAACCGTGCAACCCAAGGCGCTGCTCAAGGCTGCGGGTTTTGTCGTCAAGGACCCGCCCGAGGGGCACCTGTGCTGCGGATCGGCTGGCACTTACAACATCATGCAGCCGGAGATCGCCCGCACCCTGCGTGATCGCAAGGTCAAGAATATCGAACGCACCCGGCCTGATCTGATTGCTGCGGGCAACATCGGCTGCATCACCCAGATCGCTGGCGGCACCGGAATTCCGGTCATCCACACGGTGGAGCTGCTGGACTGGGTGTATGGCGGCGACCGGCCCGCCGATCTGCCTGAAACGGAAGCTGAAGCGGTTCAGGCGGCAGAATAGCCCCAATTTTCCCAGCACTCTCAACGACAACAGGCGGCGCATGTATGCACCGCCTGTTGAGATATTCAGTGTTGGCACTCGGCCTTTAGCCGCCAAACAGCGAGCCGAAGAAATCCATTCCGCGGTCGCTGTAGAGTTTCTCGGCACCTTTGCCATTGGGACCGATGACGATCACCTTGGAGCCGACGCCGGCACGGCCGTAAAGATGCTCCACATCCTGGTTCATCATGCGGATGCAGCCCGATGACATGTTCTGGCCGATGGTCCAGGGCTGGTTGGTGCCGTGCACCCGGAAGATGGTGTCGCGGCCGCCCTTGTAGAGATACAGTGCCCGGGCGCCGAGCGGGTTGTTCGGCCCGCCTTTCACGTAGGACGGAATGTGGCGGCCTTTCCGGCGTTCACGGGCGATCATGGTTGCCGGCGGGCGCCAGTCCGGCCACTCCGCCTTGCGGCCGATCTTGACGGTGCCTGACCAGCCGAACCCCTCGCGGCCGACGCCCACGCCATAGCGGGTGGCGCGGTTGTTGCCCTCGACATAATAGAGATATTTGGTGTTGGTATTGATGATGATTGTGCCGGGTTTCTCGGTGGTCTGAAGCCGGACCTTCTTGCGCCAGTATTTCGAAGCGGGCTTTTTCAATTGCGCAACGGTAATCACCGGCAGGCTGGTTTCAACACTCGCCGGACCGCCACGCGGCATCGCCGAGGCGGACGGCAAGGCTGGCGCCAATAGCAGCGCCACAGCGGCTGCGGCAATCATGGTGAAACGGCTCGGTATGCGTGCTGAAATCATGACAATCCCTCTTTGTTGCTTCAACCCCTTCGTCAGAAAGTATCATCGATTGAGTCGTGATCAACCGCCGCTGCAGTATAATTTCGGGGTTATGTTGAGAGCGGCGGCTAGGCCGTACAGCAAAAACCCGGCACCGGGATGATCCCGGGCCGGGTCTGCAACAAGGCCAGATTGTGGCCGAAAGTTACATCACGATTACCTTGGCGCCGACCTGGGCGCGCTCGTAAAGATCGGTGACATCCTCGTTGCGCATGCGAATACAGCCTGACGAAACCGCCCGGCCGATGGTCCATGGCTGGTTGGTGCCGTGAATCCGGTAGAGCGTCGAGCCGAGATAGAGCGCCCGCGCGCCGAGCGGGTTTTCAGGTCCCCCTGCATGTGCACGGGAAGGATCCGGCCTTCCTTTTCGCGCACCCGCTTGATCATCTCTGCCGGCGGCCGCCAGCTTGGCCATTCCGCCTTGCGGCTGATTTTCTCGGTGCCGCTCCAGCCAAAGCCTTCCTTGCCGACGCCGACGCCATAGCGCCGCGCCTGTCCATTGCCCATGACGTAATAGAGAAAGCGCTGGTTGGTATCGATGATGATGGTACCGGGCTTCTGATTGCCATCATAGCTAACTGTTTGCGGCAGAAACTTCGGATCGAACTGGCTTGCTGGCTTGGGTTTGATCCGCGGTGCGGCCAGCGCCACGTTGGTAACCCGGCGCGGTTCGGCCCTGTGCGTGCGCGGTTGGGCGACAAGCGCGCGGTTTCCGCGCGGTTTGGTGCGGTAGACCACGCCGCCGCGCGGTGCGGCCTGGCCACCAAGCTGCATCACCCATGGGGCTGACAGATCGGGGCTGAGAACTACCGGCGGGCGTTGCCCGTAGCGGTCGCCGGCATATGCCGGAGCGGTGAAGGAGGCGAGGCTCAACGCCGCGCCTGACAGGAGCAGGAAGGCACATTTTTTCATCGGACGGACCCTTTACCTTTCGTCTGATTTTGACCCAACGCCACCTTCCGGGCTCGACCGGAGGCTTTGTTTCAGTTTCCATGCTGCGGGTTTGATGCAATCAATTGATGAATCCGGGTCGATAAAAGGCCGGTTATGGTGGATACCTTGGCTTAGGGTTATCGCCGGCTTGCCAAACGCGGTGAACGGCAGCTTAAATGGCCCCGAATCCCGGTTAACCATGATGAAGAGCGAGCCCATGGCGCATCAAAACGGCCTGATTACCGGAGCGGACGGGCGCACGCGCTGCTTCTGGCCGGGCGACCTGCCAGACTATCTTGCCTATCATGACGAGGAATGGGGCAAGCCGGTCACCGATGACACCAGGCTGTTTGAAAAGATCTGCCTCGAGGGTTTTCAGGCCGGCCTGTCGTGGCTGACCATCCTGCGCAAGCGCGAGAATTTCCGGGCTGCTTTCGCCGGTTTCGATTTTCGTGAAGTCGCCCGCTTTGGCGACGCTGATATCGAAAGGCTGGTGGCCGACAAGGGCATCATCCGCCATCGCGGCAAGATCGTCTCGACCATCAACAATGCCAGCCGCGCGATCGAGATGGTCGATGAATTTGGCTCGCTCGCCGCCTATTTCTGGAGCCATGAACCAGGCCCCGCGGAGCGGCCGGCAATTGTCGACCATGCCACGCTGAGCGCCAACCCGACCACGGCGGTCTCGACCCGGATCTCCAAGGATCTCAAGAAGCGCGGCTGGAGCTTTGTCGGCCCGACAACGGTCTATGCCTTCATGCAGGCGATGGGGCTGGTCAACGATCACCTCGAAGGCTGCTGCCGGCGCGCCGAAGTCGAGGCCATGCGCAACGCGCTGGAGCGACCAAAGTGACGGCGGACGAGCTGTGCGCGTTAATCTTCGAGGTGGCAGAAAAGACGCCCGAAATTGGCGTTCTCGAGGAAAGCCGCAAATGGGGCGAGCAGAGTTTCACGCCGGTGCGGCGCAACATCGGCAGTTCGGTGCGGATTCAGCCGCGCGGCAACGGCGATGTGGCGCTGATGTTCATCTGCCACACCAATCTGGTTGACGAGTTCCGGACCCTGTATCCCGACATGCTTAGCTACGAGGGCAATCGCGCCATCGTTCTGTCGGGTGAAGAGGCTAATGATCGCGCGGCGTTGTCGCATTGCATCGGTCTGGCGCTGACTTACAAGTTGCGCAAGAGGCAGAGGACGCGGCCCACCTAATTCAGGTCCGGCGCTGCTTGGCGACAATGGCCAGCGCAACGCCGCCCAGGATCAGCAGCGATGACAGCACCAGCCTGAACGACCAGCTCTCGCCCAGCAACAGCGTCCCGCCAAGCGTTGCAATCACCGGCACGGTCAGTTGCACGATCGCACCTTGTGTGGCGCCAATCTGCCTGAGCACCCGGTACCACAGCACATAGACCAGTCCCGAAGTGACCCCGCCCGATAATGCCGCCAGCAACAACCCGGCCATAGCCGCATGCAACGGCAGCCGCGCGACAACTACAATCAACGCCAACGGCACCAGGTAGGCCAGTGAACGCAGAAAGTTGTCGGCTGTCGACCTGATCGGATCGCCCAGCCCCCGGCCGCGCAGCGAATAGACACCCCAGGCGATGCCCGACAGCGCCATCAACGCGGCGGCAACCGGATCTGGCGCGGACAGGCCGGGCGACACCAGCCAGACAAACGCACCAAAGGCAACAATCAACCCGAGCCATTCCAGAAGCGCCGGCCGGTCGCCTTCCTTCAGGCTCCAGCCGATCATCGTCGCCTGCACGCAGGCAAACAGGATCAAGGCGCCGATGCCGGTATCCAGCGCCGCATAGGCGTAGGAAAACGCCACGGCATAGAGGAACAAGAAAAACGCGGAGGTCCACGCCCCCGGCTGAGGGCTTCGCTTGACGCCATCGCGGTTGCCGGTCAGCGCCACCAGTATTGCCAGTGTCGCGGCGCCGCTGATCAGCCGTACCGCCGAGTAACTCGCCGGGTCAATCAACGGTGCGGTACCCGATCCGATAGCCATCCGCCCGATCACCGAGTTGGCGGCAAAGGCGATCATGGTGATGGCGGTGATGACAGCAAGGCGCAATGGAAGAGGCTTTCCTCGGAGGGTGGACAGGCAACCTATCACCGCTTTGCCACAGCTTGTCGACCGGGATTACGCTTGGCCGCGATCACTCCTGCGCGAGGTCGTCACGTGCCTATTCCTGAACAGAAGATGAAGGACTTGGTCAGCGGGCATTCAACTTGGCCGCGATATCACTGGTTCATTAACCACGATCAAGATTGAAACGAGAAGAATATGTCCAACACAAGCATCATTGCATCCACCATTCTCGCCACCGCCGTTCTCGCAACCGGCATGGCTCTTCCGGTGCAGGCCTCAGCCAGGGACTGGATCGAGAAGGTACAGGTTGAAAAGGACGGGATCGACGTCCAGCCGATCCATGTGTCGGCCAAGATAGGCGGCTACAGCGGCATCAAGACCAAGAGCCACAAGTTTCTGTTGGGGCTTTATGCCCGCGCCACAAATGGCGAACGCATCGTCGCCATGAAACTGGGCTCGTTCAAAGGCGTCTTGTATTTCGAAGGCGACGGCAATCTCTGGAGCAGGAGCTTTACCAACCGTGATGTCGGCGCCGGCAGCAAGCGCACCGTGTCGATCCACCATGACGCGACATTGCCGATCAACAAGATTGCCTGGCATGACCCCGATCCAAAGGCCAGTTGCGATCACACCCTTGCGCAGATGATGAAACAGGGCATGACCAAGCGACAGGTGCTGAGCCAGCCGCGCGAGGCGAAGGCCTATGCCTATTTCGAACTCGACGCCGTGGCCGCTCGCAAGAGCAAGGCAAAGAGCGGCAAGTGGAATCTGGGAAATACCAGCAACCAGCGGGACAGTTACATCTATGAGGTCCGGGTGGTTTGCGGCTCCGGCAACAACAAGGTTGGCGGTTGACCAATAGTGAGGATCACCGTGCACTTGGGTGATCTCAAGCCATCCCCGACCGGCATCATGCGTTCTCGCCGGTCTGGGTGTTCGCGCCCTCCCAGCAAATGTGAGGGTGGATTGCAGCAAACCACGATGCGTGGTGTGATAGACTGGGTGCTGGTTCCTGGTTGGAACCAATAGGTAACGTTGGGCGTTGCTAGCGAAAGGTCTGCTGCGAATAAAGCCAATAGGGTTAAACGTAAGGAGAGAGAAATGTTCAGGATTGTTACGAAATCGCTGTTATCAGCTTCAATCTGTCTGGCCACGTTGATGCCGGTTTCCGCCGCGCAGGTAATGCCGCAAAAACCCGCTGTCCAGTTCTCCCAGAATACCGACGTGGTCCAGGTTCGCGACCATCGTCGCAACGCCCGCCGCCACCATCGCCGCGGCTATTACAATGGCCATCGCGGCTACCGCAAACACCGGCGCGGCTATCGCCAACACAACGGTTACTGGTTCCCGCCGGCAGCCTTTGCGCTCGGCGCCATCATTGGCGGCGCGCTCAGCGAGAGCGGCGGTCACAATGTGCGGCCGGGGTACATGAACCCGCAGCATGTGCGCTGGTGCGACGCCAAATACCGCTCCTACCGCGTGCGCGACAATTCGTTCCAGCCGTATCACGGCCCGCGCCGGGAATGCCGTTCGCCCTATTATTGAGGCGCCGGTACCGCTAACGATCTGGGCGATGGTCGGAGTCTGACCATCGCCCAAGCCTTGCAGCAAAAGGGCCTGTCGTTTAGGAGAAGCGCAACGAAACGTTTCTCCTTTCCCAGGCCCTTTTCCATGTCCGACAAGAAGCAAAAGAAGCCCCAGAAACTCAAGGCCCGTCTGGCGCGCGGCTTTCCCGATCGCTCGGCGTCCGATATTCGCGCCACCGATCAGATGATGGCCAAGATCAAGCTGGTCTACGAGCGCTTTGGCTTCGAGCCGGTGGAAACCCCGTTTGTCGAATATACCGACGCGCTTGGGAAATTTCTTCCCGACCAGGACCGGCCCAACGAGGGCGTGTTTTCATTCCAGGATGATGACGATCAGTGGCTCTCGCTGCGCTATGACCTGACAGCACCTCTGGCCCGGCATGTCGCCGAGAATTTCAACGACATTCAACTGCCCTACCGCACCTATCGCTCAGGCTGGGTGTTTCGCAACGAAAAGCCCGGCCCCGGCCGTTTCCGTCAGTTCATGCAGTTCGACGCCGATGTCGTCGGAGCGCCAGGCGTCCAGGCCGACGCTGAAATGTGCATGATGATGGCCGACACCATGGAAGCGCTGGGCATTCCGCGCGGCGACTACGTCATCCGCGTCAACAACCGCAAGGTGCTTGATGGCGTGATGGAAGCTATTGGCCTCGGCGGCGACGAGAATGCCGGCAAGCGTCTCACCGTGTTGCGCGCCATCGACAAGCTCGACAAGTTCGGGATTGAAGGCGTCAGGCTGCTGCTCGGTCCGGGGCGTTGGGACGGCGGTAAGGAAGGCGAGGGCGATTTTGCGCCGGGGGCGTGCCTGAGTGAGGAGCAGATTACTGCTGTAATGGAGGTCTTCACCGCAGCAGAAATCGTCGACATGGCCAGTGGCGTCGATGAAGTGACCAACCCCTTTTTGATCGATCAGTGTTTTCGATCAATGCCAAGTTCAAAGAAGGGATCAAGGAATTAACAACCATTGGCTCGATTGCTCGAAATGCCGGCTACGATTCAAACCGCATCAAGATTGACCCCTCCGTGGTCCGTGGCCTCGAATACTATACCGGCCCCGTCTATGAGGCTGAACTCTTGTTCGATGTCACGAACGAGAAGGGTCAGAAGGTTCAGTTCGGCTCCGTCGGCGGCGGTGGCCGTTACGATGGCTTGGTCTCGCGCTTCATGGGCCAGCCGGTGCCGGCAACCGGCTTTTCCATCGGCGTGTCGCGGCTGATGACGGCACTGAAGAATTTGGGCAAGCTGTCGGGCGAGGCGGCCAACGGTCCGATCCTCGTCACCATCATGGACCGCGACCGCCTCGGCGATTATGCCAAGATGGCGCAGGAATTGCGCACCGGCCTCAACCCGGTTGACGCCGAATGCCAGCCGCTCGGGCCGACCGTGCCGGTCGAGCTTTTCCAAGGCAATCCCAAGGACTTCCCCAAGCAGTTGCGCTACGCCGACCGCCGCGGCTCACCCATTGCTATCATCCAGGGCGGCAACGAGAAGGAATTGGGCAAGGTCATCGTCAAGGACCTGATCGAGGGCAAGCGCATCGCCGAGACCATCACCGACAATGCCGAATGGCGCGAAGCCAAGGCCGGCGAACATCTGGTCGATGAGGGCGAATTGCTTGCCACGGTCCGCAAGATCCTCGCAGCACAGGCTGCCGACTCCGCCACGGAAAAAGGCTGAATACATGCTCGAAGCCGGATTTCCCGCCATCGCCGATGATCTCGGCGCCGCGCTCGACGCGCTTGAGGCGCCGCGCGTCGATATTCCGGTGATCCAGCCGGCCGAGCCGTTTTTGGATATGGCCGGCGAGGATCTGCGCCGCCGTATCTTTCTCACCGAAAGCGAAACCGGCGAAAGCCTCTGCCTCCGGCCGGAATTCACCATTCCGGTGTGCCGCGCCCATATTGCCGAAAATGTCGCCACGCCGCGCCGCTACTCCTATTTCGGCAAGGTGTTCCGCCAACGTCGTGATGGCGAAAACGAGTTCTTTCAGGCCGGCGTCGAGGATCTTGGCGAACCCGACGAGGCGCGCGCCGATGCTCGCGCCATATCCGAAGCCCGCGCGCTGGTCGTCCGCTTTGCCACGAACCAAAATCTCACCATCACGCTCGGCGACCAGTCGGTGTTCGAAGCCGTGGTCGCCGGCCTGGGCCTGCCTGCAGGCTGGCAGAAGCGGCTGGTCCATACCTTTGGCAACGAGCAGGCGCTCGATGCAATGATCGCCCGGCTGGCCAACCCTGACAGCGCTGCTGATCCCGATGCCTCGGTGGCGAGCTTTCTTGCCCGCGGCGACGCAGCCGGCCTTCAGGCCCATATCGAAGAGGTGATGCAGGCGACCGGCTATTCGACCAATGCCAGCCGCTCGCCCGCCGAAATTGCCGCCCGGCTGATCGACAAGCAGGCGCTCGACGCCACCCGCCTGTCGGAAGCCTCGCTCAACGCGCTCAAAACCTTCCTGGCCCTTGATGTGCCCTGCGACCGTGCCGCCGACACGCTGTCGGCGTTTGCCCGTGATGCCGGTCTCGACATCTCCGCTGCACACCGCAATTTCGTCGCCCGGCTTGAGGCGTTGTCGGAGCGCGGCGAGGATCTTGGCGCAATTCGCTGGCGCGCAACCTTCGGTCGGCCGCTGGATTACTATACCGGCCTGGTATTCGAGATTGCAGCCGGTGACCGAGCTCCGGTGCTGGCCGGTGGCGGTCGCTATGACCGGTTGATGGCCCTGCTGGGTGCGCGCGAACCGATCCCCGCGGTTGGCTTCTCGCTCTGGCTCGACCGGATTGAAAAAGTGAGGGCAGGCGCATGACACTTACCATTGCACTGCCGTCCAAGGGCCGCATGAAGGACGGTGCCATTGCCGTTTTTGCCCGCGCCGGGCTGGCTGTCTCGGCGATCGGCAATGACCGCAGTTATCGCGGTCGCGTCGAAGGCATCGACGATGTCGAGGTGGCGTTCCTCTCGGCCTCCGAGATCGCCCGGGAACTGGGCGCCGGCGCTGTCGATCTGGGCGTCACCGGTGAGGACCTGGTACGCGAAAGTCTTGTCCGCGCGGATGAGCGTGTCGAGATCTGCGCCCGGCTCGGCTTCGGTCATGCCGACGTGGTGGTTGCCGTGCCCGACATCTGGAAGGATGTCGACAGCATGGCCGACCTTGGTGATGTGGCCGCCGATTTTCGCGCCCGCCACGGCCGCCGGCTGACGATTGCTACCAAATACTGGCGGCTGACCCAGAATTTCTTCTCCACCCGGCACGGCATTCAGCTCTATCGGATTGTCGAGAGCCTGGGCGCCACCGAGGGGGCTCCGGCCTCGGGCGCCGCCGACATCATCGTCGACATCACCTCCACCGGGTCGACGCTTACTGCCAATCATTTGCGGATCCTGTCGGATGGCGTGATCCTGAAATCGGAAGCCTGTCTGGTGCGCGCCCGCAAGCCCGAACATGATGGCGACCCGCGCATGGCCGCCCTGCTTGCCGCGGTCCGCGCTGTTGCGGGCTGAAATGCGTTAAAGGGGTGTTCGGAACAGCATTTTTCGAAACACACTGGGAAAATTGCAGACGTCGGGAGCAGTGCCAAGCGGCATTCTGACGCTTGGCGGTCCGCTTGCATTTTTCAGAGAATGCGGCAAAATTGACTTGATCCGGAACAGATCCGGCCTGAACGCGTCCCTCGCATCCGAACGGCATTCGCCTTGTTCATGCGATTGGCTCCGCCCACCAGAAAGCCTCATCACGACCGGTTCAGCCTCGTTCCCAGGCTTCGGGATGATTTTGGATTGGGGGTGTCCCATGGAGTTTTCGATCGGTTTTGTGGTGCTTATGGTGTCCATGCTCGTTCTGGCTATCCTGGCGCGGCTGGCAGCTGTCTCGCCTAATTCGCCGTTGTTGCGCGGGGAGTTGACGCCAGCTCTATTGGCGGTGCTGGTGGCCGCAGGACTCATGTTCGGCGTGCTGATGATGCTTGTTGGCGGCGAGGACTACTTCTCCTCTCGCAGTCTGGAAATTGTTGTCATCATCGGCTTTGCCGCTGCGGGTATGTTTGCCATCCGCAAATTCGTCGGCAATGGTGGCTCTGCGGATCCGGCTTGACCGGCCTCCCATAGCGACGCTGCCATGCATGCAAAAAGACCCGGCGCATATCAACGCCGGGTCAAGGGTGTTTTCAGTCTGGCGATAAGGGCGTTTGCTGCTTACGCCGTGCGGCGTGCGTCGACCGACCATGCGCCGGGACCGGCCGCAGCCAGCGCCAGGAAACCGCCGGCAATGGCGATGTTTTTCATGAAGCTGATCATCTGCATCTGGTCTGCCGGCTGGTAATGGGCGAGGAATGCGGTTGCGACACAGAACGCGGCCAGCGCCCAGGCGGCCGGACGGGTCATGAAGCCGATCAGAATGGCAAGTCCGCCAAAGATTTCGAGCGCGATGGTCAGCCATGCGGCGAGGGCCGGGAGCGGCAGGCCGAGGCTGGCGATATAGCCGGTAGTGCCTTCCACCGAACCGAATTTGCCCCATCCGGAAAGGATGAACATGATGCTCAAAAGGACTCGAGCGAGCAGAAGTTGAACGTTAACCGACATGTAAGTCTCCTGTAGAAAGAATGTTGCGGAGCCATACAGTCTTGGTCGCGGACAAGATAGCTGAACACGTGGAGACATATTGTTCACAATTACGCGCATTTGCACGATGCACGGATTACCCCCGAACAATCAGGGCTATAACCATGCTGCTGTGCTGCTGAATATTCCGAAGATTAAGCGACGACGAAATGGGCAAACATGAACAGGCCATTGATGGAGCCGCCGCCATTCCCGTTGAAATTCGAGGATTCGCCGATGCACATCATCGGCAGGTGACCACCATCATGAATGATGGTTGTGGAAAAGCAGAAAGATGAGGCCTGCATGGCCGCCATCTCGAACAATCCCAGCACATGTTGCCGGGAGCCAGAATCATAGCATCGCACCAGGTTGAGAAGTCCCAGATCACCTGTGTCGGCGAGGCCATGGTAATGCCGCGCAGCAGGCCCGAGTCGAAACGCGCCGGTGGCGAGATTGGCCGTCCAGCTTTCGGTTCGGCAAAAATGGGAGACGAGTTCCTGATCCGGTGCGACAAAGCCCTGCGGCGTCGCACCAAAACTCGTTGTGCCATCTGCTTTCGTTATCTTGAACAAGAAACACCCCGGCGGGCCTGGTGAAATGGAGCATCTGCGTTGTGTGCTGTGATCCCTGACGACGCATCATGCGTGCTCAGGTATGAATTGATGTTGGATCTTGCCGACCCGACCTGTGCAGTCAGATCCGGATTGCTCCGTGGATCGGCGTTCCAATCTTTTCGAAGTCAGTCGCCGCAGGCTACGCATCCTGTTGATGAGAGGTGCTGCGTCGTCTGATCCATCCTATCCTCTGTTTTTCATTTATTGGTTAACCCATCGCTAAATTTGCATATCCAGATATCGCATTTTTGCGTCGCAACATACAAGTCCGACCTACGTAGGCACTGCGGCTGTTGCTTTGAGCGCCGCGCGGCTCGTGCGCAGATAGCAAAAAGGGGTGGTTCGAAAACCACCCCTGATTTTGTGCCTGCACATTGGCCGCAGGGTCCTGTGAGGAGTCCGGCTTCGGTGCTTTCGCTTCAGGCCGGCTGGCGGCCTGAAGCGATGTGGAACACGTACATAAGCTAGACAGTAAGCTGTAACGGGGCAGGCGCCCTGTTACATCATGCCGCCCATGCCGCCCATGCCGCCCATGTCCGGCATGCCGCCGCCAGCCGATTCCTTCTTCGGAATTTCGGCAATCATGGCTTCGGTGGTGATCAGCAGCGAAGCAACCGAAGCTGCGTTCTGCAGAGCCGTACGAACAACCTTGACCGGGTCGACGATGCCCATGGCAATCATGTCGCCATATTCGGACGTCTGGGCATTGTAACCCCAGTTTTCTTCGTCCTTTTCAAGGATCTTGCCAACCACGATCGAAGCTTCGTCGCCTGCGTTTTCAGCAATCTGGCGAACCAGCGACTGCAGGGCACGGCGAACGATGTTGATGCCGGCTTCCTGATCCTGATTAGCACCCTTGGAGGTGATCTTCACGGAAGAACGCAGCAGCGCAGTGCCGCCGCCGGCAACGATGCCTTCCTGAACGGCAGCGCGGGTAGCGTTGAGCGCGTCGTCGACGCGATCCTTGCGTTCCTTGACTTCCGTTTCAGTTGCACCGCCGACGCGGATGATGGCAACGCCACCAGCAAGCTTGGCCAGACGTTCCTGCAGCTTTTCACGATCGTAGTCCGAAGAAGTTTCTTCGATCTGAGCCTTGATCTGTGTGATCCGGCCTTCGATTTCATTCTTCTTGCCAGCGCCATCAACGATGGTGGTGGTTTCCTTGGTGATCGACACCTTCTTGGCGCGACCCAGCATTTCAAGCGTCACGTTTTCGAGCTTGATGCCGATGTCTTCGGATATCACCTGACCGCCGGTCAGGATGGCGATGTCTTCGAGCATTGCCTTGCGGCGATCGCCGAAGCCAGGAGCCTTGACGGCAGCAATCTTCAGGCCGCCACGCAGCTTGTTGACCACGAGCGTAGCAAGAGCTTCGCCTTCAACATCTTCCGAGATGATGAGCAGCGGCTTGGAGGTCTGCACCACAGCTTCGAGCACAGGCAGCATGGCCTGAAGGTTCGACAGCTTCTTCTCATGAAGAAGGATGTAGACGTCTTCGAGTTCGGCCAACATCTTGTCTGGGTTGGTCACGAAGTAAGGCGACAGGTAGCCGCGGTCAAACTGCATGCCTTCAACGACTTCAAGTTCGCTTTCAGCGGTCTTGGCTTCTTCGACGGTGATGACACCTTCGTTGCCGACCTTCTGCATGGCTTCGGCAATGTCCTTGCCGATCTGGCTTTCGCCATTGGCCGAGATCGTGCCGACCTGTTCGACTTCAGCCGAGGTCTTGATCTTGGTGGCCTTGCGCTGCAGGTCCGCGATGACTTCAGTCACGGCCATGTCGATGCCGCGCTTGAGGTCCATCGGGTTCATGCCGGCAGCAACAGCCTTGCCGCCTTCGCGGACGATTGACTGGGCGAGCACGGTTGCAGTGGTGGTGCCGTCGCCGGCGATGTCGTTGGTCTTCGACGCCACTTCACGCACCATCTGTGCGCCCATGTTTTCGAACTTGTCTTCGAGTTCGATTTCCTTGGCAACGGTCACGCCGTCCTTGGTGATGCGCGGAGCGCCAAAGGACTTGTCGATGATGACGTTGCGGCCCTTGGGGCCCAAGGTTACCTTCACCGCATCGGCGAGGATGTCGACGCCACGGAGCATTTTCTCGCGTGCGTTACGACCGAATTTTACTTCTTTAGCAGCCATTTAACTTAACTCCCGGGCCTGGGCCCATCGTGTTGAGGCAGATAGGATCTGTGTGGGTGGTCGTTCGGCTTAGCCGAGGATACCCATGACGTCGCTTTCCTTCATGATCAGAAGGTCTTCGCCATCAAGCTTGATTTCGGTGCCGGACCATTTGCCGAACAGCACGCGGTCGCCGGCCTTGACGTCGAGCGGCACGAGCTTGCCGGAATCGTCACGGTTGCCGGAACCAACGGCGAGGATTTCGCCTTCCTGCGGCTTTTCCTTGGCGGTATCCGGAATGATGATCCCGCCTTTGGTTTTTTCTTCGGACTCAACACGACGAACGACAACGCGGTCGTGGAGCGGACGGAACGTGGTTTTTGCCATTGTCTATATTCCTTGATCGAATGACAGAAGCGGCTGAGACCCCGTATTGGGCCTCATCGAGTTACGTGCTAGCACTCACTCATGGAGAGTGCTAGCGAAGCCGAGATAAGTCTGCGGTTTGGAAGAGTCAAGAGTTGGGCGTGCAATCAGGCTGCGTTCGGCCGTGCAAATGCTAAAATTCCGGCGGGGTCTTGTATTCGCCTGCAAGCTGGGCGACATCCAATGCCCGAAAGGAACCGCTGCCCATGCCACGCAAGATCACCGATCTCGATCAATTGACTGACCGCGCCGACATCTTGTTGTGCGACGTATGGGGCGTTATCCACAATGGCGTCAACCCCTACCCGCTGTCGGTAGAGGCCCTGAAAGCGGCGCGCGAGCGTGGCCAGACCGTGATTCTGATTACCAATTCGCCACGGCCAGCGGCCGGTGTGATCCGCCAGTTCGACACCATCGGCGTCGACCCTGCCTGCTGGGATGACATCGTCACCTCGGGCGACGTCACACGGCAATTGGTATCAGACGCGCAGGGCGGAATTTATTTCCTCGGGCCTGAACGTGATATTTCCCTGGTTGAAGGGTTGGACGTCACGCTGGTCGAGCCGGATGCGGCCGATGCGGTCTTGTGCACTGGCCTGCTCGATGACGAGACCGAGAGCGCCGAGGACTACCGCGCCCTGCTGACGGATTTCAAGGCACGTGGCCTGCCGCTGATCTGCGCCAATCCCGACCGCGTGGTCGAGCGCGGCGACCGGCTTGTGCCCTGCGCTGGCGCACTGGCAGACATCTATACCGAAATCGGCGGCGAAACTCGCATCGCCGGCAAGCCACACGCGCCGATTTACCGCGAGGCGATGGCTCGGGCCGAAGCCCTGCGCGGCACCGCCGACAAGCGGCGGACTCTGGCGATCGGTGACGGCGTTGCCACCGATATCCGCGGTGCGCTCGACAACGGCATCGATGCGATCTTCATCGCCCGTGGCGTTCATGCCCGCGAATATCTCGATGGCCGCGTTACCAACGAAACCCGGTTGCAGGATTTCCTCAATGCTGAAGGCGTCGCCCCGGCATATTGGATGGAATGGCTGGCCTGAACGCTCATGGTGAAACAGGCAATGGCGCAACGGCTTTACGATGCCTCCAGGTTCCCCGCGGAATTCAAGGGCGGGGTTGTGGCGATCGGCAATTTCGACGGCGTCCACCGGGGGCATCAGGCGGTGTTGGCACAGGCCACCCTGGCCGCTGAAGCTGATGGCGTTTCCGCCTGCGTGCTGACTTTCGAACCGCATCCGCGCACGGTGTTTCGCCCCGACGAGCCGGTTTTCCGGATTACGCCGGCGGCCATGAAGGCTGCCATTCTCGGCCATCTCGGGTTTGACGCCGTGGTCGAGCATCCTTTCGACAGAGTTTTCTCGTCGCAAAGTGCCCATGATTTCGTCACCGGCATTCTCAGCGGCAAGCTTGGCGTCCGTCACGTCGTGACCGGTTATGATTTTCATTTCGGCAAGGGCCGTGAAGGCAACCCCGAATACTTGACGCAAGCTGGCGAACGCCATGGTTTCGATGTCACGCTGGTAGACGCCTTCCGCGATGAAAACGCCGATGTGGTTTCTTCTAGCCGGATACGTCGGGCGCTGGCGCTGGGGGAAGTCGGCGAAGCCGCAGGCTTGTTGGGTTACCGTTATGCGGTCTCCGCCGAGGTGTTGCACGGCAAGAAGCTTGGCCGCACCCTGGGGTATCCGACCGCCAAC
This sequence comes from Hoeflea algicola, assembly GCF_026619415.1. Taxonomy (NCBI): domain Bacteria; kingdom Pseudomonadati; phylum Pseudomonadota; class Alphaproteobacteria; order Hyphomicrobiales; family Rhizobiaceae; genus Hoeflea; species Hoeflea algicola. Next base: position 4,494,915 of record NZ_JAOVZR010000001.1, read on the forward strand.
ATGGCGCTGCCGTCTGAAACCGGCCTGTTGCCGGGGATCTATGCGGTCCGCTTCCGCCGTGCCGATGGGAAATTTTATGATGGCGTCGCCAGTTTCGGCCGTCGCCCAACCGTAGACGGGGACGACGCTGCGCTGTTGCTGGAAACCTATCTGTTCGATTTCTCCGGCGATCTCTATGGCGAGACCTGCAGCGTCTGCTTTGTATCGTGGCTTCGCGGCGAGGAGAAATTCGATAGCTTGGAGCCCCTGGTGGCACAAATGAAGCTTGATGAGGCGGAAGCCAGGGCAGCACTTGGTGCGATCACGCCGCTGTCATCGCTCGATGCGGCCATGACCTTCGGGGTGGTTGCTTGATCGGGGCCGGATCGCGGCAGATCCTGATCACCGGCGCCAATGCTGGCATCGGCCTGGCGCTGGCAAAAAAGCTCTCGGGTCGCCATCGCCTGCTTCTTTCCGGCCGCAAGCCGCACGATGAGATCGCCGATCTTCTGCCGCAAGGCGCCGGATACATTCTTGCCGATCAGAGCGATCCCGAAGGCTCGGCGCAGGCGCTGGTCGGGGGAATTGACGGCATTGGCTGGGACCGTCTCGACAATGCCGTGCTCAATGCCGGTACCGGTTTCGCAGCCGTCGACGGCATTGACAGCACCGACGCCATCCGCCAGACGCTCGACATCAATCTTGGCGCAGCAATCGCCCAGGCCCAGGCGCTGTATCCGCTGCTGGAAAAATCCGGCGGGACGCTGACCTTCATCGGCTCGGTGGCCCACAAGGGATCGGCCATGGTGCCGGCCTATGCTGCTTCAAAGGCCGGCCTGCATGGCCTGGCCCGCGCCTTGCGGTCGGAATGGGGCAGGCGGGTGCCGGTACAGGTGCTGCATCCCGGCCCCACCAAGACCGATATGCACGACAAGGCCGGTTATGATCCGGGCCGGATGCGAGCCCTGTTTCTCGCCTCCGATGATGTCGCGGCGATGATGGCTGCGGCGATTGCCAGCCGTCGCTCGTCGGGCACCATTTCATGGGCGCGCTATCTGGTTGGCGGCGCCTTTACGGGGCGACGTCTATGAATGCCTCGACCAAGCGCGCGCTTGTCACCGGCGGCAGTGCCGGGCTCGGCGCGGCAATGGCCCGATGGCTCGCAGCAAGCGGCTATGAGGTCTTGTCGCTTGATCGGCAGAAGGGCGTTGCGCAAGCGCCCGACGCGGGTGAGGGGACTATCAGTCACCTTTATTGCGATCTCTCGAGCCGCACGGAGCTTGACCGGATTTTGCCGGAACTGATCAAGCGCGGTCCGTTCGATCTGGTGGTGCTCAATGCCGGCATCTCGGCCACCGGCCGATTTGAAACCATCGATCTTGCCACGCACCTGAATGTGCTGCGCGTCAACACCGAGGCGCCGATGGTCATCGCCGCACGGCTGCTGGAGGAAGGCGGGTTCACTCCGGGTGCGGCACTGTTGTTGGTTTCATCCCTTTCCTATTTCACCGGTTATCCGGGGGCAGCAAGCTACGCTGCGTCAAAGGATGCGCTGGCGATCTATGCGAGCAGCATGCGTAAGGCGGCAAAGGCCCGTAGTGTGTCGATCACGGTGGCGTTCCCCGGACCACTGCGCACCGACCATGCCGAGCGCCACGCGCCGCAAGGTGCCGATGCGTCCAAGCGCATGGCCCCCGATCATGCTGCCCGGCTGATTTTGGCGGACGCGTTCTCGGGCCGCAAGAACTCGATACCGGGGGCGCCCAACCGGGCTTTCGCGCTGATTGGCCGGATCGCGCCGAAACCGGTCACGGCGCTAATGCGCCGGCTGATCTACCTGCGGCTTGATCCATAGAGCGATATCCGTTCCTATTTTAACTCATGTCAAAAAGCGTGGGTCGAGCGCGTGTGCTTCCGCCGAAATGATCGATACTTTCGAATGATCGGGATGAAGTGGATTGATCAGCAAATTCCGGCAGTGCGGCATGAGAATGCTCGGCACGGTCAAGACCGGGACATCACCGCGATCACAAAACGCTTCAAATGCATCGCGTGATATCGCCGGGTCATCATTCCAATTGTCTGGAAGATCGACCGGCTTGACAATGAGTTCGTCAGGAACGTCGATCTCGAGCAATTGATAGGTCTCGGGCAGGTCCTCAAGATCAAAATGCACAAGCAGTTCCAGCATCGCCAGCGCCGGATGCTCGGCGCAATAGACAATGCGTCTGCCCAGATGATTCCAGCGGCTCGCGGAATAAGTCCCGCCGATGCCTGACAGGTCAGCATAGTTTGATATGCGCCAGATGCGCATGCTCAGGCAAACATGCCGTGATCAATCGCATGAAGTTCGGATTCGACAATATGCGCGCCCGTTTCTGATTTCATCAGTTCCAGCGGCACCGCGCCGTCGAGAGCGCGACACGGCTTGCGCAGCCAGCGGTGGGCTTTTTCTTCTGACCCAAACACGCGCACGGCATGATCGTGAAGCCTGGCGAGGCGCAAAGCCCTGTCGGATTCTGCCGGGCTTAGCTGTTCATTCTTTTGCTGACGACGCTCCAGAGAGCGTTTGGAGACGACGAGTTGGAAAATCTCGGCACTTGTAAAGCCGGTACTTTTAAGCGTCTCAATAACACCCACACTGGCGCTGGGCTGCATTTCTCCGGTCTTGGCGTCGCGGAGCAATATGCGTCGGGACTGCAACGAAGGATTTTGACTGCTCAAAGAAGCGGTCAAAACCTGTCTGCTGCGCTGCACCTTTGCTTCTTGCTCCCCTGAAGAAGGGGGCGATCCGGCTTTCCTTGATTTTGACATTATGACCTCGCCAGTTGCCACCCAAAATAAGCGCAACTGGCGAATTTTTCAAGATCGCACTTTGCGCTTCCCTGAAATTGCAGAGCTTGATAAAAGCCCGCCATGACCACGGCTGTCCCGATCATAGGCTCGCCGCCGATACGAATTATGGTCCCGGTTTCCCGCTGAGCAAAGACCTCGCTGGAGACCGGGCATTTTGGCGTGATCTCCGCGCCCATCTTCCGACGATCCCGAATATTGGCTACCACGGGCCAACGGCCCCAAAGATTGCGACACCATGACCGACAACACCGAAAAGCTCGATTATTCCAAGACGCTCTATCTGCCCGAAACCGAGTTCCCGATGCGCGGCGGATTGCCCAAGAAGGAGCCCGAACTGGTTGCCCGCTGGCAAGAAATGCGTCTCTACGACAAGCTGCGTGCATCCTCTGCCGACCGCCCCAAATATGTGCTGCATGATGGCCCGCCCTACGCCAACGGCAACATCCATATCGGCCACGCGCTCAACAAGATCCTGAAAGATGTCATCACCCGCTCGTTCCAGATGCGTGGTTTTGATTCCAACTATGTCCCGGGCTGGGATTGTCACGGCCTGCCGATCGAATGGAAGATCGAGGAAGAGAACTACCGCTCCAAGGGCAAGGAAAAGCCTGATCTGAAAGATCCTGCTGCGATGATCGAATTCCGCAAGGAATGCCGCAACTGGGCGCAGCGCTGGGTTGATGTCCAGTCCGAGGAATTCAAGCGTCTCGGCATCGAAGGCGATTTCGACCATCCCTACAAGACCATGGATTTCAAATCCGAAGCCCGCATCGCCGGCGAACTTTTGAAGATCGCCAAATCCGGCCAGCTCTATCGCGGCTCCAAGCCGATCATGTGGTCGGTGGTCGAACGCACGGCATTGGCCGAGGCCGAAGTCGAGTATCAGACTTATGAAAGCGACACGATCTGGGTGAAGTTTCCGGTGTCGAAGATTGTAGTCTCCGAAGGCTTCAATAGCGTGGGTGATCTTTCTGTTGATGGTGGAAACATTGTTGGAAATGTAACTCCCGGCAATTTTGATTGGTTGAAGGGGAGTTCTGTCGTTATTTGGACCACGACTCCGTGGACCATTCCGGGCAACCGCGCGGTCTCATTTTCACCGCGGATCGAGTATGGGCTTTATGAGGTCACAGCGACCGAGAATGATTTCGGCCCGCAGCCTGGTGAGAAATTGATTTTTGCCAAGCAATTGGCCGAAGAGTGCGCGGCTAAGGCAAAGCTGACGTTTAAACTTGTTGATCTTGTGCCTTGGGGAATTTTCGAAGGCATGGTCTGCGACCACCCGCTCAAAGGACTCGGCGGTGGCTATGATTTTGGCGTGCCACTCATCGCCGGCGATCACGTCACAGATGATGCTGGTACCGGCTTTGTCCATACCGCCCCCGGTCATGGTCGTGAAGACTTTGAAGCCTGGATGGATGCTGCCCGCGACATCGAGGCGCGCGGGATTTCTTCGGCGATCCCCTTCACCGTCGATGACGCCGGTTTCTACACCAAGGATGTCCCCGGTCTCGGACCAGACCGCGAAGGCGGACCGGCGCGGGTGATCGACGACAAGGGCAAGAAGGGCGACGCCAACCAGGCTGTCATCACCGCGCTGATCGAGGCGGGCAATCTGTTTGCACGTGGCCGTCTCAAGCATGATTACCCGCATTCCTGGCGCTCCAAGAAGCCGATCATCTTCCGCAACACGCCGCAGTGGTTTGTCTACATGGACAAGGATTTCGGTGACGGCACGACTTTGCGCTCGCGTGCGCTAAAGGGCATCGAAGACACGCGTTTCGTACCCTCTGCCGGCCAGAACCGCCTGCGCGGCATGATCGAAGACCGTCCTGACTGGGTGCTGTCACGTCAGCGCGCCTGGGGCGTGCCGATCTGTGTCTTCGCCGATGTCGATGGCAATGTGCTCGACGATGATGGCGTCAACGCCCGCATTCTCGAAGCCTTCGAGGCTGAGGGCGCCGACGCCTGGTTTGCGCAAGGTGCCCGCGAGCGGTTTCTGGGCGATTTGGCAAGCGATCCGAAATGGCTCCAGGTCACCGACATTCTCGATGTCTGGTTTGATTCGGGCTGCACTCATGTCTTCACGCTGGAAGATCGTCCGGATCTCAAATGGCCGGCCGATGTCTATCTCGAAGGCTCCGACCAGCATCGCGGTTGGTTCCATTCCTCGCTGCTCGAAAGCTGCGCCACCCGTGGCCGTGCACCTTATGACGCCGTCATCACCCATGGCTTCACCATGGCGGAAGACGGTCGCAAGATGTCAAAATCGCTCAACAATCAGGTGTTTCCGCAGGACATCATGAAGGAATCGGGCGCCGATATCCTGCGTCTGTGGGTGATGAACACGGATTATTGGGAAGACCAGCGCCTCGGCAAGACCGTCATCAAGACCAATATCGATGCCTACCGCAAGCTCAGGAATACCATCCGCTGGATTCTGGGCACCTTGGCCCATGATGAGGGCGACACTGTGCCGATGGCGGACATGCCGGAGCTCGAGCGTTTGATGCTGCACCGGTTGTCGGAACTTGATGGTCTGGTACGCACCGGTTACGACAATTTCGACTTCAAACGTGTTGCCCGGGCCCTCACCGATTTCGCCAATATCGAGCTTTCGGCGTTTTATTTCGACATCCGCAAGGACGCGCTCTATTGCGACGCACCCTCAAGCCTGCGCCGAAAAGCCTCTCTTCAGGTGATCCGCACCATCTTCAACTGCCTGGTGACCTGGCTTGCGCCGATGCTGCCCTTCACCATGGAGGAAGCCTGGCTTGCACAACATCCCGATGCCGAATCGGTTCATCTCGAGCAGTTCCCCGATGTGCCTGCCAAATGGCGTGACGATTCGCTTGCCGCCAAGTGGAAGAAGATCCGTACCGTGCGAAAGGTCGTTACCGGCGCGCTGGAAATCGAGCGCCGCGAAAAGCGCATCGGTTCGTCGCTGGAGGCCGCACCCGTTGTCCACATCACGGATCCGGCGCTGGTCGTGGCGGTTGGCGATAGCGATTTCGCCGAAGTCTGCATCACCTCTGGGGTGCGGGTGGAGACTGTTGTCGGCCCTGATGATGCGTTCCGGCTCGATGATGTGGCCGCGGTTTCGGTTGTCCCGGCATTGGCGGAGGGCCGCAAATGCGCTCGGTCGTGGCGGATCACTGATGATGTCGGCGCGGATCCGGCATTCCCCGATGTGTCGGCTCGCGATGCCGCCGCCCTGCATGAACTCAAGGCATTGGGTCGCCTGTAAAAACTGCGTCGGGGCCCGGGTTTGTCCGCTCCCCGGCGCGTTCATATTCTGACCTCGTGTCAAATTTCGCCGGGTCAATTGCCCTTGTTGCGGTGATCCGGTAAAACCTGCCTGAAAATGGCCGGAATGTACGGCGACAAGCAGTTAGATTTCCCAATTGACGGTCTGAGACGGGACACAACGCATGACAATGAAGATTGAGTACCGCGCTGGCGTGATCATAGGCGCACTCATTGCCGCAAGCTTGACCCTGTCGGGTTGCCTGGGGCCGACCTATGGCACCGACAAGACTTCGACCGAACAGTTGGTGGATGACATCGGCAACATCGCCTCGATCGGCCAACCCAGGAAGGGTGCGGATATCGACTACAAACCGCGTCCGGACATCGTCAAGCCGGCCGAGACCGCGAACCTGCCAGTGCCGCAGCAAAGCGTTGTCGAAAACAACCCGGCTTGGGTGGAATCTCCCGAACAAACGCGCGCGCGTCTGGTTGCCGAAGCTGATGCCAATCCAAACAGCTCGACGTTCACTTCGCCCCTGGCCAGGCGGGGATCTGGTTCGTCATCCACCCGCGCCATCACGTCTGGCGGTCGGGCCGATGGTCCTCCGACCCCGCAGGATACGATTAATGAAGCCAGCAAGCGAAAGGCCTACCAGCAGGCGCGGAAAATCGAGAAGGGCGCCTATTCGGATCGGCGCCGGTTCCTGTCCGATCCGCCGCTGACCTATCGCAAACCCGCCGAGACAGCGCCGGTTGGTGAACTGGGCGAGCCCGAACGCGCCAAGGAGCGGCGCCGGATTTCCGAAGCCAAGAAGGCAGGCACCGGCAAACGTTCCTGGTGGCCCTGGTAATACTAATCAGCTGCCGGCTCAGCGCCGGCCTTGAAAGAAATCCTTGAGCAGCCGCGTGGCGTCGGTTGAGGCCAGGTCCGGGTAGATTTCCGGGCTGTGATGGCAGGTTGGCTGGTTGAAAAAACATACGCCGTTGACGACCGCCCCGCCTTTCTCGTCCTCGGCCCCGAAATACAGCCGCCGCAACCGGGCAAACGAGATTGCCGCCGCGCACATGGTGCATGGCTCGAGCGTTACGTAGAGATCGGCATCGATAAGCCGTTCGCTGCCGAGTTGTTGGGCGGCTTGCCTGATGGCAAGGATTTCGGCATGGGCAGTGATATCGTTGAGTTCGCGGGTGCGGTTTCCTGCACGCGCCAGAACCACGCCGTCGCGCACCACCACTGCGCCCACAGGCACTTCGCCGCGGTCAGCCGCAGCCCGGGCCTGTTCCAGCGCCATATCCATGTAACTTGTGCTGATCATGTGACGCCCCGGCGCATGAAACCCCTTAACCCCGTCCGTTCAACCTGATAGACAGCCATCCACCGCAGCATAAGCCTTTAAGCCGGAACCAAACCGATGAAATGCTTGTGCGCAAATAAAACGTGCTACAGCGGCCGTTTCGCGTCACACTTGGCGCGCGGCGCTGTAAAGGCAGGCAAACAACATATGACCGAACAAGACAAGCCCAAACGCGGCAAGACCCAATCCGAAGGCGCCGCAGCCGCGAGCGCCGAGAGCCCGGTGGAAAGCGGACGCATCGCCAAAATCCTGGCGCGCGTCGGCGTTGCCTCGCGTCGCGATGTCGAGCGGATGGTTGCCGAGGGCAGGATCAAGGTCAACGGCAAGGTGCTCGACAGCCCGGCGGTCGTCGTCTCGCTGGCTGACCGCATCGAGGTTGATAACGAAGAGGTCGCCGGCATCGAGCGGACCCGGCTGTGGGTCTATCACAAGCCCGCCGGGCTGGTGACCACCAACCGAGATCCCGAAGGCCGCAGAACGGTGTTCGATGCGCTGCCGAATCATTTGCCGCGGGTGCTGAGCATCGGTCGTCTGGATATCAACACCGAGGGCCTGTTGCTGCTCACCAATGACGGCGGGTTGGCGCGCACACTTGAATTGCCCGAGACCGGTTGGCTCAGGCGCTATCGGGTCCGCGCCTATGGCGATATCGATCAGGCGCGGCTTGATGCGCTCAAGGACGGCATTGCAGTTGATGGCGTACTCTATGGCGGGATCGAAGCCACGCTTGACCGCAAGCAGGGCCACAATGTCTGGATCACCATGGGTTTGCGTGAAGGCAAGAACCGGGAAATCAAGAATGTACTCGGCGCGCTGGGTCTCGACGTCAACCGCCTGATCCGTATCTCGTTCGGACCGTTCCAGCTTGGCGATATTCGCGAGGGCGAGGTTGTCGAGGTCAAGAGCCGGACCCTGCGTGAACAGCTCGGCGAGCGCATGATCGAGCAGTCTGGCGCCAATTTTGATGCCCCTTTGAGCGAGCATCTTGCTCCGCCGAAGCCCGACGCCAAACCCAAACCTGCGGCCAAGCCGGTCCAGCGCGAGTGGATTTCGAGTTCCGAGAAAACAGAACGCGCCCGCGCCCGGCTCGATACCAAGCCAGGCCGGCCCGCCCGTGACGGCAAGGATGCCGGCCGTGGCCCGGACCGTGACCGCAGCGAACGCAAACCCTTTGGCGACAAACCGGACCGGTTCCGGGGCGACAAGCCCGATAGACCCCGTGGCGACAAGCCCGAGTGGAGCCGCGGAGAAAAGCCGAGCGGCGGACGCAACGAGGAGCCTGGTGGCAAGCCGGCCAAGCGCAGTTTCGTCCAGCGCAGCCGCGCCACCAATGTGTGGATGGCGCCGGGCGCGCGTCCCGTCTCCGACGCTAAAAAGGGCGAGGGCGAGCGTGGCGAAGAGCGGCCGGCAAGCAAGTCTGGCCGTACCGACCAGCGTGCCGAGACCCGGCGCGGCAGCTTCCCCAAGGGTCGCGCCAAGCCGCGTCCTGACCGGGATGCCGGCGGCGAGGGCAAGCCCGGCCGTGACGCAGACCGGCCGCGCGGCAAATCGGCGGCGAGTCCCGCTTCCGGCAAGCCCGGCAGCGCTGGCGGGTTCAAGGGAACTGGCAAGGGACCAGACCGGGGGCCAGGCAAGGGCCCGGGTGGAAAGCCTTCGGGCGGTGAGCGTTCCGGCAAGCCGGCAGCTGGAAAGGGACGGGGACCGGGTGCGGATCGTCGGCGGTGAGTTTCGCGGCAGGAGCCTTGCCGCGCCAAAGACCCAAGCAATCCGGCCGACCACCGACCGGAGCCGCGAGAGCCTGTTCAACATATTAAGTCACGCCTATCCCGATTCCTTGAGCGAAACTCGGGTGTTGGATCTGTTCGCAGGCACCGGCGCGCTGGGACTGGAAGCGCTGTCGCGTGGCTGCCGCACGGCACTGTTTGTCGAAAGCGGTGTCGAAGGACGTGGCCTTATCCAGAAGAACATCGAAACCATGGGTCTGCAGGGCAGGGCGCGGCTGTTTCGGCGTGATGCCACCAAGCTAGGACCGTCCGGTACCGTCGGGCCTTTTGATCTGGTGTTTGCCGATCCGCCCTATGGCAAGGGCCTGGGTGATCGGGCGCTCGCATCGGCAGCCCGCGGCGGCTGGATCGCCGACGGCGCGTTGGTGGTGCTTGAGGAAGAGGCCGCAGCGGAAATCGTTCCCGGTCCGGCGTTCGCGCTGCTTGAAGACCGTGCATTCGGTGACACACATATGCATTTGTTCCGCTATACTGTTCAAGCCAGCAGCGGCGATGAGGGCATTGTCGCCAACGCGCTTGAAAGCGGACCTAAGTCATGACCGACATCAGCATCACCCGCCCCCCGTCGCCACCCCGTTCGGGTGATCCGACGGTGGCGATTGCCTTTGGCGGCGGCGGTGCACGCGGGTTTGCTCATATCCATGTGATCGAGACACTTGATGCCATGGGCATCAAGCCGGTGGCGATCGCTGGTTCATCGATCGGTTCGATCATGGGCGCTGCGATGGCCTCTGGCATGACTGGCGCTGAAATTCGCGACCACAGTCTCGCCACCGTCAGCAAGCCGGCAAGCGCGATCGGGCGGATCTGGAAAGCGGCCCATCCGCGCGGCGCCAAGGGTATCTTCGAGAGCGGCCTTCGATTGGGGCAGTTTGATATCGAGCGCATTCTCGAAGCATTGCTTCCCGACGCGGTGGCCCGCACTTTCGAAGAACTCAAGATCCCGACCAGGATCATGGTTACCGACTATTACGGCCACAGCGAAGTGGTTTGCGACCATGGTGACCTGCGCTGTGCGCTGGCTGCCTCCGCAGCCATTCCCGCCGTGTTCCGGCCTGTTCTGGTCGATGACCGGGTGATGATTGACGGCGGCATTTTCAATCCGGTACCGTTTGATCAATTAACCGGGCTGGCCGATATCATCATCGGCGTCGATGTTGTTGGCCTGCCCTCGGGCACGCCCGGTCAGGCACCATCGACCATCGACATGATGTTCGGCGCCAGCCAGTTGATGATGCAATCGATCATCGAGATGAAGTGCAAGACCCATCCACCGCACATCCTGCTCCGGCCGGAAGTGCACCGCTACCGGGTGCTGGATTTCCTCAAGGCCAAGGAAATTCTGGCCGATTCGGCCGGCGTTGCCGAGCAGCTCAAGCACGATCTCGACGCTGCCTTTACGTTTTCAGCCTAAAGTGTCGAGGCCTTGCCGCTGGTAAAGGCCGATTGTCCGGCGGGCGGCGTGCGAATCGGTATTGCGGTGCCAGCGTCGCCGCCGTCATGCGTGCCGATATTGCCGATCACCCGGAAACTGACGATCACCGCAGCAAGGCCAAACACCACCGCACCCAGACCATAGCCGGCAAGCGCACCCTCCGCGCCATACCAGTGGGCGCCGAGCCAGACGAATGGAATGACGCCCAGCGTCGAGCGGCTCCAGTTGAACACGGTCGAATAAAGCGCAAAACCGAGATTGTTGAACGCGGCGTTGGCGACAAACAGCATGCCGTTAAAGACGAAACTGCCGGCCACGAACAGGCAGAAGAAGACAATCACGTCGCGCGCAGCGCCCTCGGCGCCGAACAGGTCGGCGATCTGGTTGCGAAACAGCGCCAGTAGCGCCCACACCACCAGTGTGTAGATCATGATGAAAATCAGGCTGTCGCGCATGGTCGACATCAACCGATCGAACTGCCTGGCGCCATAATTCTGTCCGAGAATGGGGCCAATTGCGCCCGACAGCGCAAACAGCGCGCCAAAGGCTACGGGGATCAACCGTCCGACCACCGCCCATCCGGCGACAGCCGCATCGCCATGTTCGGCCATGGTGGTGGTCACATAGGTGTTGCCAACCGGTGTGGCGATTTGTGTCATCAACGCCGGCAGTCCGATTGCCAGAAAGCCCCGGAATTCCCGCGACATCATTCCGAGAGAGGGCAGCGCGATCAGATTGTGAACCCTGATCAGTCCGTGCAGGCCGATTGCCACCAGAACGAACCGCGAGATCACCGTTGCGATCGCCGCACCATGAATGCCGAGGTCAAAGCCGAAGATGAAGATGGGATCGAGCACTGCTGTCAGTGCGCCTGCGCCCAATGTCACATACATGGCGCGCTTGGCGTCGCCAACCGCATGCAGCAGCGCACCCAGACACATGCCGGTGCCCAGCACTGGCAGCGATGGCAGCACAATCTGCATGAATTCTGTTGCCAACTCCGCTGTCCGGCTCTGAGCCCCCATCATCCGGACCATCTCGCCCAGAAACGGAAACGCAATGGCGACAGTCGCGATCATCAAGATCAGCATATAGGCAATTGATGCCCCGGCGATTTCCCGGGCCTCGCCACGCTGGCCGCGGCCCAGTGCCCGCGCGGTCAAGGCGGTCGCCGCAATCGACAGTCCAATGGCAATCGAAGTGCTGAAAAAAAGCAGCGTACCGGCGTAGCCGATCGCCGCTGCCAGTTCCAATTGCCCCAGCAGCGAGATGTAAAACAGGTTCAGCGCGTCAACGATGAAGATCGCCACCAGCCCGATCGAACCGGTGGCGGTCATGGTGATCACATGTCGCATCGTCGAGCCGGTGACAAATTTCGCTTGCTGGACGTTGGCCCCGGTCATGACGTTGGTGGCCACGTGCCGGTCAAGAAGCGAAGACCTGTTCCAGATCTGAAAAGCCCTTGAACTCGAGGGCATTTCCCGAGGGGTCACGGATGAAAAGAGTCGCTTGTTCTCCCGGCTGACCTTCGAACCGGAGATTGGGTTTCATGATCCAGTCGATGCCTTCCGCCTGCTCAAGCCTTTGGGCCAGCGCCTTCCAGTCATTCATCTGCAAAACGACCCCGAAATGCGGGATTGGAACTGAATGCCCGTCAACCGCTCCGGAAGCTGCCGCGGGTGCAGCGTCGGCGCGCACATGCCCGGACATCTGATGGCCGAACAGGCTGAAATCGATCCAGGTCTCGGTAAAGCGACCCATCTGGCAGCCGAGCACCTCGCCATAAAAATGGCGGGTCTCTTCAATGTCGGAAATCGGAAAGGCGAGGTGAAAAGGCGTCATGAGGTGTCTTCCTTCAACCAGATACCAGGCAGGACCAACACGGTGATATCGGGTTTGAGCGGATTGTCCAGATGCTGGTTGGCGCGCTTCCCCAATCAATGCGCCCAATTATACTGGTTGGACAAGCTATTTTGGTCACCGGCGGAATGCAGCTTCGGCAATCTCGGCAGACATTGGTTCCTTGATGGCGACCAAGAAACGGCCGGGGAATTTCACCCCAGACCGGTGAATTGGCCGCTTCTCAGCGGCATGCCAGTTAATTCGCCGTAGCGTCCGGAACCACGTCCTTGGGAACATCGATCGAGATGTTGACATCGCTACCGCCGCCCAGAACGCCGGTGCTGTATAGATAGTATCCGCCAAGGGCGAGGACGATTAGCAGCAGCACTGCGACAAACCAACCTGCCCCGCCTGAACTGGTGGTGACAATTGTGGTGTCCCGTTCACGATTGGCCATCAGAAAGTCTCCTTGATAAAATCAGGGATACAATGCGCCGCGACCGGTTTCGTTCCCCGTGCCCATTCGGAAACACATATTCCGGCCGCGAACGCGCTCACGCCGGGTCGGAAACCTGGTGATCCCGCTCCGATGGCTTGTCGAGCCGTTCGGACTTGCGTTTGGGCTTGATCAGCGGCTCCGGAGTGACCGGTCTGGTCAGCAGCTTCTCCTGGCCGGCCAGCATTCCTGCCACCGCCTGCATGGCAAGCCGCTCTTCATCGCGGCGACGGATGTCGTGGCTGATCTCGAGCGCCTGCTCCTCCGCCGTGCCCAGCGCCTCGAGTGTCTTGCGCCCGAACACCATGCCCGATTCAAACGTCTCCCGCGCCTCGTAGTCGACGCCGCGTGCGCGTAGCGACAGCGTGTGGGTCCGGTCATAAGCGCGGGCGAAGATACGCGCGGTCGGAAACTCTGCCTGGATCATGTCAACGATCTTGTCGGTGGTTTCCTGCTTGTGGGTGCACACGGCGACGATTTTCGTCCGCTTGATGCCGGCCGCAATAAGCACGTCCTTGCGGGTGCCGTCGCCGAAGTAGATCCGGAACCCGAATTTCGAGGCGGATCTTATCCGTTCCGCGGAATGGTCGATGATGGTGACATCGGAGCCGCCCGCCAGCAGAATTTGCGAGGCGATCTGGCCGAACCGGGAAAATCCGATCATCAGGACATCGGCGCCCGCACCGGCGAAATCCTCGTCCATCTGTTCGGTGTCGGTATCGCGCATCACCCGCTTGGCAAGCACGGAGGCAACCGGTGTCAGCGCCATCGAGATGGTGACGATCGCCACCAGCATCGACGCAGTGCCATGAGAGAATACGCCTGCCGCTGCTGCCGCACTGAAAATCACGAATCCGAATTCGCCGCCCTGGGGCAGCAGGCAGGCAATCTGGATGCTGGTGTTGTGGCTTGAACCGAATGCCCGGCATGCACTGTAAATCACCAGTCCCTTGATTATCATCAGCACCGGCACGGCAATCACGAGCAGCACGATGTTGTCACCGATGACCGCCAGATCCACCGACAGCCCGACGGCCATGAAGAACAAGCCCAGCAAAATGCCGCGAAACGGCTCGATATCGGCTTCCAACTCGTGCCGGTAAGAAGATTCGGCCAGCATCACGCCGGCGACGAACGCGCCCATCGCCATCGACAGGCCGGCGAATTGCATCAGCATTGCAGCCCCGAGCACCACGAACAGTGCAGCCGCGATCATCGCTTCCTTGGCGCCGGTTCCGGCGATCAGTTGAAACAGCGGATTGAGCAGGTAACGGCCGGCAACAAGCAGTGCCACGATAGCGCCAACCGTGATCGCAATATCGGAGATGATCGAGCCGCCGCCATTGTCCGGGGCATGCGCAAGCAGTGGCACCAGTGCCAGGATTGGCACGATCGCCAGATCCTGGAACAGCAGGATCGAAAACGATTGCTGGCCATAGCGGGTGTTGAGGTCTCCGCGTTCATCAAGAATCTGGATTCCGAAAGCGGTTGATGACAATGCCAGTCCAAAGCCGATGATGACGGCGGCGGCCCAGGCTTGTCCGGCCAACGCCACCGCGGCGGCGGCGAGCAGCAGCGCCGAAAACAGCACCTGAACAAGCCCGAGGCCGAAAATATCGCGGCGCAATTGCCAGAGCCGTGACGGCTTGAGCTCGAGCCCGATGACAAACAGCAGCAGCACCACGCCGAGTTCGGCGAAATGGAGAATTTCCTCGCCGTCAGTAATTATCCGAAGCAGCGGCCCGATGACGATTCCGGCGGCAAGATAACCCAGCACGGTGCCAAGGCCGAGTTTCTTGAACAGCGGCGCGGCAACGATTGCCCCGCACAACAGAACAAGACCCTGCGTGTATAGGCTCACTTCGGCTACGGCCATTCATGGCGCTCCATCATTGGTTCCAGACGAGAGACAAGGTCATCCCGAACAGGTCGGGCTTGATGCTTGACCCTCGGGACAATACATGAGAGCCAAGTGAAAGGCGAAAAATCATGAGCGAAACAAATCAATCCGAAGGACTGCTGGCAACCGCCGAGCGCCTGATCAGCCACGCCCGCAGCGCTGGCGCCGACCAGGCCGACGCGCTGGTGGTGCGCCGCCGCTCGCGATCGGCCTCGGTGCGCAACGGTCAGGTGGAAAACACCGAATCGTCTGAATCCGACGCCTTCAGCCTTCGGGTGTTTGTCGGCCAGAAAGTGGCCACGGTGCATGCCGGCCAGAACGCCGATGAGGCTGCCCTTGCTGCGCGTGCGGTGGCCATGGCGCAGGTCTCGCCGGAAGATCCGCACGCCTGCCTCGCCGATGCCGACATGCTGGCCAGCGATTGGCCCGATCTTGATCTGTTCGATCCGACCGAGCCACCGGCAGAAGCCTTGATAGACGCCGCCAAGAAGGCTGAAGCCGCGGCACTGGAGGTTCCGGGTGTGAGCAGTTCCGTGGGAGCTGGCGCCGGCGCGGGCCTGTTTGGCATGGTGCTGGCCACCTCGCACGATTTTTCCGGTGCCTTCGAGCGCTCGGGCTTTTCCCACTCCGTCAGCGTCATCGCCGGCGAGGGCGTGAAGATGGAGCGCGACTATGATTTTGACAGTCGCGTTTTCTATGGGGACCTCGATGCGCCCGAACTCATTGGTCGCAACGCCGGTGAGCGGGTCGTCGCCCGTGTCAATCCGCGCAAGGTCAAGACCGGATCCAATATCAATGTGGTGTTTGATCCGCGCGTCTCGCGCGGGCTGATCGGCCACCTGGTGTCGGCCATCAATGGCGCCTCGGTTGCCCGCAAGACCAGTTTCCTCAAGGACATGATGGACCAGCAGGTAGCAATACCGGGGCTCACCCTGATAGATGATCCCTTCATCCGCCGTGGGCCGGGGTCGCGCCCGTTTGACGGCGAAGGCGTGTCGATGGGTGCGCTGACCATGGTCGAGGATGGGGTTCTCAGACAGTGGTACCTGACGACCGCCGTGGCCCGGGAACTCGGCCTTACCAGCAATGGCCGCGCCAGTCGCGGCGGCGGGGTTTCGCCATCGTCGACCAATGTGATTGTCTCTCCCGGAGAGCAGACCCGCGAGCAACTGATCGCCTCGGTCGGCACCGGCTTTTATGTCACCGAACTCATCGGTCAGGGTGTCAACGCGATTACCGGCGAATATAGCCGCGGCGCATCCGGTTTCTGGATCGAGAATGGTGAAATCAGTTTCCCGGTATCGGAAGTCACGATTGCTTCCAATCTCAAGGACATGTTCAAGCGCATGACGCTGGCCGACGACATCGACACCAAGTTCTCGGTCGCGGCCCCGACCATAGCCGTGGAAGGCATGACGCTTGCCGGTGATTGACCCCTACGCCGAAGACCTCGGACTTATCCTGAAGGCCTCGCACGAGGCCGCCGAGATCGCCATGCGCTTTTTCCGCAAGGATCCGGGCGTCTGGTACAAGAACGAGGGGCGCTCGCCGGTCAGCGAAGCCGATGTGGCAATCGACAGGCTGCTTCAGACAACGCTGCTCGCCGCCCGGCCAGACTATGGCTGGTTGTCCGAGGAGGCCGAGGACAACGAACTCAGGTTGTCCCACCGCCGGATTTTCGTGGTCGACCCGATCGACGGGACCCGCGCCTATGTCGCCGGTCGCAAAGAGTGGTGCGTCAGCATCGGCGTTGTCGAGGACGGGCTGCCGGTTGCCGGCGTGCTGGTGGCGCCGGCGCTCGGTGAGGTCTGGCAAGCGAGCCTTGGCGCAGGTGCCTTTCTCAATGGTAAGAAACTCGTATTCGACACCAGCGAGCAGGGTGCCGCGCCGCTGCGGGTCGTGGTGCCCGACATCGTCATCAAGCACATGCGTCCCGGAGCGGATGGCGCGGTTGACAAGGTGCCGGGCGGTCCCTCGCTGGCGCTTCGGCTGGCAGCCGTGGCTCGAGGGGATTTCGACGGCGTCTACATCCGGCCAAGTTCGAATGAATGGGACCTAGCCGCAGCCGATGTCATGCTTGGCGAAACCGGCCATCGGCTGGTGGATCTGCAGGGCGCGCGCATGCGCTACAACGCCCCCGATCCTTCTCGCGCATTGATGCTGGCAGCGTCCGAAGGCCAGCTTGCACAATTGCTCGAGCCTTTCCAGCCCGCCGCCGGGCATTGACCTTTCACTGGTTTTGACGCAAACCGCGCTCTGACTGACCGCAGCGTTTGAACGTGGAGTATTCCCATGGCAGAAAGTGAAGACAAGCAGCTTTTGCACCTAGTGTTTGGTGGTGAGCTCAAGGATCTGGATTCAATGGATTTCAGGGATTTGAACGCGCTCGACATCGTTGGCATCTATCCCAACTATGCCACTGCCCACCAGGCCTGGAAGGCCAAGGCGCAGATGACAGTGGACAATGCCCATATGCGTTATTTCATCGTGCATATGCACCGGATGCTCGACCCCAGCAGCGACAGCAAAACCAAGTCCTCGGACTGAGCGAAACGCACAATGAACAAACCGGACGCCGAGACGGCGGCACCAAGGCCCAAACAACTCCGCGACCTGATTGACAGGCGTCGTCTGGGCAAGAGGCTGTTGCAGTCCGAGCTGGTTCAGAGTGCGGGATCAGCATTGATCGGCTGGTCGCTGAATTCGATCTGGCGTTCCAACCGCGACACTGGCACGTCCACCGACTGGCAGAGCTTGCTGGAGGGGGAGTGGCCGGTTATCTTTGCGTTGTGGCACGGTCAGCACATCCTGATGCCCTATGCAGCGCCCAAGGATCGGAAATTTGTGTCCCTCGTATCGCGTAGCGTCGACGCGGAGATCAACGCACGGATTATCCAGCGGGCCGGCTACGAGGTGATCCGCGGTTCCGGCGGCCGCGATCAAGGCGCCGGCAACCGCAAGGGAGGCGTCAAGGCGCTTCTTTCCATGCGCGACGCGCTGCATCGCGATGTCAACGTCGTCATGATCGCCGATATTTCAAAGGGTGCTGCGCGGCAGGCCGGAAAAGGTATTGTCACCCTGGCAAAAATATCCGGCCGCCCGATTGTGCCGGTGGCGCTCGCTACCAGCCGTCGGCGGGTGCTCGAAAAAACCTGGGACAAGACCACCATCAATCTGCCGTTTGGTCGCCGCTGTCTGCGGCTGGCACCGCCGATCCGGGTCGCAGCCGACGCCGGCGAGGGGGAGCTTGACGCGGCCCGGATGCAGGTCACGGCGGAACTCAACCGTATCACCACCGAAGTGATGAAGGCTGTCGAGGCGCAGGCATGAGCCGCGGTTGGGCGCGCGCGGCGCTGGTCGGCTACCGTTGGTTCGGAGCAGGTATCTACCCGTTATTGGGCCCCTATCTGGCGATCCGCGCGGCCAAGGGCAAGGAAGAACGGTCCCGCCGCCAGGAGCGCTATGGCCGCTCCGATATCGAGCGGCCGCACGGCCCGCTGGTCTGGTTTCACGCCGCCAGCGTCGGTGAAACCAATGCCGTGGTGCCGTTGATCAAGGAGGTTCGGCGGCGTGGAATTTCCGTTGTGCTGACCACCGGAACGGTCACATCGGCGAGGGTGGCGCGTGAGCGGCTGGGTGACAATGTCATCCACCAATATGTGCCACTCGATCTCAAGCCGGCCGTTTCCCGTTTCCTCGACCACTGGGTACCCGATCTCGCGATCATCGCCGAATCCGAAATCTGGCCGATGACCATCCTTGAACTTGGCGCCAGGCGAACGCCTCAGGTGCTGGTCAATGGCCGCTTGTCGGACCGCTCGTTTGCGCGCTGGAGCAAGCGTCCGGGGCTTGCCGACGCATTGTTCGAAAACCTTTCCCATGTCATCGCCCAGTCGGATCTGGATGCCGAACGGTTTCTCAGCCTCGGCGCGCGGCCGGTCACTGTGTCGGGCAATCTCAAGGTCGACACCACCGCACCACCCTGGGACGGGGACGAACTAGCCCGGCTGCAGGAGCAGCTCGGCAACCGCCCGACCTGGGCTGCGATCTCGACCTATGAAGGCGAAGATGAAATAGTCGCTGCCGTGCACCGCGCGCTGAAGCCGCGCCACAAGCTGCTGACCATTCTGGTGCCACGCCACCCCGACCGCGCCGATGCCATCGAGACGATGCTGACCGGAAACGGCCTCAAGGTCGCGCGCCGTTCCCGCGGTGAGCCCGTTGGTCCCGAGACTGATGTATATCTCGGCGACACCATTGGTGAAATGGGGCTCTATCTCAACCTCACCGAGATTGTCTTTGTCGGCAAGTCGCTGAAGGGCGGTGGTGGGCAGAACCCGCTCGAACCCGCAATGCTCGGCTGCGCGGTATTGTCGGGCAGCAATGTCGAGAATTTCCGTGAATCCTACGCCCGCCTGCTCAAGAATGGTGGCGCCCGGTTTGTTCGCGATGGCGAAATGCTTGCCAAGGGCGTGCATTATCTGCTCACCAACCCGCAGGCGCGGCAGGCCATGGCCGCTGGTGGCGAGAAGACGTTGTACGATATGCGCGGTGCGCTCAAATCCACCGTTCGGGCGCTCGAACCCTACATCAACCCGCTGACCGTCAAGGCTCGGTTGCTGCCGCGCGAAAATGAGAACGGAGAAAACCGGAAAGGCGGCCAATGGTAAGCGAAGCGCCGCCATTCTGGTGGCAGCGCCGAGGCGTCCAGTCCGCGCTGCTCTCGCCATTCGGCTGGGTCTACGGCCGCGTCGCGCGCCGTATCATGGACACAAGGGTACGCAGCCAGGTTGATGCGGCGGTGATTTGCGTCGGTAATTTCACCGTTGGCGGATCAGGCAAGACACCGACTGCCCTGACGCTCGCGAAAGCGGCCATCGCCCGTGGCCTGAAGCCCGGATTTTTGTCGCGGGGATATGGCGGCGCCATACGCCATGCACGTCTGGTTGATCCAGCCAAGGATACCGCCCGTCTGGTTGGCGACGAGCCGATGTTGCTCGCCGCCAAGGCGACCACCGTTGTCTCTCCGGACCGGGTTGCGGGCGCCAAAATGCTCGTGCGCGAAGGCTGTGACATCATCATCATGGATGACGGCTTCCAGAGCGCCAGACTGGTGTTCGACCTGGCCTTGCTGGTGGTTGATGCCCGGCGCGGCATCGGCAATGGCTGCGTGTTTCCTGCCGGTCCGGTGCGTGCGCCGGTGATCGATCAGGTTAGGCATGCCGATGCGCTGGTGGTCGTTGGCGACGGAAACGGCGCTGATCCGATGATCCGGATGGCGGCCCGTGCCGCCAAGCCGATCCACCTTGCAAGGCTTGAGCCGCGCAATGCAGCCAAATTTAGGGATCGGAACTGCCTGGCGTTTGCAGCCATCGGCGATCCCGAGAAGTTTTTCATCTCTCTTGAAGAAGCCCATGTCCGCATCGCCAGCAGGCATGGTTTCCCCGATCATCATCATTTTGCCGAGGATGAGATCGCCGATCTGCTGACAGAAGCCGAACTCTACGGCCTCGACATCATCACCACTGCCAAGGACCATGTCCGCTTGCGTTCAGGCCATGGCCGGGCGATCGAGCTGATGGAAAAGAGCGCGGTGCTGGAGATTGATCTGGTGTTTGACAGCCCGCATGTCGCCGATGCGATCATCAATGCGGCAACTGATGCATTCAAGCGCCGACGGACCGGCGCCTGAACAGACCCTAACTTTGAGTCGGTAGAACGCCTGCGCGCTGGTCGGCGAAAAACGACGCGTTTACATCCACATAGGGCTCCTGGCGCGCAACGCTCCAGTATTTCAGCTCCTCGATCGGGATGAACTCGCCGGTGACCGCGCAGACGACGTGGCTGCCGGGCATCAGGATCTGGAAATCACCGTCCAGATAGCGGATTTTTGCAGGTCGGGCGCCAGCGCCTTCAAATTTGTTCATGTCGGGGTGTACTCCCGTTTCAATCAAGGCTGTTCTATGCCGCCTCGTGTGCTGGAATGCAACAATGCGTCACGCAATCGGCTCGGCAATTCGGCACTCAGCGGCGTGAGAACAGCTTTTCGATATCACTGAGCTTGAGTTCGATATAGGTCGGGCGGCCGTGATTGCACTGGCCCGACCCCGGCGTGCGCTCCATCTCGCGCAGCAACGCGTTCATCTCGTCGCGCATCAACCGCCGGCCCGATCGCACAGAACCGTGACAGGCCATGGTCGAGGCAACCGCCTCGAGCCGATCCTGCAAGCCGCTGGCACTGTCCCACTCGGCAATCTCGTCGGCCAGATCGCGCACCAGGCCGACGACATCGGTCTCGCCCAGCATCGAAGGCGTTTCCCTGACCGCGATGGCGCCCGGGCCGAATCGTTCGAGCACCAGGCCAAATTTCGCGAGTTCTTCGGCACGCTCGGCCAGGCGGTCGCAATCATCTTCGGGAAGATCAATGATTTCCGGCAGCAACAGGATTTGCGAGGCCACTGGCCCCGCCCGCAAGGCTGTTTTCAGACGCTCGAAAACCAGTCGCTCATGCGCCGCATGCTGATCGACAATCACCAGCCCGTCACGGGTCTGGGCAAGGATATAGTTCTCGTGAACCTGCGCGCGCGCGGCCCCGAGCGGATGGATTTGCACAGACGTGTCATCGCCGGTCTCTTCAAACCGTGCCGAAGGCGCCGATGCGTCGCCGATTTCCGCCTGCGTTGCTTCAGAGAAACCGGGCATTGCCTGACCCAGCGGTCGCGAGGGCGATCGTGACGGCACCCAGCCCCGATAGGTTGATCCGGCTGGGCTGCCGCCGAATCCGGCCAAACCGTGCTGACCAAGGTTTGGCGCTTTGGCAAAGGGGGCGGCGGAGGAAAATGCCTGCGCCAGATCGGCACGCGCAGACGGTGATGCGCGGTCGCCCTCATTGGTCAGCGCCTGGCGGATGGCGCCGATGATCAGTCCCCTGACCAGGCCCGGGTCCCGAAACCGGACATCGGCCTTTGCGGGGTGAACATTGACGTCCACAAGCGCCGGATCGAGGGTGATCCACAGGACCGCCACCGGGTAGCGTCCGCGTGGCAAGGTGTCGGAATAGGCTGCGCGTATGGCCGACAGGATCTGCTTGTCCTGAATTGGACGGCCATTGACGAAGGCATATTGCGACAGCGAGTTGGCCTTGTTCCAGGTCGGCAGCCCGATATGGCCAGTCAGCGTGATGTCTTCGCGGGCCGCGTCAAGCGCGATGGTGTTGGCGGCAAACTCATCGCCGAGCACCTGGGCGATGCGCGCCAGCCGGTCCTCGCCAGTCGCGGGCAGGTCAAGGGTCGAGCGGTCCGGACCCGAAATCGTAAACCTCACCGCCGGGAAAGCAATGGCGATGCGCCGCACCACTTCGGTGATGGCCGCGGTTTCGGCACGGTCGCTCTTGAGGAATTTCAGTCGCGCGGGTGTTGCAAAAAACAGGTCCCTGACCTCGACCGTGGTGCCCTGATTGGCCGCCGCCGGCTTGAGTGGCGTGGGAATGCCGCCCGCCAGCGTGATCTCGTTGGCGTGACCCGCATCTTGGGGCCGCGACCGCAATGTCAGCCGCGCAACCGATCCGATCGATGGCAGCGCTTCGCCTCGGAACCCCAGCGTCTTGATGTCATCGAGCCGCTGGTCGATCTTTGAAGTGCAGTGCCGCCGCACGGCAAGCCCCAGATCTTCGGCATCCATGCCCCTGCCATCGTCGATCACGCGCAAAAGCGCCTTGCCGCCGCCGGCGGTGGCTATCTCGACCTTTCGCGCGCCGGCGTCGATGGCGTTCTCGACCAGTTCCTTGATGACGCTGGCCGGACGTTCGATCACTTCGCCTGCGGCGATCTGATTGATCAGTGTTTCGGGAAGTTGATGGATGCGCATACCCCCATGTTGAGGGATTCGGGGCGTGGTGCAATGTCCAAGCCGGATCTAGGGGGTAAGTATGGTGCTTTTTCTCGGGGCAGCGGCATATTTGCCTGTTTCGTAGGTTGACCGGACGCCGCGGGAGAGCGCGAGAACGCGATGGCATGGAGCTCCTGCATCACCGCCAAACGAGGTGTCGCCGACATCTTCGTCCATGGAGAAACAACCACTGAAAGCTCATCTATTACCTGGTTGGGCCTGAACTCATTCTGGCCGATGGGGCAATGAGAAAAACCGTTCGACTTGGTTAAGCACGGCTTAACTCTCCTGTGACAGGATCGCCGAAATATAAGTACCTGCGTTCCCTAGGAGGCTGCACATTGGGCAGTTGGCAAGCAAGTTCCGGTCTTTCCGGCGCGTATCGGATCGGTGAATAATGGCTTTGCGTGATTCCGAAATGCGCCGCTCTGCGACCGACGCCGGGATTGTTGATGCAGTTGCGTCGGCGCTCGATATCGCCATCATCATCTTTGATAGGCACGACACTGTTGTCGCCGCCAGCCCCGAATTCAACCGTTTCTTCGTCGTGCCGCCAGAGCACCTTGAGCCCGGGGCGAGGCTGCGTGATCTACTCGGCGCTTTGTATGATGCCGGTGCGCGGGTTTTTGGATCGGTCAATGGCAGGGCCCGCAATGTTACGCGTGAGGACTGGATTGCCGAACGCATAGCCATTCACTGGCGCGAGCGCTACGAGAGCGTCGAGCAGATGAGCGACGGGCGTTGGGTGCGCTTGAGCAAGCGGCGTATGCCCGATGGCATTCTGATTTCCACCATCACCGATGTTTCCGAGCAGAAACGCCGCGATCTGGAACTTGCCGAGGCAAGACACCAGTCCGATCTGGCCCAGCACATTCTTGACAACCTGGCCACGCCGGTGATGGTCAAGGATTGTTCGCTTCGCTACGTCGTTGTCAACGACGCTTTCTGCCGTATTCCCGGTTTGCATGCCAAGCATGTTCTCGGTCGAACGGCGGGGGAACTTGTCGGGCCGGAGATGGCGGCGAAATTCGAGGAAATTGAACGCGGCGTTCTCGAATCCGGCGTGCCTTATGAAACCACCGAAGACATCTTTCGGGCAGACGGCACGGTGATGCATGCCATTACCCGTGCGCGTCGCTCTGGTACACCCGGAAGTTATTATGTGACGGTGACCTTCGACGATGTGAGTGCATTCGCGTCCAGCCCCCGATACACAGCCCGTGTCACCTCCCACTATGATGCCGAGCCGGCGATCGTTCAGGGACACCTTCCGGTTCAGTCCGCAAAGAGGGAGCGAATTCTGGTTCTGGATGAGGACACCGATCGCGCCGTACAAAGGGTGGCAGCATTGAAAACCGCCGGCGCAGATGCGGTGGCAATTGGCAAGGCTAGCGAAGTCGTGGCGTTTCTCGATGCGGCTCAGGCAAGCGGGCTGGTGCTCGACAGCGTCGAAATCACCACCGGGATGTCGAGGATGATGGAAGGCGCCTCCGGGCTCGACCGTCACCCCTCGCTAGATCAAGCGATTTACCGCCGACGGGTACAGGAAACATGCGCACAGCTTGCAAACGGACCGGTGCTTGAGGCGTCTGACCCCGAACCCCGGCAGCCGCTGCCCGCCGTCGCACGGTCAGCGTCTGCACGAGCGCCGGAAACCCCGGGGGCACAATCGACCAAACCCGAAATGGCTGTTCTCGCTTCCGGCACTCCTGCAAACACGGCAGAAAATCGCATACGGGTGCTCGTAGCAGAAGACAACGAGGTCAATCAGATCGTGTTTGAGCAGATCCTCGAAGGAATCGGGGCGGATTTTCGCATCGTCTGTAATGGCCAGGAGGCAGTGACCGCTTGGCGCGCTGGCTCGCCGGATTTGATTCTCATGGATGTCTCGATGCCGGTGATGAACGGATTACAGGCCACCCAGGCTATCCGCAGCGCCGAAAAAGAAAGTTCCAGCGAGCGCTCGCATGTTCCCATCATTGCCGTGACCGCCCATGCGATGAGCGGCGACCGGGAGCGTTGCTTTGCCGCCGGAATGGATGATTATCTCTCCAAGCCGGTCAGCCCTGAAAAGCTGGAATCGATCATCTCGAAATGGGCTTCGAGCTCGTCTGCGGATTCGGCCGCGGTGCTACTGGCGAGCTGAACATATATGAACCTGATGTGTATCCATGGAAAGACACGGGTCTCATAATAGGACATTCTTAAGACATCTGTCGCTATTTTGAACCCCTATTCATAAGTGCGGCACAGCTGGCGATCAATGACCCCCGAAGATGAAAACACAGACATATTGTCTCAAAACCCGAAAACGATAGCCTATACGGACCCTTTGACCGGTCTGGGCAATCGCCGACGGCTGATGGATAAAATTCGGAAACTTGCGTCGGAACGGGCAGATGACCCGGCGCCGTTTACCATCGGCATAGCCAATATTGACGGGTTTAAGCCGATCAATGATCTGTTCGGCCACGCGGCCGGTGACGAGATCCTGTGTCAGGTCGCGCACAGATTGCGTGCCTGCTTGCCTGATGGCGGTTTTGTCGCCCGCATCGAAAGTGATGAATTCGCCTTTGTCCTGCCGTTGGTGTTTGAAAAGAAAGGCGCAGAAAAAATCGGCCGGATGTTCAAGGACGTCTTGTCGGCGCCTTACGATCTTGGTGATCGCAACGTCCGCTTGTCGGCGTCATTCGGTTTTGCCGTCTATCCCTTTGCCGGCGAGCAATTTGCCGAACTGCTCAAGAGCGCCGATACCGCACTCTATCGCTCCAAGCGCCGCGGTCGCGGTCAGATCACCGTCTACTCGGAGGAAATTGCTGAGGAAATGCGGCACGGCACCCAGGTCGAGCAAGCCCTGCGGCGTGCAATTATTGCCGATGAGGTCGAGGTGCATTTCCAGCCGATCGTCAATCTGGCGGATCGGTCAATCCAGGGTTTCGAAGCGCTGGCCCGCTGGACCGACGGTGAGTTGGGCTTCGTATCACCGAGTCTTTTCATTCCGCTCGCTGAAGAGCGCGGCTTTATCGACTCCCTGACAGAGACGTTGCTGAAAAAGGCTGCCGAAACCGCCAAGCACTGGCCTTCGGACCTGTTCTTGTCATTCAACCTGTCCTCGGCGCAACTGACCGATCCGGCGACCGCGTTCAACGTACTGGCAATCATCAACCGTGTTGGCCTCGACCCCCGCAGGCTGGAGCTGGAAATCACCGAAACGGCGATGATGAGCGACCCGGAGGTTGCCGCCAAGGTGGTCGATGAACTCCACAGTATCGGCATTCGGGTTTCACTCGACGATTTCGGCACCGGTCAGTCGAGTTTGGGGCGGTTGCGCGAATTTGCCTTCAACAAGGTCAAGATTGATCGCAGTTTTATCAGCGAAATCACCATCGACAAATCAGCCGAACACATCGTCCGGGCGATTCTGGCGATGTGCGAAGGCCTCAATCTCAAGGTCATCGCCGAAGGTATCGAGACCGAGGAACAGGCCGAGAAGCTCAAGGAGCTTGGTTGCCGCACCGGTCAGGGCTGGCTCTATGGCAAGGCTGTAGATTCCGCCGCCACCTTCGCTCTGATCGAGGCCCAGCAGAAAGCCAGTGCCGATTCAGCAAAGCTCTACATCCTCAACCATTGAGTGATTGTCGCTTCAAGCCGCGGCCAAAGTTCGGTCGCGGTTGATCAGGCCTCCGATCTGGCCGCGACCCGTCCTTCTTTTGTCAGCCAGTCGAGCACCTTGGCGGTCTGCGGTGTCAACGCGCGCGCCTTGGGCCAGATGACATGAAACGCAGCACCAGTCTCCAGCGCATGTTCGGTAACCGTTTGCAAAAGTCCCGCTGATACCAGCCTTTCGGTCAGATGGCGCCATCCAAGCGCAATTCCCTGGCCCTCCATCACCGCCTGGATCACCAGAACATAGTCGTTGATCGCAAGGCCCCGGTTTGCAGTCGATCCGTTGACGCCGGCACTGAGGAACCATTGTTGCCAGTCGCATGCCGAACGGAACGGTTCCTCAAGGTGGATCAGCCGATGCTGGGTGAGGTGCTCGACGCTTTCGGGCCGCCCGTGTTTCTCGATATAGGCGGCGCTCGCCACCGCTTCGATCACTTCGGGCGCGATCAGCGCGCTGTCATAATCGGGCCAATCTTCAGGTCGTCCGCCCCGCACGCCGAGTTCGATTGATTCCGTTCGAATGTCCAGATCTCGGTCGGCGGTTTGGATTCTTAGATCAATATCGGGCAGATCGTCGCGCAGGCGGTGGAGCCGCGGCAGCATCCACAGCGAGGCGAAAGCCGTGGAAGCGGCGAGCGTCACGCTGGCCGCCCGACCGCGGTCACGGATGTCTTCTGCAGATTTGCGGATGTGACTGAGGCCCAACGAAACATCGGCATGAAAACGCCGCCCCGCCTCGGTCAGCGAAACCGCCCTGTGTACCCGGTGAAATAGCGCTGCGCCAAGCTGGCTCTCCAGCGCGCGGATGGCGTAGCTTACCGCTGCCTGGGTCATGCCCAGTTCGCGTGCCGCCCTGGTGAAGCTGGCGTGCCGTCCGGCGGCCTCGAAGACAATCAGATTTCCTGCCGACGGCAACAGTTGGCGAAGGTTACTCATAAGTTCAGCTTATCTGAAGGCAAAGAATTTTCCAGCATTACATCTGCCGTTTGTCGCCGTAGACTTTTCTCTTGGGAGGAACGCGACATGGATCAGGCAGATACGGTCGAGCAGGGACTTTCACGAACAAGAAAACGTGAGCGTGGCGGTGGCCGCGATGGACGCCGTGCCGGGCAGGGGACAGCGCCCCCGCATCGCGCAGCCCCCTACATCATCCGCAATATTCCGACCTACGATGTGATGGGCGAGGAAAACCTGCTCAAGATCGAGGCGACTGCCGATCGGATTCTGGCCGAAGTCGGGATCGAGTTCCGCGACGATGATGTGGCGCTTTCCCACTGGAAGGCTGCCGGCGCCAATGTCGACGGGTTGTTAGTCAGGTTTGAACCCGGAATGCTGCGCGAAATCCTCAAATCGGCGCCTGCCAGCTTTACCCAACATGCGCGCAATCCTGCCAACAGCGTCGAGATCGGTGGCAAAAGCGTTGTGTTCGCTCCGGCTTACGGATCACCCTTCGTGATGGATCAGGACACGGGGCGCCGTTACGGCACAATCGAGGATTTCCGCAATTTCATCAAGCTGGCGCAGTCGAGCCCCTGGCTACATCATTCCGGCGGCACCATCTGCGAGCCAGTCGATGTGCCGGTCAACAAGCGCCATCTCGACATGGTCTATGCGCATCTGAAGTATTCGGACCGTTGCTTCATGGGCTCTGTGACCGCCGAAAATCGCGCAAAGGAATCGATCGAAATGGCGCGGATCGTTTTCGGCCGCGATTTCGTTGACCAAAACTGCGTGATCCTTGGCAATGTCAACGTCAACTCGCCACTGGTCTGGGACGGTACCATGACCAATGCGCTTCGCGCCTATGCGCGTGCCAATCAGGCGGCCATCATCGTGCCGTTCATCCTCGGCGGGGCGATGGGACCGGTGACCAGTGCCGGCGCGATCGCCCAGGCGCTTGCCGAGACCATGGCGGGATGTGCGCTGACCCAACTCGAGCGCAAGGGCGCGCCGGTGATTTTTGGCAACTTCCTCTCATCGATGTCGCTGCGGTCGGGCTCTCCGACCTTCGGCACGCCGGAGCCTGCCGTCGGCTCGATGGTAATCGGCCAACTGGCCCGCCGGCTCAATCTGCCGCTTCGATGTGCCGGTAATTTCTCCAATTCGAAACTGCCCGACGCGCAGGCAATGAACGAGGGCACCATGTCGATGCTTTCAGCGGTGCATAGCGGGGCCAACTTCATCCTGCATTCGGCAGGCTTCCTCGATGGGCTGTTGTCGATGTCCTATGAAAAGTTCGTCATGGACGCCGATTTCTGCGGCGCGCTGCATTCGTACCTGGCTGGCGTGGTGGTCGATGACAATTCGCTCGCTCTCGACGCCTTTCGTGAAGTGGGCGTCGGCAAGCATTTTCTGGGTTGCGCCCACACCATGGAGAACTACCAGACCGTATTTTGGGATTCGCAGATTGCCGACAACGAGCCCTATGAGAAATGGGAGGCGGCCGGCCGCACCGATGCGGCCACCCGGGCCAATGCGCGTTGGAAACAGACGCTCGCCGATTATCAGGCCCCGGCAATGGATGAGGCGACAGACGAGGCGCTGATCGAGTATGTTGAACGCACCAAGGCGGCGCAGACGGATGCATGGTATTGACGTCGCCGTCCCAACCGGAGCCGTTCGATGTTCAGAATTTTTGCGTGTCTGTCTATGATTGCCTTGTTTACGGCACCCGCCCTTGCCGGCGAGGCAACTGACGCCGTGTCGTTTTTCTACCAGGACCCCGGCGCCGAATACCTGCCGGAGAACCGCGCCCGTTTTACGGGACCGATGCTCGATTTCCTCAATGACGCCGATGCTGCATGGGAGCGGGACGAGATCAACTGTATCAGTTTTGTCTTTTCCATCGACGCCCAGGATCTTGATCTGGATGAAATCACCAGAACGCTCAAATATGACGAAGCCGTTGAGGGCGAGAGAGCGGTGGTGACAGCGCATTTTGCCAATTTCGGCCAAGCGACAGAGATCGAATGGACCCTTCAACACAGCGGCGCCGGATGGCAGGTGAGCGATATCGCATCCCTGACCAATGACTGGCGCGTGTCATCCATGAGTTGCGACTGAATTGAGACTTGCGGGAGGGCGCTTGGCGCCGTTCCCGCGCAGACCCGGAGGAGCCGTCACCGATGGTGCAAATCAACGACCCGCTGCTGCAGCCCTATACATTGGGCAAGCTGACCCTCAAGAACCGCATCATGACCACCAGCCACGAACCGGCCTATCCGGAAGATGGCATGCCCAAGGATCGCTATCGCGCCTATCATGTCGAGCGCGCCAGAGCCGGCATTGCGATGACCATGACGGCTGGCTCGGCGGCGGTATCGAAGGACAGTCCGCCGGTGTTCAACAATGTGTTGGCCTACAAGGATGAAGTTGTCGGCTGGATTAAAAAACTTACCGACGGGTGCCATGAGCACGGCTGCGCGGTGATGATTCAGCTCACCCATCTGGGCCGCCGAACCCACTGGAACAAGGGCGACTGGTTGCCGGCGCTGTCGACTAGTCATCAGCGCGAGCCGGCTCACCGGGCGTTTCCCAAGAAAATGGAAGACTGGGACATCGCCCGCATCATTGCTGATTATACAGACGCTGCCGAACGCATGGCAGAAGCCGGCCTCGATGGCATCGAGCTTGAATGCTACGGCCATCTGATGGATCAGTTCATGTCGCCGCTGACCAATCAACTCGACGCGCCCTATGGTGGCAAGCTTGAAAACCGCGCCCGTTTCGCGCTCGAAGTGGTTGCCGCAATCAAGGCGCGGGTCGGTGACAAGCTGCTGGTGGGGGTGCGCTACACCGCCGACGAGACCGCCAAGGGCGGCATCGACGAGCAAGAGGGCGTTGCCATCGGCCATATGTTCAAGGCGTCGGGCCATGTCGATTTTCTCAATGTCGTCCGCGGCCAGATCCACACAGATCCGGCCATGACCGATGTGATCCCGGTCCAGGGCATGCGCTCGGCGCCGCATCTTGATTTCGCCGGCCGCATCCGCGCCGAGGTCGGGCTGCCTACTTTTCACGCCGCCCGCATTCCCGATGTTGCCACCGCGCGGCATGCAATTGCCAGCGGCAAGCTCGACATGATCGGCATGACCCGGGCACATATGGCCGATCCGCATCTGGTCAGAAAGATCATCGAGGGCAGGGAGGAAGACATCCGCCCCTGCGTTGGCGCCACCTATTGTCTCGACCGGATCTACCAGGCAGGCGACGCGCTCTGCATCCACAACCCTGCCACCGGCCGCGAACTGACAATGCCGCACACGATTGCCGCAGCTGATGTGAAAAAGCGGGTGGTGATTGTTGGTGCCGGGCCGGCAGGGCTCGAGGCGGCGCGCGTTGCCGCTGAACGCGGGCACCGCGTGACCGTGTTCGAGGCGCAGCCGCACCCGGGCGGGCAGGTCCTGCTCACGGCCCAGAACCAGCGCCGCAAGGAGATGATCGGCATCATCGAATGGCGCATGGCGCAATGCGCTGCCCGCGATGTCGAGTTTCGCTTCAATAGCTGGGCCGAGGCACAGGATGTGGTGGCGGAAAATCCCGATGTGGTGATCATCGCCACCGGCGGTCTGCCACATACCGAGGTGCTGGAAGCGGGCAACGAACTGGTGGTCTCGAGCTGGGACCTGATTTCCGGCGATGTCAAACCCGGCAAGTCCGTGCTGGTCTATGATGACGCCGGCGATCATGCCGGACTGCAAGCCGCCGAAGTGGCGGCAATGGCTGGCGCCAGTGTCGAGATCATGACACCCGACCGGAGTTTTGCACCCGACGTGATGGCAATGAACCTGGTGCCCTATATGCGCGCACTGCAGGACAAGGACGTGATCTTTACCGTCACTTACCGTCTCAACGCGGTGGAACGCGATGGTAACCGCCTCAAGGCGACGATTGGCAGCGATTACATGCCGCTGAATAAGCAGCGCCATTTCGACCAGATCGTCATCAACCACGGCACACTGCCGCTAGATGAACTCTATTTCGATCTCAAACCGCTGTCTTCAAACCGCGGCCAAGTCGACTATGAGGCCTTCATCGCCGGCAAGCCGCAAGCAATTGGTAGTGGTCCGGCAGATGACGTGGCTGAAAACTTCCAACTGTTCCGCATCGGTGACGCGGTGGCGGCCAGAAACACCCACGCCGCTATCTATGATGCGCTCAGATTGATGAAGGATATCTGAGGGGGGGCGTCGAACGAAACGACTCCCGTCGTAACGTATTGCGTTATGTAACGGGAGGCGTTATGGTGACGGTATGATCCAAAGCTTTGGTGACGACCGAACGGAACTCATCTGGTCGGGTAAAAGAAGCCGTAACCTGCCACCCGACATCCAGTCCGTGGCATTGAGGAAGCTCCGTCTGCTCAACCAAGCACGGGTTTTGCAGGACTTGCGAATTCCGCCAGGTAATAGACTTGAAGCTCTGAAAGGATCGCGCAAGGGTCAGTACAGCATACGGATCAACAGCCAGTGGAGAATTTGTTTTCGTTGGGAAGAAGGAGGACCAAGGAATGTCCGAATCATTGACTATCATGACTGATATGTTGCCCAACCCGCATCCCGGTGAAATTTTGCTTGAGGACTTTCTCAGGCCGATGGATTTGAGCCAGAATGCGCTTGCTCGCGCGGTTCGCGTTCCGCCGCGGCGGATCAATGAAATAGTGCTCGGCAAGCGTGCCGTGACCGCTGATACCGATCTGAGGCTTGCCCGCTATTTCGGTCTGTCCGAAGGCTTCTTCCTGGGATTGCAGAGCGACTTCGATCTCATGGAACGTCGTCGCGCTATTGGCAGCGATTTGGACTCGATCAAACCAAGGGCGGCGTAAGTGTTCGTGCCCGATGACGCCATCCTAACTGTCCGTATCCGTCAGAGCCACGAAAACTGGATCGTGTCGGGGTGAGAAGCCACGCCGCTGGCAACTGATCCGATTCAATAGCCAGCGATCAAGTTCCCGAGCTCGGGATACCGGTTCACGTTGCCTTGATGCCCGAGGCCGGCATCACCGCGACGCCCGATGGCGCCAGCGTCAGTTCACCCATCAGCGGTGTGTCATTCCAACCGATCGAGGCCAGATCAAAACTGTCATTGCCATAGTTGAAGGCAAACACATGCGCGCCATGGCGGCGCAACCTTACCCCGTCCGGCAAGGTCGTGACGGCAATTCCTGAGTGGCCGGCAAGGCGGGTGAGGATATGGGCCATCAAATCCTCGTCGGGCCAGCCGCCAAGATAATGCCTTGTTCCATTGGCAACCCAAGCGGCCACGCCGTCCTCAGTGGTCGCGATCACCTCGGTTCCCGGACCGGGTTGCAAGAATTCACGCCAGAACTGGAAGCCGCCGCCTTCTCTGGCTGCCACCGGCATGTCCGCACGCAGCGATTCCACGCGGCTGACGGTGACATCGATGATGTCCGTCGGCAGTGATGGCGGCAGGTTCTCGGGGATGGTGAAATCAGCCGTCTTCGATCCCGATCGCGGGCCAATCAGCACCACCCCGTCATGGCAGCGGATCGCTTCGACAAGTTCCTCATTCCAGGCAAACAGGCCTGGAATCGAGACCAACTTGTAGCCCACGAGATCGGCCGCGCTCGCAGGTACGAAATCAACCGACAGGCCGAGCTTGCGCATTGACCGGTAGATGTCGAACACCAGCCGGAAATAGTCGAACTCGCGGCCTTGCGGCTGGATTTCCCAGGCCCAGGCGGAAGCATAATCAAACACGATTGCCACATCCGCCTTGCCGGCATTCGCGCTTAGTTCGGCGTTGAGAGTTTTGATCTCGGCTGCCACCTGGGCGGCTTCGGCAAAGCCCTCGGCCTCGACTGAATCGGGGCGCAACAGCCCCGCATGCATCTGTTCCTGGGCAAATGGCGCCTGGCGCCAGCGGAAATAGCTCACCGTTTCGGCACCGTGTGCAAACGCTTCCCAACTCCATAGCCGCACCATGCCATCGCGCGGCGCGGGGTTGTGCGGCGCCCAGTTCACCGGGCCGGGCTGCTGTTCCATCACCCACCAGCGGCCTTTTGAAGTGGCGCGGTAAAGATCATGGTGAAAGGCTTGGAAATCGGGGTCGCCGGCGCGGGCGAATTTTCGCTTCCAGGCGTCGCCACGGTCCGACCGGTCCTCGAGAAAGCCCAGCGGATAGGAATCCCAGCTCGAGATATCCAGATCTGCGCCCACAGCAAAATGTTCGAAAGTCAGCGTCCGGCCCATGAAATTGTGAATCACGTCGCGCCCGGGGGAATAGGTGCGGATGATGTCGGCCTGCGCCTTGTTGAAGCGCACCACCATGTCCGAGGCGTAGCGGCGGAAATCCATCACATGCGCCGGGTTGGCCTCGGTCACGGTCAGGTTGGGCAGCTCGATTTGTGAAAAATCGGCAATTTCCATTGACCAGAAGACATTGCCCCAGGCTCGGTTGAGAGCCTCGGGCGACTGGTACTTGCGTTGCAGCCAGGCCTGGAAGCCTTCGCGCGCTGCGGGCGAGTAGGACAGCGTGGTGTTGTGGCAGTCATATTCGTTGTCGGTTTGCCAGGCGAGGACGCCGGGATGGGCGCCAAACGCCTTGGCCAGCGCCAGAGTGATGCGTTTGCATTCCTCAAGATAGCCGTCATGGGAAAAATCATAGTGCCGGCGCGAGCCGAACCCGCGCCTCGTCCCGTCTGCGCCCACCGGCAGCATGTCGGGCATCTCATCCACCAGCCATTTCGGCGGCGTCGCCGTCGGCGTGCCGAGTACCACCTTCAGTCCTGCATTGTGGAGGGTGTCGATCGCCCGTTTCAGCCAGTCAAAATCGTAAAGTCCGCGCTGCGGTTCAAGCCGTGACCAGGCAAATTCGCCAATCCGCACATAGGTCAGTCCAAGCTCCGCCATCCGCGATGCATCCTCGGCCCATTGGTTTTCGGGCCAGTGTTCAGGGTAGTAGCAGACGCCGAGGCAACGGTTCATGATGGGGTCTCCGGCAGCTGTTTAAAGCAGGTAAGCCGGCTCGAACCGGCCTTTGACAGGGTGGTCGAGGACGAACGTCATCCCGGCTTTCGGGTCATTGTCCAACTGCTCGGTGGACATGCCTTCCCGTGCTGAGGTTACCAGCAAGCGATCAGCATTGGCGCCGACAAAGGCCGGGCAACTGGTCTGGGTTGCCGGTACCGCCAGCGTCTTGATCCGTTTTCCCTCGGGCGAATAGGCATCCACGCACCCTGCGCCCCAGCGCGCGTTCCAGATCACGCCGTCGGCATCGCACACGGCGCCATCAAGCCCGCCGTCACCATCCGAATGGTCGAAAAACACGCGTGGCTCTCCAAGAGGCAGCGCAGTCTCGGGATCTATGTCCACCCGCATCAGCTTGTTGATTGCCGTGTCGGTGAAATAGGCGATCGCGCCATCGGGCGAAAAGCAGATCGCGTTGGGGATCGAGATCTTGTCAAACAGCACGCTCACGACGCCGCGCGCGACATGGTAGATCGCCCCGGCGCCAGGTTCGGCAGAAATGCCCATGGTCCCGACCCAGAGCGCGCCGCAAGGGTGCACCCGGCCATCATTGGAGCGGGTGTCGGGCGAATTGGCCTCGATCGGCGTGACCAGTTCCAGCGCGCCGGTCTTGACCTGACGCAGGTGCAGCCCGGTTTCCGTGGCGATGATCTGCCGGTCGTCGTCGACCCGCGCCAGCACGCTCGCCATCTGTGGCAACTGATGGCTTTTCACAACGCCGGTCTCTATATCAGCCTCGAACAGTTTCCGGCCGAGAATATCAAACCACCAGGCAGTCCCGGTGTGCTGGTCATAGGTAGGACCCTCGCCAAGCATGCAAGCTGGTGCGTTCAATGCGGAACCCTTGAAGACGTTGCGGTCGTTGCTCACAGTCCTTGCTCCGCAAGTGCGTCATACGCGGCAATTGCTTCCGCGCCGCGCTGCAGCACCTCGCTTGCAACCATGCCGGCCTTGTAGAGGCTCGAACCGAGTCCAAAGGTGCGGACGCCGATCTTGGCATAGGCCGCGAAATCGCCGTTTGAAACCCCGCCGACAGCACCGACGGGAACGTCTTTCGGCAGGATCGCCGATATCGCGTTGATGCCCGATGGGCCGAGCACGCTGGCGGGAAAGAATTTCAGCGCCGAAGCACCGGCAGCGCAGGCGGCAAGCGCTTCGCTTGGCGTAAACACGCCGGGCATGGTCACCATCCCGCGCGATGCGGCACGACGGATTACCTCGGGCTCGACATTGGGGCTGACCATCAATTGGCCGCCGACGTCATGGAGCCGGTCGACATCAGCCACCTTCAGCACCGTGCCTGCGCCAATCAGCACATCGGCCGGGGCACGCTTGGCCGCCA
The DNA here is from genome assembly GCF_026619415.1 of Hoeflea algicola. NCBI lineage: Bacteria > Pseudomonadati > Pseudomonadota > Alphaproteobacteria > Hyphomicrobiales > Rhizobiaceae > Hoeflea > Hoeflea algicola. Next base: position 4,530,694 of record NZ_JAOVZR010000001.1, read on the forward strand.
TCTCGATCGAGTTGAACGGGTCCGGCGAATTCAGCGGAATCTCGATGGCGGTAAACCCGCAGTCAATCAGACCGTCAACGATCTCGATGGTCTCGGAAGGCTTGATACCGCGCAGGATCGCCACAAGACTGCGTTTCATGGGGGGAAGGGAATTCTGGTCATGCGCGTTTGCGATCTCCTGTTGTGGCCGAATAGCTGCGCCAGGCTTCCATCAAACCGCGCCTGACCGCCATGTCTGCATCAATGTCGCGGAGTTTTGCACCGCATTCCGACAGGGCCGCGTGATATAGTCTTTGCAACAATCCGCTTGCCACCAGGCCGACCTGCTCGCCGCCGCGAATGCCGGCGCCGGCGAGTTCAGTGCCAATCAGCAAGCCTGAAAGCCGCGCCCGGTTACAGCCCGCCTCAGTGGCGTGCAGCAATTGTCCGGCACGAAGCGAAAACAGATGATGGGTGGTTTTTTCGGGCCGTGCCCAGCCGTCCCGAACACCTGTCAGAAAAGCCGGATCCTGCGCATCCACCGGGCCGGCACCGCCGGTCGAATGAGCCAGAATGGTGTTGTCGTTGATGGCGGAAAACAGTTCGCCGGTCATGTAGGTTTCAAAACCGGTGACAATCGGGCCATCCATGGATACCCATTTTGAATGGGTTCCCGGCATGCAATAGCGCGCGCCGCCCGGCATTTCCAGATAGGCTCCGAGCAATTGGGTTTCCTCGCCGCGCATCACGTCGGGCTCATCGGTTGAACGGACCGCAAGGCCCGGAATGATGGCAATTTCGCGCGCCACACCGGGAACCCTGGTTGCGTTCTGGCCGATGCCGGTGACATTGGCGGGAATGTCAAGATAACCCGCTTCTACCCATCCCTGGCGGGATCCGGCCATGCCGCAGATGATGGCCGGCAATTCCCGCGGTGCCGATAATGTCGCCAGATGGCCTTCCAACACGGTCTCAAAGCCGCGCCCGGCGACTTCGCTCATGCCTTCATGGCTCCGGTGTTCGGCCAACACCGTTCCGCCTGCCGATAGCAACCAGAGCCGGAAGCTCGATGTGCCCCAGTCGACGGCGACAACGGCGGAGGGGACACTCACATCATGCCTCCGTCAGCAATCAGCACCTGCGCGGTGATCATGGCGGCGGCACTGGACGCCAGAAACAGACACGGCCCGACCATGTCTTCAGGTTCGATCGGGCGTTTGAGGCATTGCCGGTCAATCATCGCCGCAAGCCCCTCATCGGTCACCCAGAGTTTCTTCTGCCGCTCGGTCATCACCCATCCCGGTGCAATCGCGTTGACGCGGATGCCATCGGGGCCAAGCCGCCCGGCAAGTCCCTTGGTCAAGCCGACAATACCGGCCTTGGCGGCCGTGTAGGAGGGCATCGCGCCAATGTTGAGCATGTAGGATGTCGATGTGAAATTGATGATTGTGCCACGGCCGGCGGCAATCATCCCCGGGGCTACTGCCTTGGCGGCGAAGGCGACCGGCCGCAAATTGATGGCCTGATTGTTGTCCCAATACTCGCCGCTCATGTCGAGCAGTTCATGCCGGTCGTCGAAGGCGGCGTTGTTGACCAGAACCGTGGCCGGGCCATGGGCCTGTTCGGCTTGTTCCGCAGCGCGCTTGATGGCGTCAAGATCGGTCAGGTCGGCATGGATGAACAACGGCGCATGGCGCGCATTCTCAGCCAGTCTCAGCGCCAGCGCCTCGCTTGCTGCTTGGGCGATGTCAATGAAGGCCACCTTCGCGCCCTGATCGACGAAACCTTCCGTCAATGCAGCACCGATGCCGGTGCCGCCGCCGGTGATCAGCACCGCCGCGTCGACAAGATCTGGGTATCTGGGATGTGTACTCATGCTTCATTGTCCATTGCGTCAATCGTGATCTCAAGCCCGGTCTGGGCGTAAAGCGATGGCAGGCCGATGCCGACTGTTGCCAAGGCTTCACCGCCAAGCACGAAGCCGTCGTGATAAAGCGGGTTGTCGAATTTCCGGTTCGCTTTCTTGAGCGATTCCGTCACGGTTTCAAGCTGTACCCGATAGGCCCGTTCGCGGTCGAGGCCTGGAACCCGGATGCGTGGCGGAACGGTCGACCGGGGCCGGTCGATTTGCATCAGCACCAGCCGCGCGGCGCTCTGGTCGACCGCCACGCTTTGTGCGCCGATCAGCGTGTCATCCACCGTGCGAATTCGGAAGAATTTACCCGTGTGCCAGATATGGCGGTCGCGTTTGTGCCGCTCGATGGCGTCGCGCATGATCACCTTGTCTTCGTCACTCATCCTGGTCAGGTCGGCTTCCACGCCCATGTGGCCGTAGCTTGCCACCAGCGCGCGGAACCCGGCATGCAGGCCGCGGCCAGATGTGTGGCTCCAGGCCGGCCCGATATGCGCGCCCATCACTTCGGGCGGCAGAAAATAGGAAAACCCGGTTTGAATGCGCGCCCGTTCGACCGAATCATTGCTGTCCGATGTCCAGAACCGGTGGGTGCGCTTGAGGATCTCGTAATCGATGCGGCCGCCACCGGAAGCGCAGCTTTCGATCTCCAGCTTGGAAAACGCTGCGCCCAACCGGTCGAGCAGCGCGTAGAGCGCGCCCGTCTGGCGGTACACGGTCGCCCGTCCCGAGGAATCGCCGGGCAGCACCAGGTCGCGGTTCATGTCCCATTTCAGGTAGGCAATGTCATGATTGCTGACCAGCTCGGACAAGCGCTCGAACAGATACTCGCTGACATTTGGATTGGCGATGTCGAGCACCAGCTGGTTGCGCCCGGTCAGTCTCGGGTAGTTGCCCAGCCCCAGCACCCAGTCAGGGTGGTTCTGGAACAGCTCAGACTGTTGATTGACCATTTCCGGTTCTACCCAGAGGCCAAATTCCATCCCCAGCGAACGCACATAATCAGCGATCGGCTGCAGCCCGTCGGGATATTTGCCAGGATCGGGATACCAGTCGCCAAGGCTCGAGGTGTCATCGTTGCGGCCACGGAACCAGCCGTCGTCGAGCACGAAGCGTTCGGCGCCGATATCGGCGGCAGCATCGGCCAGTGCCGTCAGGCGTTCGTGCTTGTGATCAAAATAGATCGCTTCCCAGGTGTTGACTGTCACGGGCCGGGGTTTGTCGGGCACCGGAAACCTGATGATGTGTTTACGCACATGGGCGTGGAATTTCTGTGACAGCGCATTCATGCCGTTGTCGGAATGCGCCACATACAGCGTCGGTGTGGTCATCCGCTCGCCTGGCGGCAGTGTGCCTTCGCCCGAAAACAACAGCACGCCCATCTGCAACTGCACGTCGCCGGTGGTCAGCCGCTCCAGCACCATCCGGTGGTTTCCGCTCCATCCCAGATGCAGGCCCAGACATTGCCCGGTTTCCTCGTCTGTCATGGCGTTGAGCAGAATAGTGCCCGGAAACGCTTCGTGCGAGGTTCGTCCGCGCCGGTTTTCGCGCTTGGTCAGGCCCAGTTGAATGGATTGACGCTCGATCGCGAACTCGGCGCACCAGCGGCCGTGAAAGGCGAGATACTGGGAAAACTGCTGCGGCGGCGCGATCACCGGCGTCGACAACCAGTCGACCACAATCGGCGTGTCGCCATCATTGAGCAGGCTGCTGGAAAATGTCGCCACGTCAGTTTCGGGATCAAGCTCGACATTGAGATCCAGCAACAGCCCGCGATCGGCGTCGATCATGCCGAAGGTGACGCCGCTCTCGCGGATTTCCTGGCGGCTCACCGTAAACTGGCCGGCCCATCCTGGCGCGGTGCTCGATGGCCGGTGAGCGATCAGCGCCGGATGGCCGAGAAAGCCGCGGCCGATTTCCGGGTGCAGGCTGATGGCTGCATTGTCATCAAGCGTTGCCTGCGGCAGTGGCCGTTCGGAAATCGCCACCAGCACATCAAGGTCGATGTCGGCCGGCAGTTTCTTGCCGTGGTAGACGGCGATCGGAACGCCCGAACTCCAGGCAAACACCAGGCTGGTCGCTGCGCCGTCGAGCCGCAGGGTTTTGGTCAGTGTGGGCACGTGTGAACTAACCTTTCGTGGCGCCAAGTGTCAGGCCGGCAATGAAATGCTTCTGCATCAGGAAGAACATCAGCACCGGCGGCATGGCGGCGATGATTGATCCGGCAGACACCAGTTGCCATTGCGCGATCCATTGCCCGTTGAGCGAATAGAGCCCGGCGGTGACCGGTTGGGTCTCGGCGCTGGTGGTCAGTACCGTAGCCCAGAAATAGTCGTTCCAGATGAAGGTGAAGATCAGCACCGACAGCGCCGCGATTGCCGGTCGCATCAGCGGCACCACGATGTACCAGAAGATGCGAAACTCGGAGACGCCTTCAACGCGCGCGGATTCGATCAGTTCAAACGGCAGCCCCTTGATGAAGTTGCGCATGAACAGAGTGCAGAACCCCGACTGGAAGGCGATGTGAAACAGCGCCAGGCCGGTGATCGTGTTGTAGAGCCCGGTCGAGACGGTAAGATCGCGCACCGGCACCATCAGGATCTGGAATGGCACAAAGTTGCCGGCCACGAACAGGAAGAAAAGCACCAGGTTCATGCGAAACCGGTAAACGGCAAGCGCAAAGCCGGACAGGCAGGAAATCGCCACCGCTCCGATGACCGTTGGAATGGTCACCTTGAACGAGTTCAGGATGTAGCTGCCGATCGGCGAATTGTTGAACACGTCGGCATAGTTCGAGAAGGCGAGATAGCTCGGCAATCCGAAATAGTTGCCAGCGGCCAGATCGCTCGACGGCTTGAGCGAAGTCATGGCGACGCCAAGCAACGGCAGCAGCCACAGGATCAGGGCAACGGGCAGCGCCAGCTTGTAGAGGAACTGGATCGACGGAGAGGTCTTTTCGATGGCTATGGGAAACATCACACGCCCCTTTCGTCGCGGATCATCTTCCAGATGAAGCCGGAGATGAAAATCATCATGATGGCGAACAGGATGACGGCAATCGCGGCGCCATAGCCCATGCGGTAGCCATATTCCGAGAGCGCCTGTTCATACATGTAGAACGACAGCACGCGGGAGGAACCGTAGGGGCCGCCATCGGTCATGATCGACACCAGGTCGAACGAGCGAAGCGCTCCGATCACGGTAACCACCACGGCGATGAAGGTGGCGGGCCTGAGCTGCGGCAGGATGACATGCCAGAGCATCTTCCAGCCCTTGGCGCCATCGAGCCGTGCCGCTTCCACCTGGTCTGGCGCCACATTGTTGAGCCCGGTCAGATACAGGATCATGCAATAGGCGATCTGCGGCCAAAGGCCGGCGACGATGATGCCGTAGGTCACGTAACGGTCGTCCGCCAATACGGCGACACCGGTGCCGGTGATCCATTCGATCAGATTGTAGAACAGCCCGAAATTGGGGGCGTAGAACCAGGAAAAGATCAGGCCGACGACGACCTGGCTGATGACGAAGGGAAAGAAGAAAAGCGATTTGTAAATCCGGATCCCGGTGACCGTCTGGTTCAGGAACAGCGCGATGAACAGACCGGCGGGAACCGCCAGCATGTAAAGCGCCAGCCAGATGATGTTGTTCTTGAGCGAGGTGTAGAAGGCCTCGTCATCGGCCAGCTCGATGTAATTTTGCAGGCCCAGCCAGGTTTTGGTGCCGAGGCCGTCCCAGTCGTAAAAGCTCAGCCACATCGAGGCAATGATCGGGTAAATGACATAAAGCGCGAACATCGCAATGCCGGGGGCGAGAAAGATCCATGGCGCCAGCGCTCGCTGGTTTTTCTTCCAGACACCGACCTTGCGTTTGTTGGTGCCGGCGATTGCCGTTGTTGCTGACCCCGTCATGACTACCTCCCAGTGCGCATCCGGTCGTGCGCACGCTACATCCGCCGCCGGTCTCGTCAGGCCGTATAGAAGCGGCCGGGCGATCAGAAGACCGCCCGACCGTTTGTCTTATTTGTAAATACGTCCACGCGCCTTTTCGAGACGTTCGAGGATCTTGTCGACATTCTCTGGCTTGACCATGAATTCCTGGAAGCCTTCCATGCCGATTTTTGCCATTTCCGCTGGTGCGTCGCGGTCGAAGAACTGGGCGATGCCGCCGTCAGCCGTCGAAAGCATCTCGAACCCGGCCTGCAGGAACGGATCGTCGCCGACCTTCGCCTGGTTGTTGATCGGCAACTGGCCGAGAGCCTCGTTGACCTTGGTCTGGACGTCTGCCTGAGCAAGATATGCGAGGAACTTCTTGGCGTCGGGAACATTCTTGGCACCGGCCGTGATGTGGACGGTGTCGGTCGGTGCTTCTTCGCCGCGCGGAATACCCGGGGTGATTTCCGGGAACGTCATGAAGCCGAGCGTATCGTTGGTCATGCCGCCGTCCTTGAACACGGCCACGGCAAAGTTGCCCATGACATAGTTGGCGGCCTTGCCCTGAACCAGCAGCGTCGCAGCGTCCTGCCATTCAAGTGCTGCGTGGTTGGCGGTCAGGTAACCGGGCTCGACCAGCTTGGCCCATTCGGCAAAAGTGTTCTTTACGCGGTCGTCGGTCCAGGCCACCTTGCCGGCGGTGAGTTCCATGTGGAAATCATAGCCGTTGGTACGCAGGTTCATGTAATCGAAGATGCCGGCTCCGGGCCACAGCGCCTTGGTGCCGGTGGTCAGGCAATCAATGCCGGCTTCCTTGAACTTGGCGCAATTGTCGATGAACTGGGCCCAGGTAGTGGGAACCTCGACGCCGACCTGCTTGTAGACGTTTTTGTTGTAGTAAATGCCCCACTGATAATAGGTGTAGGGGATGCCCCACTGCTTGCCGTCGATGGTCATCGAGCCCTTGGCCGAGGCCAGTGTCTCGCCCAGATTATTGTCTGCCCAGACGTCGGAAACATCCTGAAACTGACCGGAGTTGACGAAGGGCGCCATGCGGTTGCCGGCATACCAGTTGGCCAGATCCGGCGAATCCGCGGTCAGGAAGTTGCGGATCGATGTCTTGTAGCCCTCATGGTCGAAGTTCTGCAGAACAACGTCGATGTCGGGGTTGGCGGCCTCGAAATCCGCGATCACGGCCTCGAAGGCCGCGAGAGGCGCCGGGTCAAAGTCGGCGTAATATTTCAGAGTGCGCTGCTCGGCCATTGCCTGCGTTGCCACAAGGGCAAGGGCAGCGGAGCCAAGAAGCGTCGATGTGAGTGAAAGCTTCATTCAGATATCCTCCCAGAGGTTGACCAAACTGCCGTTCCTTGGGTGTCGGCACCGCAAGCGCGGTCGCTCCACCTGCCGGGCGGGTAATCCTCCAAGATCACCCCGACAGCGTCAATTTTTGTTCCATTAATTGGAACTCAATTTGACTATTTAGAATTATCAATCTATGGTGTAGGGATTGTCAAGGTGCAAAAAGTGGCTGCATGGCCACCGCAGGCGTCGAACTGAAGCGAGCAGGCGTCATCGCGCAGGCTTAACTGCTTGAAGTCAGACAGTTTCCCTGTTGCGGCAACGAGGTGCTGTTGGGGAAGCAGGGGAGGGAATGTGGAGGATATGGAAGACAAGGCGAAAGCCGCGTCGGGTAATTCCGGCTCGCAAGCTGACCAACCTGCGCGCAGCCGGGTGGATACCGGGACGCTCGGCAAGGCGATTTCCGTGCTCGATATAGTCGCCTCCGCAGAAGAGCCGATGCGCTTTACCGATATTCTCGCCGTCTCCGACCAGCCGCGTGGCACCTTGCACCGGCAATTGTCAAATCTGGTCGAGGAGGGGTTGCTGTCATTGGGGCGCGATCATGCCTATTCCGTTGGCATCCGCCTGCTTAAATTCGCAGCCAAGGCCTGGGCCGGCAATCAGTTTCGAGCCATCGCTGAGCCGCATTTGCGCGCCCTGCACGACCTCACCGGCGAAACCGTGCATCTGGGCGTACTGCGCGGCAACGAGGTGATCTATCTCGACAAGGTCGAAAGCCGTCAGGCCGTGCGCATGTATTCGCAGATCGGCAATGCGTCGCCGGTCTACTGCACCGGTGTTGGCAAGGCGGCGATGTCGGCACTGCCGGAAGCCGAGGTGCAGGCCATTATCGCCACCATCAAGTTTCACCGCTTTACCGACAGTACGCTGATCACACCGAAGGCGCTGATGAACGAGATCGAAACGATCCGCGAATCCGGCAACGCCTTTGACCGCGAGGAGCATGAGCCCGGCATCCGCTGCGTTGCAGCACCGATATATTCAGTCGACAGGAGTTTCGTCGGTGGTGTCTCGGTTACCGGTCCGGCCTACCGGATTCCGGCTGCAACGCTGGAAGGTTGGGCTGGCCTGGTGCGCAATACCGCCGGCGCCGTGATGGAGGACATGGGCGCACGGCTGGGGCCACGGACATGAATGACTGGGTGGAAACAATGAGGGACGGCCGCAGGGTCGCCGCAAACCGGCGAGGCCGGAGATTTGAAAGGGAGTGTCATGGCAGGGCTTGAATTACGTCAGGTGAAGAAGTCTTTCGGCAGCGTCGACGTCATCCACGGTGTGGATCTGGACATCGAGGATGGTGAATTCACGGTATTTGTCGGCCCGTCGGGTTGCGGCAAGTCGACGTTGTTGCGGTTGGTCGCAGGGCTCGAGGCAACAACCAGCGGCACATTGTCGATCGGCGGCCAGGATGTCACCGACGTCGAGCCGGCCGACCGTGGCGTCGCCATGGTGTTCCAGTCCTATGCGCTTTACCCGCATATGACGGTTGAGGAAAACATGGGGTTCGGTCTGAAGATGACCGGGCATCCGGCAGCCGAGATCAAGGAGCGGGTCAGCGGCGCTTCGGCTATCCTGCATCTCGATCCGCTGCTGCAGCGCAAGCCCAAGGCATTGTCGGGTGGCCAGCGACAGCGGGTTGCCATCGGTCGCGCCATCGTTCGCCAGCCCGAAGTCTTCCTGTTTGACGAACCGTTGTCCAATCTCGACGCCGAACTCAGGGTGCAGATGCGCCTCGAAATCGCCAAGCTGCACAAGGAACTCGGCGCCACCATGATCTACGTGACCCACGATCAGGTGGAAGCCATGACCCTGGCCGACAAGATCGTGGTGCTGCGCGCGGGCATCATCGAGCAGACCGGATCGCCGCTGACGCTCTATGATGATCCGGACAATTCTTTCGTTGCCGGCTTTATCGGGTCGCCGCGGATGAATTTCCTGCCTGCCACAGTTGTGGGATCCAGCGGCGAAACCCTGACCGTGCGGCTTGACGATCTCGACGCCATTGAGGTTCCGATGACCATTCGCTCCACTCACCCCAAGCCGGGTGCGCAGTTGGAGCTCGGCATCCGGCCGGAGCATTTCGATCCGGCTGGCAGCGTCCAGGTTTCGATGCCGATCGACGTCATCGAAAACCTCGGCGGATCGTCATTCGCCTATTCACGCTCGGATATGGAACAGCCACTCACCATCGAACTGCGCGACAACCGTGAGGCGCGCGAAGGCGAAGTCCTCAAAACCGGTTTCAATCCAGTGCGTGCCTTTCTTTTCGATGCGCAGTCAGGCCTGAGGCTGCGCTGAGCGCGGCGCGATTAATGGCAAAAGGCCCGGATCCAGTGTGGATCTCGGGCCTTTTGCATCTGTCTTGATACGTCTATGCCGTTGGCAGACGGTAGTCCTTGAGTTGCTCGCGCAAGGTCGTCTTCTGGATCTTGCCGGTCGCTGTGTGCGGAATTTCGTCGACGAACACCACATCGTCAGGCATCCACCATTTGGCGATCTTGCCTTCCAGAAAACCGAGCAAGTCAGTTTTGGACGGTGATTTTCCTTCCCTGACCACGATCACCAGCAGCGGCCGTTCGTCCCATTTTGGATGGGCGACGCCGATCACCGCAGCTTCCGCGACATCGGGGTGGCCCACCGACAGGTTTTCGATTTCGATCGACGAGATCCACTCACCGCCTGATTTGATCACGTCCTTGGCCCGGTCGGTGATCTGCATGTAGCCATGCCGGTCGACATGGGCGACATCGCCGGTGTCGAACCAACCCTCCGTGTCGAACTGCTCGGCTCCACGCGCCTTGTAGTAGGACGACGACACCGCCGGTCCGCGAACCTTGAGGCGTCCGAACGTGGCGCCATCCCAAGGTAGCTCATTGTTCTCGTCGTCGGTGATTTTCATTTCGACCGTGAAGGGCGGGTGGCCCTGTTTGTTCTGCAGGTCGAGTTTCGCCTCGCCCTCCAGGTGTCGGTATTCCGGTTTCACCGAGCACAGTGTGCCCAATGGGCTCATCTCGGTCATGCCCCAGGCGTGGATGACATCGACGCCATAATTGTCCTGAAATGCCTGGGTGATCGCCCGTGGACAGGCAGAGCCGCCAATCACGACACGGTTCAGGTCCGGCAGTTCCCCGCCTTCCTTTTCCATGTACTGCAGCAACATCAGCCACACGGTCGGCACCGCCGCGGTGATGCTCACCTTTTCCTCGGTGAGCAATTGATAGATCGATTGTCCGTCCATCCCGGGGCCCGGCATGACCATGGCGCACCCCGACATCGGCCCCGAGAATGCGGTTGACCAGCCATTGGCATGAAACAGCGGCACCACCGGCATCAACCGGTCGCGTGATGACAGGCAAAGCATGTCGGGCTGCAGCGCCATCATCGCATGCAATACGTTCGAGCGGTGGGAATAGACCACGCCTTTGGGGTCGCCGGTGGTGCCCGATGTATAGCACATTCCTGCTGCCGTGCGTTCGTCGAAGTCGGCCCAGGCGAAGTCGCCATCGACCTCGGCGATATAGCTTTCATAAGAGACAGTGTTGGCAAGCGAGGTTTCGGGCATGTGCGCGTCGTCGGTCAGGATGACGATTCGCTCCAGGCTCGGCACTTTCGGCGCGATGATTTCGACAAGCTTGACGAAGGTGAGGTCGACAAACAGCATTCGGTCTTCGGCGTCGTTCATGATCCAGGCGATCTGATCGTGAAACAGCCGTGGGTTGAGGGTGTGGTAGACCGCGCCAACACCGAGGACCCCATACCAGGTTTCCATGTGTCGCCAGGTGTTCCATGCCATGGTGGCAACCCGGTCGCCGATTCCAATCCCGTCACGGGCAAGCCTCTGCGCGAGTTTGAGTGATCGTGCGTGGATTTCGCCGTAATTGGTTCTATGAAGGGGGCCTTCCACAGAGCGGGAAACAACCTCCCGCTGGCGGTGATAAATTGCCGCATGGTCTATCACTTTGTGGCAGAGAAGCGGCCATTCTTGCATCATTCCCAGCATGTTTACCCCTTGAACTCTCTTGCTTTTAGTCGTGGAACAGTATGTCCCAAAATGCCGCTTCGACAATACGAAAATTTGTGGTGCAATCATTTTGCATCCGGTTTCCTTTGGTATAGCTTTGACCAAGGGATTTGCCGGGAATGCGCAGTCACAATGAAAAATCGAACACGTTGACGAATGTCGCCTCGACGGCAGTCACCTATCGTTTATGGAAGGAAGCGGATGGCCTATTCACCCGGAAATTCAATTGTCAGTTCGGGCGGACGTCGCTTCGCCAAATCTATCGCGAGTATTGCGAAGTTCGAATTGAAACGGTTTTTCCTGCACCGGCCGGGTAACAAATGACCAAGCGCGGTCGGCCAGCCAAGGATCAGGCGGATCTCTTGAGCCGATTGGGTAAATGCACAACACAGTTCGATATTTTCCGCTTGTTGCGGGAGCTTGCAGACGCTTACGGGTTCAACTATTTCTTCATCGCCAGTTCCCCTGATCAGGGACCGAAGACTTTTGCCGACATGATGATCATCACCTCCGCGCCGGCAGCGCTGGTGCAACGCTATGAAGACAGCGGCTTGATCAAGAACAGCCCCCTGGCCGACGCCTTGAACGGTATTGGCGCACCGGATGAGTATCGTCTTGACACTCCGGACCTGTCCACGTCACCCGCGCGGCAGACGGCTTTGAGCGCGTTTCGAAAGGATTATAATCTCGATTGCTGGTTCATTGTTCCGGTCTACCATCCCGACCATGGCCCGGCGGCAGTCTGTTTCCTTGGCAAACGCGAGGCGATGGACTTCACCGAAAAGGCAAGCCTCGCCTTGTTCGGGCATGTGGCGCATCACAAGCTGCGGTTCGTTTCGGCCAAGCCCGCCAAGGTTGATTCACCCCTGACGGAGCGTGAACGCGAGTGCCTGGTCTGGACCTCGGCGGGCAAGACATCGGTGGAAATCGCCCGGATTCTCGACCTGTCGGAACATACGGTCAATCACTATCTCAACAATGCCGCGCGCAAGCTCGACGCTGTCAACCGAACCCAGGCGGTCGCCTATGCGATCCGCAATAGCTTCATCGATTAATCATTAGCAAGCACTGCCGCGCCCACCGGTATCGGCCCGTGCGCGGCAGGCATGGTCATCGCTATTGCGCGACCGGATACCAATAGCGCGCATTGGCTTCACCACGAATGATCCGCACATGCTGGTTGGCAAACACCCGGTAGGGATGGCTCCACTCGCCGTCGGGCCATTGCACCCGAATGGTGGCGCGCTCGGATACGCCCAGGCCGACATGTGTGAACCCGGCCTGGCCTGAAGCATGGCCGCCGCCCACCTGCAGCCGCCGGGTCTGGGTGCGGGTGCCGGTGCGCACGGATATCAGTGCCCCAACCGCCGCGGGGTTGATGGCGCCATTGTCGAGCTCGATCTTGACCCAGTTGCCGAGCGGACGGTGGCCCCAGCTGGTTGCCGCGCCGAGATTCCGGAACAGGCTTGCCGGGTGCTCGCGGTTGACGACCAGCAGGTCGAGCATGCCGTCCATGTTGAAATCCTCCACCACCGCGCCGCGTCCGCGCGTATCAAGGGCAATACCGGCTTCCCCGCCTTTCTCGTGGAATTTTCCGTCAAACCCGCCAAGCAGCAGATTGTCCGGGTCGAAACTGGCGAAATCCGGCATCGCCTGGACGTTGCCCTTGGCGATGAATAGGTCGGTCATGGTGTCGTTGTTGATGTCGGCGAACTGGCTGTGCCAGCCGGTCGATGGCTTCGGGTCACCGCCTGTATAGGGCCGCTGCGCGGTGGCGCCCATCTCGAAGGCGATGTCGCGGTAGATCGGCCGATCTTCGCCGGCCTCGTCGTCGAGTTTCTGCAGCTTGGTGTCTCCCATCGAGGTCAGTGCGTATTCGGGCAGGCCGTCGGCGTCGAAATCGATTTCGGCGATGCCCATCCCCCAGATGGTCAGCCGTTGCCAGCCTTGCGATGCCGAATAGAGTTTTGGCGCACGGCCCGGCGACACGTCCCAGAGTTGCTCCTCGCCGCCGCGATAATATTGCCGGTCATTGGTAACCCTGAGGTCGGGCTGGCCGGAGCGGTTCCAGTCGGTAAACAGCATCGACAGCGCACAGTAACCTGGCTCCAGCGTCAGCGCCTCTGTGTAATCCGGCGTCTCACCTGCGCGTGGGCGCAGCAGCCAGTTGGCCTCGCAGGTTCCAAACGGTGTGCCCGGCGCGGACCTGTCCACATAATTGCCAATGGCGATGGTCGGAAACCGAGCCTCCTTCTCCCAGACCGCCGACATCGCCGTCGACCAGGCGCGGCCACCATCGAAGCTGAAGGCGCGGTTGGCTTTGGTAAAGCTGCAATCCGGCCCGCCCTTCAGAACCAGATTGCGGCCCAGTTTGAGCAGCACCAGATCGGTATGGCGGTCATTGTCTATGTCGAGCGGGTAGGCGCCCAGAACCTTGCTTAGATCTTCCGATGACAATCCGGTTTGTACGGCCCTGAATGCCAGCGCGCCGCCGGTAGGGCTTTGATTGACGAACAATTGCGCCTCTGAGGCACCGCCAGCCAGCAGCAGATCGGGGAGCCGGTCGCCGTTGCAATCAAAACTAGCCGCACCGCCGCCAACAAAGAACTCCCACGGCCCGGTGTAGCTGTGATCGATACCCGCCGCGATCGCCTCCTCGTGCAGCGTCGGGATGTCCGCGGTGAACGCGGTCTCTGCATGTGCGGGCTGGTGGAATGACAAAACGCTGATGATGCCAAGCGTGAGACAGGAACGGATATAGGTCATGGGGCAATCACCAGAGTTTTGAGATAGGCAATCAAGGCGGATTTGTCGGCATCGGGAGCAGCCTCATAGGCATCCCGGGAAGCCCGCGCGTCGCCTCCGTGGGCCAGAATGATTTCGTCCAGGCTGTGGAAATCATTGCGGTGGCCATAGGGCGCGGTTGATCCGACGCCCCACAATTCGGTCGTCTGGAAAATGTTGCGGTCGACAAAACGTTGCGACAGCAATTCATTGCCGAGCGCGTCGATTTGGTTGTCGGTCATGACATAGCGTTTGAGATCGCCGAACAGAGGCACCAGCACCCGGCCTTGTTCGTCGCGGGGCAGGGACGCCGCCCAGTCCATCAACGCCAGATCGTAAATCGCCGGCGCATCGACTTGCCGGTCGTTGAGGGTGCCGGCCAGATCGTATGGGCCGGGATCAGAGAAGGCGAGGCTTTCCAGCGGCAGCGAAGGACGGTGGCAACTGCCGCAATCAAGTTCGCCAAATACCACTTCGCCACGCACTGCGGCCTCAGGCCAGCCGGCAATTTGAGGAACCTCTTGCCGCGGCGCGGGCAATGTCGCCTGCCAGGCAACCAGTGCCGAGATGTCGGCGACGGTCACCTCGACGGATTTGCCGTCTCCGTCAAAATCCGCCGAGCCGGTCCAGCGTGCGCCATACCGTTCATCAGGCTGCATGCCGTGATGGTGGTTGAGCGCGTTGATGGTGAATTGCCGCAGCGAGGTCATCACGCCTTTGTGGCTGAACGGGCGGATCACCAGGTCGGTGTCGACGCCGTCAAGTTCATCGAGATTGACCGAGCCGTCGGCTTCGGCGGTGATGAAGCCGAATGCCACACCCTTGGTTTCAAGCGGTAGCCGCACGGTCTTGCCTTCCGCGCGCGCCTGAGCCAGCGCTTTGTCGCGGATTGCCTGCAGATCGCGACTCATTTCCCGCGCCAGTAGTTCCAGCAGGCCCGAGCCGAACACGTGATTGGTGCCGCGCTCATTGGAGAATTGCGGGTCCAGTGAATCGAAGTCGGCGCTTTCGAAGCCTTCGGAAACGAATACGTTGGCCACGAAATCCCCGGCGCCGCCCATCACCGGCTGGTTGTGGCAGGCGCCGCAGGATCCCGAATCCGGTCCGGCGGTGCGCATGAACGCCTGTTGGCGTGCATGTTTGCGCCGGGTTGGGTCAATCGCCTGCGTTGCTTCCGGCCGACCGACACCGTCCTCGGTGGTAAACCGCGCCGCAAACAGCGCCTCGCCGGTTGCCATTAATCGTTCAAGATCGGGCTTGGACAATCGTCCCGACGGCATCGCGCCAGTCGCGCCCAATGCCTGGGTGCGTTCCGCCCAGGGGTCGGTTGCCAGCGCCGTGCCGGCGAGCGCCAGTTGTAGGCCCAGCAGCACAGCCAGATGGCTGGGCAGACGCGGGCCCCGGTCTGTATATCTCATCATGTTCCCCCCTGTTCCAGGATCTTCGGCGCGATCACCTCAAGGTCAATCGCCGCCATTGTGCGGTTGAGGTGGCCTTCGAACACCAGGCCTTCCTCGTCATGCGAAAGAGAAATCTCAAGCGGGCCTTCAATGCGGATGCCGAGCGAGGCCGACAGGCCCTGTTCGATCCCCGGTTGCATCAGGTCGAAGAACCGGATGCCCGGCCCGGTAAAGACAACCGGCATCCGGCCATAGAGGCTGACCAGCCGGGCCAGCCCGTTGCCGAGCGCGGTCCCGGCCTGGCGAAAGGCAAATTCCGCCATGCGGTCGCCGCGTCGCGCCAGTCCGGCGATTTTCTCGACCTCGGTGAAGGGCACAAAACTGGCGGGAATGGTGTTGGGTGGGACTTCAAAGGCGGCGCGCAGGATCGCGTAGAACCCCGCATAGGCCTCGATGCAGCCGTGCGAGCCGCACCGGCACAGAGCGCCATCATGGGTGTGAATCATGTGGCCGAACCCGGGCGCCCTGGCTTGTGGCGAGTGCGGGTGTTCTGCGTCGACAACGCCCAATCCGATGGAATGACCAAGCGACAGCGCCGCCAGTCGCGGCACTGGCAAGCCAGTCTGCTTGCGCAAGGATTTGTGCAGGGCACTCGCGACCAGCAGGCTCTCATGGTTGAGTGTCACCTTGGCGCGCCAATCCGGCGCCAGCGCTTCGCGCAGATTGATCTGCTGGCCGCCAAGCACTGGAGACCACAACAGCGTCGCATTGTCGTCTGCCACCAGACCCTTTGACGAAATCGAAATCGCCACCAGCGCGTCACGCGTCACCCCGGTTCGTTCCGCAAGCTTGTTGAGCGCCGCGCGGATACCGCGGACGAAGATTTCGGCCTGCTGGCCGGTGTTGTCGCGCTTTTCTTCAATGCGGTCGATAAGCGTCCCGGAATAATCCACCATCGAATACTGAAGCGCATCCGACGAGATCCGGACGAAGGCCGCATAGGCTGCGGCCCGGCGTTGATTGAACAGTACTCGCGGTCGTCCGCGCCCCTTGGCGGACGGCGCCTCGGCGCGCTCGATAACACGTTCGCTCTCGAGTTCCTGGGTGATGGCGGTGACGGTAGCCGACGCAAGACCGGTGGCGATCGCCAGTTCGGTATGCGATTGACCGCGCTGCTCGCGCAACGCCGCAAGCACCAGCGCCCGGTTCTGGCGCCGGATCAACTCCGAGCTGGATTTCGTCAGCATTTTCGCCGCCGCACCTTCATTGTGTTGAAACCGCTCCCGTTTCCTCCGCCATGGATAACAGCCACTTCCGGGGCCTTGTTATTCCATGCTTCCCCCCGCGTCCCCGTGTCAACGCCGCGCAATGACGTCTTTCCCGGGGATTCTTCCTTGTCTCCGCATCATCGCATCCGGCTCCTGGGTGGGCCTGTGAAAAAAGGATGCCAGCCGGGAAGCCCGGCCTGAGTTGACAGCGTGGCGGAACCCTGACATTAATTTTCTCGACTGTCGAGAAAATAACTGGACTTTTGGTTTCAGTTCGTGCAGTTGAGCATTGACCGGGCAGGGAGGCCCCGTCCGGCAGGAAATTCCCTTGGGAGGACAACATGAAATCGTTTATCTATTTGATGGCTGGATCAGCCATCGCGCTGACGATGTCGACGGCAACTTTCGCTAAGGACATGGTGATCGGTGTTTCCTGGTCGAACTTCCAGGAAGAGCGCTGGAAGACCGACGAAGCAGCCATGAAGGCCGCCATTGAAGCCAATGGTGACACCTATATTTCGGCTGATGCGCAGGCTTCGGCCGCCAAGCAGCTTACCGATGTCGAGAGCCTCATCGCCCAGGGCGCGAACGCGCTGGTGATCTTGTCAGTCGACTCGGGCGCTGTTGGCGCCGCTGTCGACAAGGCCGCTGCCGAAGGCATCCCGGTACTTGGCTACGACCGCCTGATTGAAGATGAGCGCGCATTCTACCTGACCTTTGACAACAAGGGCGTCGGCCGCATCATTGCCGAGACCGTCAAGGCCGCGCAGCCGGAAGGCAACTATGCCATCATCAAG
Source organism: Hoeflea algicola (assembly GCF_026619415.1). Classification (NCBI taxonomy): domain Bacteria; kingdom Pseudomonadati; phylum Pseudomonadota; class Alphaproteobacteria; order Hyphomicrobiales; family Rhizobiaceae; genus Hoeflea; species Hoeflea algicola. The sequence goes on from NZ_JAOVZR010000001.1 coordinate 4,548,146, forward strand.
GGTGACAAGGGCGATCCGAACGCGCTGTTCCTGCTTGAAGGCATGATGGAAGTCATCGGCGCGGATGTCGAAGCTGGCAAGATCAAGATCGTCGGCGAAGCATTCACCGATGGCTGGAAGCCGGACAACGCGCAGAAGAACATGGAGCAGATCCTGACCGCTGCTGATAACAAGGTTGACGCGGTTCTGTCGGAAAATGACGGCATGGCTGGCGGTGCGATTGCAGCGCTTGCAGCCCAGGGCCTGAACATCCCGGTCGGTGGCCAGGATGGTGACCATGCAGCGCTCAACCGTGTTGCCCGTGGCACCCAGACTGTTTCGGTCTGGAAAGATGCACGGGCACTTGGCAAGGCTGCCGGCGATATCGCCGCCATGCTTGCTGATGGTAAGGCGATGACCGACATCCCTGGTGCCGTTAAGTGGTCCGGTGGCGCCAAGGGCGTTGAGATGAATGCGATCTTCCTGGCACCGACGCCGATCACCAAGGACAACATCGGGGTTGTCATCGAGGCGGGTCACATTGCCAAGGACAAGGTCTGCGAAGGCGCCATGGACGGCGTTAACGGCTGCTGATCCAGCTTGGGTTTTGAACAAGACCTGCGCCGGCGAGGATTCGTCGGCGCAGGTCGCGCCTTGCCGATCATAATCGGACGACGCAAACTGATGCCGGCCACCGCGACTGCGGGAGCGGCCAATAATTGCTTGTGGATGGGGGAGTCCAGGTGAGCCAAACACTATCAAAATCCGAAACCGGCGCTGGTCGGGTCGAAAACGAGGGCCTGTTCACAAAGTTCCTGCGCGCGACCGAGGTTGATGTCCGGCTGCTGGGAATGATCGCCGCCTTGCTGGCGATCTGGATCGGGTTCCACGTCTATGGCGAACTGGTCATCGGCCGCGGCTCGTTCTTGTCGGCGCGCAACCTGTGGAACCTCTCGGTTCAGACAGCCTCCATCGGCGTCATGGCCACCGGCATGGTTCTGGTGATCGTCACCCGGCACATCGATTTGTCGGTTGGTTCGATCCTTGGCTTCTCGGCCATGATGATGGCCATCGTCCAAGTCTGGATCCTGCCCGAATATCTCGGTCTCGGCCACCCGATGATCTGGATCATCACCGTCGTCTGCGGCCTGTTGATTGGTGCCGCGATCGGCGCATTTCACGGCTATCTTATTGCCTATCTCGGCATCCCAGCCTTCATCGTCACGCTGGGCGGGCTGCTGGTCTGGCGCGGCGCGGCGTTCTTGCTGGCGCGCGGCGAGACCATTTCTCCGGTCGACAGCACCTTTGCGTTGCTGGGAGGCGGTCCCTATGGCTCGATCGGCGCCACCGGAAGCTGGATCGTCGGTGTGCTGGTCTGCCTTGGTATTGTAGCCATGCTGGTGGTCGGCCGGCGTCAGCGCAACCGCTACAATTTCCCGCTGCGGCCAATGTGGGCCGAGATGTTCCTCGGCGTCGTCGGGTGTGGCGTCACCATCGGTTTCGTCATGCTGGTCAACAGCTATCCTTGGCCGCGCGGCATCGTCAAACAATATGTGGCCGCCAACAACATCGACACCCCGATCAATGAGCTGTTCATTTCCCACGGTTTCGCCATCCCGGTGCTGATCCTGTTCGGTGTCGGTATCCTGATGACCTTCCTGACCTCGCGCACCCGCTTCGGCCGCTATGTGTTTGCCATCGGTGGCAATCCCGAAGCTGCGGAACTTGCCGGCATCAACACCCGCTGGGTCACGGTCAAGATCTTCGCTTTGATGGGGCTGCTGTGCGGCCTGTCCGCGGTCATTGCCAGTGCCCGTCTCAATTCCGCGACCAACAATCTGGGCACACTTGACGAACTCTATGTGATCGCTGCGGCAGTGATCGGCGGTACGTCGTTTGCCGGCGGCGTCGGCACCATCTACGGCGCGATCCTCGGCGCAATCGTGATGCAGTCGCTGCAGACCGGCATGGTGCTGATCGGCTTCGATGCCGCGATCCAGCAGATGGTGGTGGGCGGAGTTCTCGTCGTCGCCGTCTGGATCGACACCATGTACCGCCGAAGCGCCAAGTAAGGAGCCCCGACATGTCAGATACGATGAACAAGACACCCTTGGTCGAACTTCGCGACATTTCCATCGCCTTTGGTGGCATCAAGGCGGTCGACCATGCGTCGGTTGATCTGTTCCCGGGTGAAGTTGTGGCGCTGCTGGGCCACAATGGCGCGGGAAAGTCGACGCTGATCAAGATCCTCTCGGGCGCCTACAAGCGTGATGCCGGCAAGATCTTCATCAATGGCGAGGAAGTGCATATCGAGAACCCGCGCGACGCCAAGAAATTTGGCATCGAAACCATCTACCAGACGCTGGCTGTCGCCGATAACGTCGATGCGGCGGCCAACCTCTATCTCGGCCGCGAGCTGCAGACTGCCTGGGGCACGCTCGATGACATTGCGATGGAAGCCGAGGCACGCAAGGTGATGGGCCGGTTGAACCCGAATTTCCAGCGCTTCAAGGAGCCGGTCAGCAAGCTCTCCGGTGGCCAGCGCCAGTCGGTGGCGATTGCCCGCGCCATTCTCTTCAACGCCCGCATCCTGATCATGGATGAGCCGACGGCGGCGCTAGGCCCGCAGGAAACCGAGCAGGTGGGTGACCTGATCAAGCAATTGAAAAAGGAAGGCATCGGCATCTTCCTGATCAGCCACGACATCCACGATGTGTTCGACCTCGCCGACCGTGTCAGCGTCATGAAGAACGGGCAGGTGGTCGGCCACGCCAGGACTTCCGATGTCACCAAGGATGAGGTTCTTGGGATGATCATCATGGGCAAATGCCCGCCCGGCGCCATTCCCGGACCCGGCGCCCTGCAGACAGCCTGAACCAATCGCAACCGGGGCCCTGAGCCCCGGTTTTGCGTTGATGGCTATTCATGCTCGATTTGGTTAGTTGACGCTGTCGGGCGATCCATCATTGTGTGTTCGCAGCCAGGGTTTGGCTATCGCGACGCGTGTTGGCGATCACGGATGTTTTACCGGAAGATCAAAATATTTTCGGCACTTCTATTGCATCGCAGCATTTGATGTCCCATATCCCAATCAACGCCGCGTCGAACACCTCCTCCTCCCAGTTCGGCGGGGCATCAGTCGGGACACATTGAGCCGGGATCCTCCTCCCAAGCACCGGTTCGACGTCCCGACATACTACAAGCGCCTGTCGGGTCTGACCCGGCAGGCGTTTTGTTTTTTCAGCGTCGATTTGCCTTGATGTAAGCCTACTGCGGCTACAAGAAGAAATCCGCCTTGTGTTCATGGACGATAGCGGAGATGTGATCGGCCACGGTGCGCACCCGCGCCAGGTCTCGCGCCGATTCATGATAGACCATGTAATAGGACCGCTCGATCCGGTGGTCGGGCAGCAGCCGGACCAGATCCGGGTCGGCCACGGCAATATAATCGTGCAGCACGGCGATGCCTGCGCCCGAACGCACCGCTTCGGTTTGTCCGGTCGCACTGGAAATTTCCAGTTGTGCCGTCCAGTTGCGCAGGATGTCGCGGGTGAAATGCAATGACGGCGAAAAGATCAGGTCTTCGACATAGCTGATCAGCCGGTGATCTTTGAGGTCTTCCGTCCGGGTTGGCGTTCCGTGAGCTTGCAGGTAACCCCGCGAGGCATAGAGCGCCAGTGAATAATCCACCAGTTTGCGCGCCACCAGTCGGCCACCGGATGGCCGCTCGACGGTGATAGCGATATCGGCCTCGCGTTGCGGCAGCGAGAAGCTGCGCGGTACCGGCACCAGTTGCAGCCGCAAATCCGGATGGCGTGCGATCAGGCTGCCCAGTCTTGGCGCCAGGAACGACACACCGAAACCGTCAGGCGCACCAATCCGCACGGTGCCCGAAATGGCGCTGTCGGTGCGTCCCAGGTTGGCTTGGGCGGCGAGCATCTCGGCTTCCATCCGTTCGGCATGGACCAGGAAGGCTTCACCTTCACCCGTGAGCCCGCAGCCATTGGTGCGGCGCACGATGAGCTGCGCGTCAAGCGCGCTCTCCAGCGAAGTCAGCCGTCGCGCCGCGGTGGCATGGTTGATCCCCAGCCGCCGAGCCGCTCCGAGGATTTGTCCGGAGCGTGCCACGGCGAGGAAAACCCGGATGTCATCCCAGTTCATGGGAGCTCATCCGAACACCACGGTCTTGCGGCCATTGAGCATCACCCGCGATTCAAGATGCAACTTTACAGCTCGCGCCAGCACCCGGGCTTCGATATCACGGCCGGTGGCGACCAGATCGTCGCCGGTCATGGCGTGGCTGACGCGTTCGGTCTCCTGCTCGATGATCGGGCCTTCATCAAGGTCGGCCGTCACGTAATGTGCCGTCGCACCAATCAGCTTGACGCCCCTCTCGTGGGCCTGGTGGTAGGGCTTGGCGCCCTTGAAACTGGGCAGGAACGAGTGATGGATGTTGATTACCTTGCCCGACAGCTCACGTGACAAATTGTCGGACAGCACCTGCATGTAGCGCGCAAGCACCACCAGATCGGCGCCGGTTTCCTCTACCAGATCGATCAGTTTCTGTTCCTGCGCAGCTTTCGTGTCGCGGGTTACAGGCCAGTGGTGAAATGTCAGGCCCTCGCTCTCGGCCCGTTTTCGGCTGTCATCGTGATTGGAGACGACCGCCACCACTTCGGCGTCGAGCCAGCCGACGCGGATCTGGTAGATCAGATGCAGCAGGGCGTGATCGAATTTCGAGACCATGATGATGATCTTTGGGCGTTTGGCTCGGTTGTTGATGTCGAGCTGCATGTCAAAACGGGTGACCGGTTCCTGCAGTGCCGCGGAAATGGCATCGGATTGCGTCCCCGCAGGTGCTTCAATCGCAATCCGCATGAAGAACCGGTTGGATTCTGCGGTCCCAGAATTGGCCCGATTCCGCAATATTGGCGCCCAGCCGCGCCAGTTCTGCAGTGATTGCTGCGACGATGCCCGGTTGATCGGCGCAACCCAGCGTGATGACAAAATGCGAATTCGACATGCCCTGCTCCAAGATAGACCGAAGCCGGCTTAGCTTCGCTGAACGAAGTTCTGCGGCATCGTTCTGGAGCGGTCAAGAATGCGGGTATCGATTTCTATAGCGGCGATCGGGTCGCCCCCCGCGTGCAGCGCCGCAATCGCGGTTCCCGCCTTCGGGTTACTTAGAGTTGAGACGTTTCCACCCGTTCCAGGCAATCGGCGGGGTAGTAGGGCCAGTTGGCTTTCTCACAAGCATCGGTTTTTGCGGTTGTTGGAGACAACACCAGACGGGCCGCGCCCGGGTGCTGTTTGTCGGAATGTACGGCGTCAAAAGCATCCGAGGTATGCAGTACGGTTGAAACCCGCGGCGAAAGCGACGTCATGGCAATGTTCGCAGTGGCTGTTTGCGGGACAATGCTGCGCTCGTCGGCTGCAATAGCGGCAACACCCAGGGCGAGAACAGCGGCGGATATGAGAACGGTCTTTTTCATGCCACAATAACGCCGCACCACTGCCTTGGTTCCCCACTGATTGACTGATCGGGGGCGATTATCCAGATAATTTGCGGGCTGCCCCGCGAAATTGCCGCTTTGAACCTCCGCTTTGATGCCCTATACCGCAGCGATCCGCCGCAGCCGTGGTTGAACGCCTTCCACTAGCGATCCCGCCGGCCCGGCAAATTTCAATTGAAAGAACACGATGACGCCCAGGACAGATATTCATTCAGCAATCAGTGATGCGCTGACAAAGCGCGGCTATGATGCGCTCACACCGGTGCAAGAAGCCATTCTCGCGCCCGAACTGCGTGATGCCGACCTGTTGGTGTCGGCTCAGACCGGGTCGGGCAAGACCGTGGCTTTCGGAATGTCGCTGGCGCCGACCTTGATGGGCGACGAGCAGTCGTTGCCCCATCCCCAGGCGCCGCTGGCGCTGGTCATCGCACCGACCCGTGAACTTGCACTCCAGGTCGAGCGCGAACTGGCCTGGCTTTATGCCGAAGCCCGCGCGCGGATCGCCACCTGCGTCGGCGGCATGAACATGATGACCGAGCGCCGCACGCTCGAACGCGGCACCCACATTGTGGTGGGAACGCCCGGCCGCCTGCGTGATCATATCAACCGCGGTTCGCTGGATCTCTCTGCCATTCGCGCCGTGGTGCTCGACGAAGCCGACGAGATGCTTGATCTCGGATTCCGCGACGATCTCGAATTCATCCTCGACGCTGCGCCGGATGAACGCCGTACCCTGATGTTTTCTGCCACCGTACCGCAGGGCATCGCCAATCTTGCCAAGCGCTATCAGCGCAAGGCGGTCCGTGTTACCACTGCCGGTGAACAGAAGCAGCACCTCGATATCGAGTATCGTGCACTGACCGTTGCGCCGAATGACCGCGAGAATGCCGTCATCAACCTGCTGCGCTATTATGATGCCAAGAACGCCATCGTCTTTTGCAGCACCCGCGCCACGGTCAACCACCTGACCGCACGGTTTTCCAACCGCGGTTTTGCCGTTGTCGCGCTTTCGGGCGAACTCAGCCAGAACGAACGCACCCATGCCTTGCAGTCTCTGCGTGATGGCCGCGCCAAGGTCTGCGTTGCCACCGATGTTGCCGCCCGCGGACTCGATCTGCCTGATCTCGAGCTGGTCATTCATGCCGATCTGCCCAAATCGCCCGAGGGGCTGCTACATCGGTCCGGGCGTACCGGTCGGGCGGGGCGCAAGGGTGTCTCCGCCATGGTGGTGCCGTACAACGCCCGTCGTCGCACCGAGCGGCTTCTGGCCGACGCGCGGATTTCGGCGACGTGGGCACGGCCACCGTCGGCCGCCGAGATCCTGGCCCGCGATGATGAGCGTCTGATGGACGACCCGAACTTCCTGGCCGACATTACCGAAGACGAAACCGCCATGGTTGCTGCGCTTTTGGAACGGCATGGCCCTGAAAAGGTTGCCGTGGCCTTGATGCGCTTTCACCATGCCGGCCGGTCAGCACCCGAAGAATTGATGGAAAATGGCCCGGTGCCTTCATCCGGTGGCACTTTTCAGGAGCGTGCGCCGCGTGAGCATGTGCCGATCAAGGATGCCGTCTGGTTTTCATTGTCGCTGGGTCGCAAGCAATCGGCAGAGCCGCGCTGGCTGCTGCCGATGATCTGCCGCGCCGGCAACATTACCAAGGCGGAAATCGGCTCGATCCGGATACATGATCTGGATACGCATGTTGAAATTACCGGCGCAGCGGCGGCAAGATTCGAGGCCGAAATCGGCCCATCGGGCAAGATCGAGAAGAATGTCGTCGTGACGCGGCTTGCCGGTGTTCCCGAAGCGCCGGCGCGCAACCAGCGCCCCCCGCGCCCCCGCGACAACGATTCCGCACCGGGCCCGCGTCCAGATCGAGGCCCTCGCGGTGACCGTTCTGAGCAGACGGGAGATGATTATCGCCCGCGCGAAAAGGCAAAGCCTGATTATGCCAAGAAACGCCCCTTCACCGGCGGCAAGAAGCGTGACGATCGGCCGCCGCGGCAAGATGCCTACGCTGACCGTAAACCTGCGGCCCGCGATGACCTGCCCACCGGCGCGAAGCCGGGCGTGTGGCCATACGATGATATTCCGCCGGCACGCCCGGTTGAGGGCGACAAGCCTGCAGCGGAATATGTAAAGCCGAAAAAAGCCAAGCCGGCTGTCCGCAGCGATAAGGGCGCAGACAAACCTTATGCCGCGGACAAACCCAAGGCCAAGGACAAGAAGCCCAAGCGTGACAAGCCTGCCTTCAAGGCTGACGCCAAACCAGCCAAGTCGCACCGCAAGGGCCCGCCACCAGCCGCAGCCCCCGCACCTGCGCCGGCACCCGGTCACGCATCTGCCAAGGATGGCGGCAAGGGCGGCCTCAAGCGCAAGCCCAAGGACTAAAGCACAAGCCTGCACCTGCCACCTGCATGCGGCGCCGACCGAGCGTCGCATGCAGATCCATCTAACCGTTTCGCCACGGCGGCGCTGCCGAAGGGCAGGGTGCGGTGTTGTCTGGGTTGTGGATGCCTCTGGGAACCCCGGGACGTCGCCTGCTTGGACGCTGGTTCAAGCCTGATACCGTGGGTGCCGAAGCGGCATGTTCTGCGCAATCTTCACCATGATGCTCCTGAAACCCACATATTCCTGTAGTTTGGTGTTTCCGCATTCTTAACGAAGCCATGCGTAAATTCCATCATGGGAAGAGGCTGTGGAGCTTCATGCATGATGCGTTTCCCAGCGGCGGCAAACCGCAATTGGCACATGTGAAAACAAGCCGTGCCTCTTCCAAAATCTATTTAGCTCCGGACAATCCGGATCTTGATACCGGCAAGCTTTGCGGCGCAGGTATTGAGTTGGGCCATTTGAAGCGAGGGCAGGATGAACGCGACGCAATCCGACAACCAGACATCAGGTCTTGAAATCATTTCGTTTTTCCTCGGTGAGCAAGTGTTCAGTGTGAACATCATGTCGGTCCGGGAAATCCGCGGCTGGGCGCCGGCCACACCGCTGGCCCACGCCCCGCGCCATGTCATGGGCGTGATCAACCTGCGTGGTACCGTCATTCCTGTCATCGACATGGCGCTGCGGCTCGGGCTTGAAGCCATCAAGCCCACCGAGCGTTCGGCAATCATCGTCGCCAGCGTTCGCGGGCAACTGGTTGGCCTTCTGGTCGACAATGTCTCCGACATGGTCACCGTCGCCGAGAGCGAAATCCAGAACGTGCCCGAGGTCGGCGCCACTGAAGTTCAGAGAATGACCACGGCTATCATTGCCAAGGACAAGCAGATGATCTCGCACCTCGATCTCGAATCCCTGCTTGACGAAGAAGGCGAACTCGCCGCCTGAACCTCTTCTCATATCTGCTTTTCTTAAAGGGCGGGCGCACCGGTATATCCGGCTGCGCCCGCCCTTTTGCTGTTATCCGGCACCATTACCCGCGGGTTATGGCCTCGATCGGGTGAAACCCGGCAGCGATAACTGGCTTCTATTTATGTGCGCTGCATCATCACCGGTGGACATGGCTCGGCTGGCAATGCATGCTGTTTTGCGCCGCAAGGCCGCCCGATCAACGGATACAGCTCATGTCGATCCTGGCTAGCGTTCACCATCTGACTCATTACAAATACGACCGCCCGGTTAGTCTGGGCCCACAGATCATCCGTCTCAGACCGGCGCCGCACTCGCGTACCCGGGTTGTCTCGCACTCGCTCAAGATCAGTCCCGAGCAGCATTTCGTCAATTATCAGCAGGATCCTTACGGAAACTGGATGGCACGCTATGTGTTTCCCGATCCGGTGATGGAATTCAAGATCGAGGTCGATCTTGTTGCCGACATGACGGTCTATAACCCGTTCGATTTCTTCGTCGAGGATATCGCCGAAGAATGGCCGTTTGATTATCCCGAGGACATAGCCCCCGATCTGCTGATCTACCGCACGCCGGAACCTGCCGGGCCGCGGCTGGCCGCGTTCATGCAGACAGTGCCGCGTGAGCGCGCCCGCACGGTCGATTTCGTTGTCGGCCTCAACGCCCGATTGGCCAACGAGATTGGCTACGTCATCCGCATGGAGCCGGGTGTACAGACGCCGGAAGAAACCTTTGAAACCGGCCGCGGATCGTGCCGGGACACCAGCTGGCTGCTGGTGCAGGTGCTCAGGCAACTGGGCTTTGCCGCGCGCTTTGTCTCGGGCTACCTGATCCAGCTCAAGCCGGACCTGGTTGCAATAGATGGGCCCGCCGGAACCGATCACGATTTTACCGACCTGCATGCCTGGACTGAGGTCTATCTGCCAGGCGCCGGCTGGATCGGTCTCGATCCGACCTCCGGCCTGCTGACCGGCGAAAGCCACATCCCGCTTGCCGCAACGCCGCACTACCGAAATGCCGCCCCGATTTCCGGGCTGGCGAGTTTCGCCGAGGTGGAATTCGGCTTCGACATGCGGGTCGAGCGGATGGCGGAGCACCCGCGCATCACCAAGCCGTTCAGCGACGAGTCCTGGGACGCGCTCAACCAGCTCGGCCATGAAATTGACGACAAGCTGAAGCAGGGCGACGTACGGCTGACAATGGGCGGCGAGCCGACTTTCGTTTCGATCGATGATTTCGAAAGTGAGGAATGGAACACCGCTGCAGTTGGCCCGCAAAAACGCGAGGCTGCCGACAAGCTCATCCGGCGGCTGCGCAACCGTTTCGCGCCCGGCGGGTTCCTGCATTATGGCCAGGGCAAATGGTATCCCGGCGAGACACTGCCGCGCTGGACCTTCTCGCTCTACTGGCGGCGCGACGGCAAGCCGATCTGGCACAATGCCGAGCTGATCGCCGACGAGGGCCAGGAGACCGGGCAAGCAAGCCCGGAGTCCGCCCGGCAACTGCTCTCGGCGATTGCCGATACACTCGGAATTGCCGAGGGTCACGTGGTGCCCGCCTATGAGGACCCGGCCGAATGGATCATCAAGGAAGGCAATCTGCCCGACAATGTGACGCCGGAAAACTCCAAGCTTGAGGACGCCGAGGAACGCCATCGCATTGCCACGGTGTTTTCGCGCGGGCTTGCCACGCCGTCTGGCTTTGTGCTGCCGGTACAGCGCTGGCAGTCTAAGGCTGCGGCCCATGGCTGGCGCTCGGAAAAATGGAAGACCCGGCGCGGCCACGTGTTTCTGGTGCCCGGCGACAGCCCGGTCGGCTATCGCCTGCCGCTCGGCTCGCTGCCGCATGTGCCTGAATCCGAATATCCGTTCGTCAATCCCGCCGATCCGACTGAACCGCGCGGCGATCTGCCTGATCTTGCCGCAGCAGCCTTTGCCGATGCACTGGCCGACTCCCGTGCCGCCGATGCTGCGGCCCAGCCGGTCGCCCAGTTTACTGCAACCGAGCCGACCCAGCAGCGCGTCGAGCAGGAAATTGGCGATCTCGACGGCGCAGTCCGCACCGCGATCTCGGTCGAGCCGCGCGATGGACGCCTGTGCATATTCATGCCGCCGGTGGAAAAGGTCGAGGACTATCTCGAACTGGTCTCGGCTGCCGAAGTGGCGGCCAACAAACTCGGCCTGAAGGTCCATATCGAAGGTTACGGCCCGCCGCACGATCCGCGCCTCAATGTCATCCGGGTGGCGCCCGATCCCGGTGTGGTTGAGGTCAATGTCCACCCCGCCACCAGTTGGGATGAGTGCGTTGCAATCACCCAAGGGGTCTATGAAGAGGCACGCCAGACCCGGCTCGGCGCCGACAAGTTCATGATCGACGGCCGCCACACCGGCACCGGCGGGGGCAACCACGTGGTGGTTGGCGGGGTAACCCCGCTCGACAGCCCGTTTCTGCGGCGTCCGGACCTGCTGGCAAGCCTGAT